>NZ_QUAC01000464.1 GCF_003389455.1 Streptomyces inhibens | reverse complement strand
GGTCAGCGGCTGCGTCGCCTGCGCAGCGCCGCTGTGCCGGACAGCCCCAGGGCGACCACGGCGGCGGCGCCCGCCACCGTCGTGGCGGCGGTCACCGGGAGGGAGTCGCCGGCCAGCGCACCGGCCGCGACGGGCTGCGGACCACGGTCCTCCTTGGCGCCGGGGGCGGCCCCCGGCCCGTAACCGCCGGCCATGCCGCGCTTGTCGTACGCGGAGCCCGGCAGCTTGTCGCCGTACGCCTTCGCCACCCGCTTCTGGTAGGCGGCGACGGTGGTGCCGTGTGCGCCGACGGCCTTGCGCGCGTCGGCGTCCAGCGGCTCGATACGGTCACCGCACTGCAGGTACCAGGCGTCGATCTGCGGCTCGTGGAAGACCGTGCCGTCGGCGTCCCGCGCGGTCCCGGCCGCGGCGTAGCGGGTCTCGTCGTCACCGGCGGCGATGTTGACGACCTTCCAGGCGGCGCCCTGCCGCGCGGTCCACACGGACGCCGTGCGGCCGTCGGCGGCGACGGCCTTGCTGGCGAGGAACTCCAGGCGGGCGACCGGGGCCTTGGCCTTGCCGCGGACGAAGTCCGGCGACAGGCCGTAGACGGGGACGGTGCCGCCCTCGATGTGCGCGGCGGCCTGTGGCGTGCCGGGTGCCACGGCGCGGGCGCCGCTGCGCTTGCGGTCGGCGGCGAAGAAGCGGGCGAGGGTGTCCAGGGTCGCGGGTGCGGTGGCCGCTTCGTGGGCGGCGGCGACGCTCGCGCGGGCCGGGACCTGGGGTGCGGGGACGGGTGCCGCGAGTGCGAGGTGCGGGGCGAGGCCGATGAAGGCGGTGGCGAGCGTCCCGGTGGCGGCGGCGCGGACCACGGTGCGGACGGCGGTGCGCTTCGTCATGGCCTCAGGCTCCTATCCGGTAGAGGGAGTGGGTCCAGGAGAAGGAGCTGCCGTTGACGTAGTAGTCGAAATCGCCCCAGTTGTAGCGGTAGTTGCTGCCCCAGGGATCGCCCCAGTAGACCCAGTTGCGGTCCGTTTCGTAGCCGTAGATCACATGCATATGGCCGCCGCCGGAGGACCACTGGATGCGGGTCTCGATGGGACGGTTGGCGTTGATCTCACTCTGGACCGTGCTGTAGCGGAGCCAACCCGACACATATGAGCCGGAGTTGATGCCCATCGAGTCGAAGGCATTCTGCACGTTGCCGAGGTTGGCCTGGTTGTTGGGGCAGGTGGTGCCCTGCTGCCGGTTGAACGCGGCGTTGCAGAACTGGTTCTGGCTGTAGTTCCTGCCGTACCAGGTCGCGATGGTGTTGCCGGAGGCCGCCCAGCACCAGTTGGTCTGCTCCTGGGCCTGCATGGAGATGTCGAGACGGTTGGCGGCGAACGGTGCGGCGGCGGTGTCCGAGGCGGTGACGGCGTGCGACGGCGGCGCAAGGGGGGTGGCGGACGCGGTGGTCGTCCCGGTGAGCGTGGTCAGTGCGGCGGCGGTCAGTGCCGCGGCCGACAGCCATCTGCGGCGGGAACGGCGTGCGTGGGGTGCACGGGTCATGGCGTTCCTCCCGAAAAGGGGGGTGAGGGGGTGAGAGGAGCGCATCCGGATGCTGCTGAGGAGCATCGGGTGTTGTCGCAGGCAGGTCAACACGCTTCAATGCGGAATGACATGGGGGTGTGGACGAACGGGCCCGGATGTGAACGGCCGGTGCCCGGCGTACTGCGGTGAACAGGTAGGCAGAGCGCACAGCGTGCGACCCGGTTGTGAACGTTCACCCGCGCGCTGGAGGATTGAGGCAATGGCACAGAACGCTCCCCAGCCGGCCGAGCTGGAACAGCTGCTGCGGACCGGCCCGTTCCATCTCGCGCTGCGCAGCGCGCTCACCGCACGGGGTCTTGCGCTCACCCGCGTCCAGCACAAGCTCGCACAGCGCGGCATCACCATCGGGGTGACCAGCCTGAGCTACTGGCAGCAGGGCGCCCGGCGGCCGCAGCGCCCCGAGTCGCTGCGGGCGGTGCGCGCCCTGGAGGAGGTCCTCGAACTGCCCGCGCGCTCGCTGCACCGGCTGCTGGTGCCGGAGGGCGGCGCCCGTCCGGAGGCCGAGCGGCCGCCCGCCCGCTCGTACCGCTCGCTGATGGCGCCCGCCGACGCGCTGCAGCAGCTGTTCGCCGAGCTGGAGACCCCCGCGGACGGCGGGCTGCACACCGTGGGCCATCACGAGCGGGTACTGATCGGGCCCGAGCGTCAGCTCGTCGAGCGGGAATCGCTCCAGGTGGTCCGCGCGCACCGGGACGGTGTGGACCGGTATGTGGCCATCCACCGGGGCGAGTCGGGCTGCGATCCGGCCCGGGTGCGGGTGCGGGCCGCGGAGAACTGCCGGCTGGGGCGGGTGCGCGGGCACGCCGAGGCCGGGGTGGTGGTTGCCGAGCTGCTCTTCGACATCCGGCTGCGGGCCGGTGACACCCATGTCTTCGGTTACGTCTTCGAGGACGGCAGCGGCGGACCGAGCGCCGAGTATCTGCGCGGCTTCAGCTTCGCCGGCAGCCAGTACGTCCTTCAGGTGCGCTTCGACGAGGCGGCGCTGCCGGTGCGCTGCCGCCGCTTCGCCCAGGCCTCGGCGGGCGCCCCGCGCAGCGCCCAGCAGGAGCTGACGCTCAGCGGCCGGCACCACGCGGTGCACCTCGTGGAGCAGGGGGTGCGGCCCGGAATACTGGGGATCAGCTGGGACTGGGGGTGAGTTCCCCGGTGCGGACGGCTGGGTTCCCGAGGGGGACGGCGGCTGCGCTCAGCCGGCGATCAGCTTGCCGTCCTTGGCCTTGACCGGCACCTCGGGCAGCGGCTCGGACGCCGGGCCCTGGATGACCTTGCCGGTGGTGACGTCGAAGCGGCTGCCGTGGCAGGGGCAGCTGCCCTCCTTCTTCTCGACGTCGGACAGTATGCAGCCGGCGTGCGTGCACTTGGCGCTGAAGCACTTGTACTCGCCCTTGGCGGGCTGCGACACGACGAGCCGGTCCTCGCGGTAGAGCTTGGCGCCGCCGACCGGAACGTCGGCGGCGGCCCCCAGATCGACCGGCTCGGTCGGTACCGCCGACGCGTTCGCGCCCGAGTCCCCCGGTGAGCAGGCCGCCAGCCCGAAGCCGGCGGCACCGGCGAGCGCGGCCCCCCGCAGCACGGTTCGGCGGGCGGGGGACTGGCTCATGGCTGCTCCTGGGGTCACGGGGTCGTGGGCCACCGTCAGTGGCCGGCGGCTCCCGACGATACCGGCACAGATCGTTCCGCTTCCGGCCGGGCCGGGCGCCCGCGCAGCAGGTCCCTTTCGATCTCCTCCAGGCTGCGGCCGGCCGTTGAACAGCCAGGTCAACTTCTCGGCCGCGGTTGCCGTGGCGCGTTGACCGGGAGGGCAACCGCACCTCGTCGCGTCCGCTGTTGCGGGGCGAGACGGATCGGGGCGGCGCGGCAGCCGGTTCAGACCGTGCACCGCGCAGGACAGCGGCTCGACGAGTCCCGCCGCGGCCTCCGAGAGGCGCTCGGGCAGGACGTCACAGCAGCGGGCCGGTACGGCGACCAGCTCGGCGAAGCCGTCGGCGCGGGTGATGCCGATCGCGGTGCAGTCCTCACAGAGGTTGCCGCGGCCGATCCGGCAGTCATGGCAGGCGCCGCACGGCATGTTGGGGTCCTCCGCGACCCGGCCGCCGACCGGGGCGCGGTGGACCGCGGCGGGAAGTTCGCCGCCGAGGAGGTGCGGTGACCACGAGAGCGCGTATCGGCGCCTCCTCACGACGTCGTGCGGGTTCGATGCCGGGACCCTACAGAACAACGACGTGGACGTAAACGCTTGCGCAAGCGTTTACGTTTGCCGTCGGATACTCGTAATGTGGTGGACGTCGCGGGGCAGCGGCACCACCGTGGGGCCGCGCGCTCGGGAGGACGAACCGGATGACGACGATGGCGGATGTGGCGCGGCGGGCAGGGGTCTCCGTCGCCACGGTCTCGCATGTGCTGAACGAGACCCGGCCGGTGCGCCCGGACACCCGGGCCGCGGTGCTCGGCGCCATCGACGAGCTCGGCTACACCCACAACACCCTGGCCCGCTCCCTGGTCACCTCCCGCACCCGCTCGATCGGCCTCGCCGTCTCCGCGATCAGCAACCCGTACTTCACCGAGATCCTCCAGGGCGTCGAGGCCGGCGCACTGGAGGCCGGCTACAGCCTGCTGATCGCCGATCCGCACGACGACCCGCGGCACGAGCGCAAGGTGGCCCAGCTGCTGCACGAGCGGCGCGTGGACGGCATGATCGTCGCGCCGTCCGCCGAACCGGCGGAGCTGGTCGAGTACCTTCTCCGGCGCGAGGTACCCACCGTCTTCCTGGACCGGCTGGTCGGCGACGGGCACGACCAGGTGTGCGCCGAGAGCACCGGCCCGGTCCGTCAACTCGTCGAGCATCTGGCCGACTTGGGGCATACCCGGATCGGTCTGGTGGCCGGCCTCCCCGGGCTGAGCACGACCACCGAGCGGGTCCAGGGCTACCGCGAGGGGCTGCGCGCCCGCGGTCTGCCGTTCGCACCCGAACTGCTCGCCGGCGGCAACTCCGAGGCGGAGGGCGCCCAGGACGCCACCCGCCATCTGCTCGCCGCACCCGAGCCGCCCACCGCGATCATCACCGCCAACAACGCCATGACCATCGGCGCGCTCCAGGCGCTGCGCGCCATGGGCCTTCAGGTGCCCGGCGATATCGCGCTGGCCTGCTTCGACGACTTCTCCTGGGCCGATCTGTTCACGCCCCGGCTGACCGCGATCGCCCAGCCCAGCAAGGACATCGGGGCCGCGGCGGTCCGGCTGCTGCTGGAGCGTCTGGAGGAGCCGGACCGGCCCCCGCGCACCATCCGCCTCCCCTGCACCTTTGTGCACCGTACGTCGTGCGGTTGCGCCGCATCCGCCCCGGCCACTCCCCCGGCCGCACCCCCGGTCGCCCAGGAAAGGAACCGCACCCCGTGATCGTCGTCGCCGGCGAGGCGCTGATCGACCTCGTCCCCAGTCCGCAGGATCCTTCCCTGGACGGTCAGTTGCCCGCGCTGCTGCCACGGCGCGGCGGCGGCCCGTACAACACCGCGGTCGCGCTGGGACGGCTGGGCTCGCCCGCCGCGTTCTGCTCCCGGATCTCGACCGACACCTTCGGCGAGTCGCTGCTGCACGGGCTGCGCAGCGCCGGCGTGGACACCGCGCTGGTGCAGCGCGGCACCGAACCGACCACGCTCGCCGTGGCGGACATCAGCCCGGACGGCTCGGCCGGCTACGGCTTCTACGTCGACGGCACCGCCGACCGGCTCTTCACCCTGCCGCCGGCGCTGCCCGAGGCGGTCCGCGCGCTGTCGCTGGGCACCTGCTCGCTCGTTCTGGAACCGGGCGCGAGTGCGTACGAGTCCTTGCTGCGCCGCGAGGCCCGGCGCGGTGTCTTCACGGCGCTCGACCCCAATATCCGCCCCGGCCTGATCCTCGACCCGGACGCCTACCGGGCCCGCTTCCGGTCCTGGCTCCCCGATCTCGCGCTGCTGAAGCTGTCGGAGGAGGACGCACTGTGGCTGGCGGGGCCGGGCGGCGCGGCGGGCGGTGACTGGGACGCGGCCACCGCGGCGGCCGGGGAATGGCTGGGCGCGGGGCCCGCGGCGATCGTGATCACCCGGGGCGGCGACGGTCTGACGGTGCTCACCCCGGGCGGCGGCGAGCTGACGGTCCCCGGCGAACAGGTCACTGTTGTCGACACCATCGGCGCCGGCGATACGGTCAACGCGGCGCTGCTGCACCGTCTGGACGCCCACGACGCCCTCTCGTACGCCGCCGTCGCCTCCCTCGGTACCGACGACTGGCATGACATCCTCCGCTTCGCCGCCCGCGCGGCCGCCGTCACCTGCTCACGCGCGGGCGCGGAGCCGCCGTTCGTCACGGAGTTGGCGGCGTAGCGGGGCGGGGGCGCGGGGGGCATGGACGCGGGGCAGTTCGCTACTCGGGCGTCGCCGTGGCCGGCAGGTCGGCCCGGCCCAGGACCGGGCAGCCGAGGGCATCGGTGAGACGGCTGCGTTGACGGTACGTCAGTTCACCGGCGAAGATCACCGCGCTCGCGGCCGTCGCGGCGCGGGCCGCGGCGAGCTCACGCAGCTTGCCGGACCCCAGAACCGTGGTGGCCGAGTAGGGCAGACCCATGGCCCGTACGCCGCCGGCGGAGACCCCCCGTCGCTGTACAAAGCTCCCGGCGACCACGGCGCCGCGCCCCTCCAGCTCGGCGGTCAGGGCCGCCATCACCGCGGCGTGGTCCCGCACCTTCGCCGGGAACAGGCCCGCGACCAGGACCGTCCGACCGGCCAGCGCCGGGACGGACAACGGGGCGGGCGGTCCGCTACGCCGGTTGCCCACACCCCCGCGCGACGCCCTGCGCCCGGCCCGCTGACGCGGCCGTCCCCCTTGCCCCCGGCCTCGATCACCGCTTCGCACCGAGCTTCCCCTCCCTCTCCCCCGGTCCCGGTCCCGGTCCCATTCCTGGTTCCGGTCCCGTTCTCGGATCCGGTCCCGGTCCCGGTCCTGGTTCCGGTCCCGTTCTCGGATCCGGTTCCGGTTCCGGTTCCGGTTCCGGTTCCGGTTCCCTGCAGCCTGGCGCACCTCTCCGCATCGCCCCCGTCCGCGTCCCCCGTCCGCGTCCTCCGTCCGCCGTCCCCCACCCGCGGCTCCCGCCCGCCCCGTACCGACGACGGGCCGCCACCGCCCCCGTACGGGAGAGCGGTGACGGCCCGGCCGGGTACGGCTCGCGGGTGTCAGGAGGCCCGGCGGGCCCGCGTCGTTGTCTTCTTGGCCGCGGTCTTCTTCGCCGCGGCCTTCTTGGCCACCGGCTTCTTCGCCGGCGCCGCCACCGTCGTGGCATCGCTGACGCGGTCGCCGAGGATCTCCCGCAGGAACTTGCCGGTGTGGCTGGCCGGGACCGACGCGATCTCCTCCGGCGTGCCTTCGGCGACGACCAGTCCGCCGCCGTTGCCGCCCTCGGGGCCCATGTCGATGACCCAGTCCGCCGTCTTGATCACATCGAGGTTGTGCTCGATGACGATCACCGTGTTGCCCTTGTCGACCAGCCCGGACAGCACATTGATCAGCTTGCTGATGTCGTCGAAGTGCAGACCGGTGGTCGGCTCGTCGAGGACATAGACCGTGCTGCCCGTCGAGCGCTTCTGCAGCTCGCTGGCCAGCTTGACGCGCTGCGCCTCACCGCCCGAGAGCGTCGGCGCGGACTGCCCGAGCCGGACATAGCCGAGGCCGACCTCGGTGAGCGTCTTGAGATGCCGGGCGATGGTCGGCACCGCCTCGAAGAAGCTCAGCGCCTCCTCGATGGGCATGTCCAGCACCTCGGCGATGGACTTGCCCTTGTAGTGCACCTCCAGCGTCTCGCGGTTGTAGCGCGCACCGTGGCAGACCTCGCACGGCACATACACATCCGGCAGGAAGTTCATCTCGATCTTGATGGTGCCGTCGCCGGAGCAGTTCTCGCAGCGACCGCCCTTGACGTTGAAGGAGAAGCGCCCGGGCAGATAGCCGCGGACCTTCGCCTCCATCGTCTCCGCGAAGAGCTTGCGGACATGATCGAAGACGCCGGTGTAGGTGGCCGGGTTGGAGCGCGGGGTGCGGCCGATCGGCGACTGGTCGACATGGACGACCTTGTCCACCAGATCGTCGCCCGCGACCCGGGTGTGGCGTCCCGGCACCGACTTGGCGCCGTTCAGCTCGCGCGCGAGGTGGGTGTAGAGGATGTCGTTGACCAGCGTCGACTTGCCGGAGCCGGAGACACCGGTGACGGCGGAGAACACACCGAGCGGGAAGGAGACGTCGATGTCGCGGAGGTTGTTCTCCTTCGCGCCGTGCACCGTCAGCCGCCGCGCCGGGTCGGCCGGCCGCCGGATGTCCGGCGTCGCGATGGCCTTCTTGCCGGACAGATAGTGCCCGGTGATCGACTCCTTGTTGGTCAGCAGCTGCTTCATCGGGCCGCTGTGCACGACCTTGCCGCCGTGCTCACCCGCGCCCGGGCCGATGTCCACGACCCAGTCGGCGATCTTGATGGTGTCCTCGTCGTGCTCCACGACGATCAGGGTGTTGCCCATGTCGCGCAGCCGCACCAGGGTTTCGATCAGCCGGTGGTTGTCGCGCTGGTGCAGACCGATCGACGGCTCGTCGAGGACGTAGAGCACGCCCACCAGGCCGGAGCCGATCTGGGTGGCGAGGCGGATCCGCTGGGCCTCACCACCGGAGAGGGTGCCGGCCGCGCGGTTCAGCGAGAGGTAGTCCAGGCCGACGTCGACCAGGAACTTCAGCCGCTCGTTGACCTCCTTGAGGACCCGCTCGGCGATCTTCTTCTCGCGGGCGTTGAGCTTCATGTCGCGAAGGAAGTCGGCGCAGTCGCTGATCGACATGGCCGCGACCTCGGCGATCGACTTCTCCTGGACCGTGACGGCGAGCACGATCGGCTTGAGGCGGGTGCCGTCACAGGTCGGGCAGGGCACCTCGCGCATATAGCCCTCGAAGCGCTCCCGGCTGCTGTCGCTCTCCGCTTCGGAGTGCCTCCGCTTGACGAACGGCACGGCACCCTCGAAGGGGGTGGTGTAGGCCCGCTCGCGGCCGTACCGATTGCGGTAGCGCACCTCGATCTGGGTCTTGTGGCCATGGAGCAGGGCCTTCTTGGCGCGCGCCGGCAGCCCGGCCCAGGGGATGTCCGTACGAAATCCGAGGGCGTCCGCGAGCGCGCCGACCAGGCGGCCGAAGTACTCCTTGGTGTGGCCGTGCGACCAGGGGTGGATGGCGCCCTCGTCGAGGCTGCGGTCCTCGTCGGGGACGATCAGCTCGGGGTCGACCTCCATGCGCGTACCGATGCCGGTGCAGTCCGGGCAGGCGCCGAAGGGCGAGTTGAAGGAGAAGGAGCGCGGCTCCAGCTCCTCGAAGGACAGATCGTCGTAGGCGCAGTACAGATGCTCCGAATACATCCGCTCGCGCTGCGGGTCGTCCGCGTCGAGGTCGACGAAGTCGAGGATGACCATGCCGCCGGAGAGACCGAGGGCGGTCTCCACGGAGTCGGTCAGCCGCCGCTTGGCGGTCTCCTTGACCGTGAGGCGGTCGATGACCACCTCGATGGTGTGCTTCTCCTGCTTCTTCAGCTTCGGCGGCTCGGCGAGATGGATCGTCTCCCCGTCGACCCGCGCCCGGCTGTAGCCCTTGGTCTGGAGGTCGGAGAAGAGATCGACGAACTCGCCCTTGCGCTCACGCACCAGCGGGGAGAGCACCTGGAAGCGGCTGCCCTCGGGCAGCTCCAGGACCTTGTCGACGATGGCCTGCGGCGACTGCCGGGCGATCGGCCGCCCGCACTCGGGACAGTGCGGCCTGCCGATACGGGCGAACAGCAGACGGAGGTAGTCATAGACCTCGGTGATCGTGCCGACCGTCGAGCGCGGGTTGCGCGACGTCGACTTCTGGTCGATCGATACCGCGGGGGACAGGCCCTCGATGAAGTCCACATCGGGCTTGTCCATCTGCCCGAGGAACTGCCGGGCGTAGGAGGAGAGCGACTCGACATAGCGCCGCTGCCCCTCGGCGAAGATCGTGTCGAAGGCGAGCGAGGACTTGCCCGACCCGGAGAGCCCCGTGAAGACGATGAGGGAGTCGCGGGGGAGGTCGAGCGAGACGTTCTTGAGGTTGTGCTCGCGAGCGCCACGGACGATGAGACGGTCGGCCACGCCGGTCGGCACCTTTCTTGGAGAGGGGCGGGAGCCGCGGCTCTGCGTCCGCCGCTCGGTGGGTGAGCAGAGGCGGCGGAGCGAGCGGAGCCCCCGCCCCAGGGTATGGGGCCCGCCGCGGCACTGTCTTTGGGATGCCACACACGAGCCTATAGCACGCGCATTCGATTTACGGGGCTCGCAAGCCCTGTTCACCCAAACGTGTGGCGGCCCCGCAACCTTCCCGCCGAGGCCGCACCGCCGTACGCTGCGGGAACCCGGCGAGGACCCACCGAAGACGCCGCCTCAGCCGAGGTCCGGCAGCGCCCGCTCCAGCGCATCGAACGTGCGCCGCAGCACCTCCTCCTGCCCAACGGCCACCTCGTCCGCCGGGTCACCCCCGAGCTGGCGGACCACGGCATCGGCGGACGCCACCCGGATCGCCGCGATGATCAACGCAGCGGCCAGCCGGGCGTCATGGCCGGGCCGTGCGGCGTCACCGCCGGCGGCCTCGGCGAGCACTGCGGCGAGTGTGTCCTCCATCTCCTCGACCGCCTCGCGGCCGCGCGCCCGCAGCGCCGGCGACTCCAGCACCGTGCGCCAGAAGTGTTCGAACCCCTCCCCCACCGCGGCCAGCGGGTGCCGCTCGGCCAGCAGACCGAGGGTGAGCCGGCGCAGCGCGGCGAGCGGCGACTCGTCCGCGCCGCGCTCCCGGATCGCGCGGGTGATCAGCTCCCGCGCCTCGGGAATCCGGTCCAGGAAGAGGTCTTCCTTCCGCGGGAAGTAATTGAAGACCGTCATCGTGGACACCTCGGCGGCGCGGGCCACCTCGGCGACGGTGACGTTGTCGAAGCCGCGCCGAATGAAGAGCAGTGTGGCCTCGCCGGAGATCCGCTGCCGGGTCTTCAGCTTCTTGCGTTCGCGCAGCGTGAGCCGCCCGCCCTCCTCGTCGAAGCCGGTCTCCTCCTGCCGACCGCCGATCAGCTCGCCACTGATCCGTTCGTCGCCGATCCGCTCGCCGCTGATCCGCTCGCCGCCGGTTGCCGGCTCGTCGCCGCGCCGCTGCTCATCCGCCATGGCCGAAATTCTAAGTCTTTTTTAGTGACAACAAACTTTTAGTGACTACACTCACCTCCCATGAACCATGACGCAGACGTAGTGGTGGCGGGGGGCGGCCCGGTGGGGCTGATGCTCGCCTGCGAACTCGCACTGGCAGATGTCTCGGTCGTCGTCCTGGAGCGACTGACCGAAGTGGATACGACGATCAAGGCGGGAGCGATCAACTCCCCCAGCTCGGAGGCCTTCTACCGGCGCGGGATGCTGCCGGATTTGGCGGAGGTACAGCGCGGCGCCATCGAGAAGTTCAGCTCGTTCCTGCGGCAGCGCCAGGCCGCGGGCGCCTCCGGGGTGAAGCCGCCGCCGAAGTTCGCGGGGCACTTCGCGGGCATCATGCTGCGCGGCGATCTGCTGGACGAGTCCGACCCGGACTTCGGCAGCCCCGGGCCCGCCGCCGAAGTCGGCCTCGTACCCCAGGAAGCCCTGGAACGGCTGCTCGCCGCCCGGGCCGCCGAACTGGGCGTCGTCCTGCGCCGGGGGGTGACACTGACCGGCTTCGACGCCGGTGAGGACGGCGTACACATCCACACCTCGGACGGGTCGCTGCGCACCGGCTGGCTGGTGGGGTGCGACGGCGGCCGCAGTACGGTCCGCCGGCTCGCGGGGTTCCCGTTCCCCGGTACGGACCCCGAGATCACCGGCCATCAGGCCCTCGTGGAGATGACCGGCTCGGAGGCGCTGGGAGCCGGCTGGAACTCGACCGGGACCGGGACATACGTCCACGGCCCGATGCCCGGCCGGATCCTCACCGTGGAGTTCGACGGACCGCCCGCGGACCGCGAAGCCCCCATCACCGCTGAGGAGTTGGAGGCCTCGCTGCGGCATGTCTCCGGTGTGACCGACATCAAGATCCACAAGGTGCTCACGGCGACCCGGTTCACGGACAACGCCCGCCAGGTGCCCGACTACCGCGCGGGGCGGGTGCTGCTGGCCGGTGACGCCGCGCATGTGCACTCACCGTTCGGCGGCCAGGGGCTCAACCTCGGCATCGGCGATGCGATGAACCTCGGCTGGAAGCTGGCCGCGACCGTGCGCGGCTGGGCGCCGGAGGGGCTGCTCGACACCTACACGGCCGAGCGGCACCCCATAGGCGCGTGGGTCCTGGAGTGGACCCGGGCCCAAGTGGCGCTGATGCGGCCGGAGTCCCATACCCGGGCGCTGCGCGGAGTGATCTCCGAACTGACCGGAACGGTCGCCGCCACCACCTTCTTCGCCAAGAAGGTCTCCGGTGTCTGGCAGCGCTACGACCTGCCGGGCGACCATCCGTTGACCGGCCGCAGCGCACCGGACCTGGAGCTCTCCGACGGCAGCCGGCTCGCGGACCATCTGCGCGGCGGGCAGGCGCTGTTGCTCGATCTCGCCGATGACGCCGATCTGCGCAAGCGCGCCGCGGGATACGGCGACCGGGTGCGGGTACGCACCGCCGGCTGCCTGAAGCGGCCCGGACTGGCCGGCCTCCTGGTACGGCCGGACGGCTGCACCGCCTGGGCGGCGGACTCCCCCGGCCCCTCCGACACTCCCGACACTTCTGGCACTCCCGGCACTCCCGGCACTCCCGGCTCGCCGGGCTCCCTGGACGAGCTGAACGCCGCGCTCCACCGGTGGTTCGGGACACCCGACGACACGGCGGCCTGACCGCCGGGAGATACCGCGGGCGGCGCCCGTCAGCGCCTCCGGCCGCCGCGCGCCGCCCGCCCCGCCCGCGTACGCCCCGATCATCGCCCGCCGACTCCCTAACTCGCCCTCGTGGCGCTAGCGTCGGACCATGACCCTCACCCTGCCCGACTTCCCGCACGATGTGGCAGCCGTCCGCGAAGCCACCGAACGGCTCCTCGTCTCGGTGAGCAAGCTCGACGACGCGGCGATCGGCGAACCGTCGATGCTCCCCGGATGGACCCGCGGCCATGTCCTCGCCCATGTGGCACGCAACGCGGACGCCCTGGTCAACCTCCTCACCTGGGCGCGTACGGACGTGCGGACGCCGATGTACGCCGACGCCGAAGCCCGCGACAGCGCTATCGAACGGGACGCCGACCGCTCCTTGGCCACACATCTGGCGGACATGAAGGAGAGCGCCGCGCGGTTCGACGCGGCGGCGGATGCGCTGCCACCGGCGCGCCGGGCGTTCGAGGTCGAGATGCGCAACGGTGTCGTCGAGCGGGCCGACCGGCTGCCGCTGCGCCGGCTGGCCGAGATCGAGCTGCACCATGTCGACCTCGGCGTCGGCTACACCGTCGAGCAGCTGTCGCCCGCATTCCTCGACAGCGAGCTGGCGTTTCTGTCCGCGATCAAGTTCGCCGGACACCCGGATCTGCCCGCCCTGGAGCTGCGGGCCGACGACGGCCGCCGCTGGCTCACCGGCCGCCCGGCCACCGCGCCGGGCGCCGGGACCACGCCCGTGGTGGTGACGGGCTCAGCGGCGGCGCTGGTCGGCTGGCTCACCGGCCGCGGTGACGGCCGCGAACTCGACAGCCAGGGTGCCGCGCTGCCCGCCATTCCGCCCCTCTAGTGTGAAAGGCACGTCCTAGAGTGGTCCCATGGGCTACAGCGGAGCAGTGAAGGTCGGCGGAGCGGCCGACGTGCACGAGCTGACCGACCTGATGATCTCGAAGGTCGCGGTCGGTTCGATGAACAACAACGCCTATGTGCTGCGGTGCCGCGCAACCGATGAGCAGCTGCTGATCGACGCGGCCGCCGAGCCGCACACCCTTCTGGCGCTGATCGGCGACAGCGGCATCGCGTCCGTCGTCACCACGCACCGGCACGGTGATCACTGGGGCGCACTGCGCGAGGTGGTCGATGCGACGGGTGCGCGGACGTACGCGGGGCGCTACGACGCCGAGGGCATCCCCGTCCCGACGGACGTACCGGTCGAGGACGGCGACACCATCACCGTCGGCCGCGTCGAGCTGACCGCGCGCCACCTGGTCGGCCACACCCCCGGCAGCATCGCGCTGGTCTACGACGACCCGCACGGCGCCCCGCATCTGTTCACCGGGGACTGTCTGTTCCCCGGCGGTGTCGGCAACACCTTCGGCAACGCCGAGAACTTCCGCACCCTGATCGACGACGTACAGAGCAAGCTCTTCGACCAACTCCCCGACGAGACCTGGATCTACCCGGGCCACGGCAACGACACCACGCTCGGCGCGGAGCGGCCGCACCTCGCGGAGTGGCGCGAGCGCGGCTGGTAGCGCACGGCGGCGGACGGGCGGCTCCGTACGGGCGGCGGACCGGCAGCGGAAATACGGTGTCGGCCCACCGCCCGTCCCTCTAGCCTCACGCCATGCCGACATCCTCACGCCCCACCCACGCCCTGCGCTGTCCGCCCAAACCGCGCCCCGGTGACCGCGTCGCCGTGCTCTCCCCCTCCTCGGGCCTTCCGGAGCGGTTACCGATTCCGTACGAACTCGGTCTCGCCCGGCTGGAGAAGGAGTTCGGGCTGGTGCCGGTCGAGTACCCGGCCACGCGGAAGATGGGCGCCTCCCCGCAGGAGAGGGCCGCCGATCTGCATGCGGCGTTCGCGGACCCGGAGATCACCGCGGTCTTCGCCAGCGTCGGCGGCGACGATCAGCTCACCGTGCTGCCCCACCTGGACCGCGAGGTGTTCCGCGCCCACCCCAAGCCGTTCTTCGGGTACAGCGACAACACCAACCTGCTGGCGTACCTCTGGAACACCGGAATCATCGGCTTTCACGGTGCCACGGTGATGTGCGAACTCGGCCGCCCCGGGGCGATGCACCCGCTCACCGCGGATTCGCTGCGCGCCGCGCTGTTCGCCCCGGGCCCGTACCCCCTGCGGCCGGCCGAGCACTACCGCGACGAGGGCCGCGACTGGGCCGACCCCGCCACCTTCGCCGCCGAGCCCGCCATGTGGCCGGGCGACGGCTGGCGCTGGCACGGGCCCCAGCGGGTGGTCGAAGGCCCCAGTTGGGGCGGCAATATCGAGGTGCTGTCCTGGATGCTGATGGCGGACCGCGAGATCCAGGACGATATGGCGGTGTACGACGGCTGTGTGCTGTTCCTGGAGACCTCCGAGGAGCTCCCGAGGGCCGACGATGTGTACTTCGTGCTGCGCAGCATGGGCGAGCGCGGCCTGCTCGGGCGGTTTCCGGCGCTGCTGATGGGCCGCCCCAAGGCGTGGTCGCTGTCGCGCCCCAACTCCCGGGAGGCGAAGGCGGCCTACGTACGGGAACAGCGCGCGGCGGTGCTGCGTGCGCTGGCCGCGTACGCCCCGGACACCGTCGCGGTCTTCGATGTGGACCTCGGGCACACCGATCCGCAGCTGGTGATCCCGTACGGGGGCACGGTCCGGGTCGACGGTGTGGAGCGGCGGATCACGGTCACGTACTGACGGCGGGCGGCAGCGGCGGGGCGCCTGCGGGAAGCAGCGGCGCCCGGCTCCGCTCCGGGGGGAGCGGGAACCGGGCGCCGTCCGAGCCAAGCCCTGGGGCCGGGCAGGTCACCGACGTCAGGCGTCGACGGACTCCTTGGCCTCCGCCTCTGCCGCCGTCTGCTTCTTCACGGCGCGCAGGCTGGTGATCGTCGTGACGACGAGCACGGCGCAGATGACGCCCAGCGAGACCGGGATGCTGATCTCCGGAACGGCCACACCGGACTCGTGCAGCGCGTGCAGCACCAGCTTCACACCGATGAATCCCAGGATGATCGACAGGCCGTACGAGAGGTGGACCAGCTTCTTGAGCAGCCCGCCGATCAGGAAGTACAGCTGCCGCAGACCCATCAGGGCAAAGGCGTTGGCGGTGAAGACGATGTACGGGTCCTGGGTGAGGCCGAAGATCGCCGGGATCGAGTCCAGCGCGAAGAGGACGTCGGTGGTGCCGATCGCCAGCATGACGATCAGCATCGGCGTCATCAGCCGTCTGCCGTTCTCGACGATGAACAGCTTGGTGCCGTGGTACTTGTCGGTCGACGGGAAGCGCTTCTCGACCAGCTTCAGGAAGCGGTTCTCCTCGAACTCCTCGTCCTCCTCCTCGGCACGCGCCTCCTTGATGAGCTTCCAGGCCGTCCAGATGAGGAACGCGCCGAAGATATAGAACACCCAGGAGAAGTTGGCGATGATCGCGGCGCCGGCGCCGATGAAGCCGGCCCGCAGCACCAGCGCGATCAGCACGCCGACCATCAGCACCCGCTGCTGGTAGATCGTGGGGACCGCGAACTTCGCCATGATCAGCACGAAGACGAAGAGGTTGTCGACGCTCAGGGACTTCTCGGTGATGAAGCCGGCGAAGAACTCACCGGCCGGCGCGGTGCCGCCGAAGAGCAGCAGCCCGAGCCCGAAGAGCGCGGCGAGCGCGATCCAGACACCGGTCCAGATTCCGGCCTCCTTGATGGAGACCTCGTGCGGTTTACGGCCGCCGATGAAGAAATCGGCGGCGATGAGGGCACACAGACCAAGGATGGTCAGCACCCACAGGGTCAGGGAAACGTCCACTGCTCCTCCGGCAGAGTCGTACGGCACTTACAGCGTCGTCGCTGCCGGAGGTCTCTTCCGCCCCGCTCCGCCATGGGAACGAGACCGACGCCCCGGGATCGTCACACTCACGATCCGTGATGACGGGTACGTCGTCGTGGGAATACTCCCCTCCGCACAAAGAAGAGTAAAGGAAGACCAAGGAATAGTAAAGAAAAGGGCAAAGCTGCTGGTCAGGCAGGTGGCTGGTGGTTCGGGGCGGCCGTCGGCGACGGCTCGGTCCGTGCGCTTCAGTGCTGCCCGGCCCGGCGGGCCTCCGCGAGCCGGCCCAGTACCTGGCGCACCACCTGACTGCCCTTCGGGGCGAGCGGCGGCTCGTACGTCCAGGCATGGCCGACCCAGGGATCGGCGAGGTGGGCGTCGGGCACCGGTGTGATCCGCAGCAGGGAGCGCCACAGCGGGTCCAGGACCGGGCCGTACTCCCGGCTCCGGTCGCGGTCGGCGACCATCATCAGATGCACCCCGACCGCCGGGCCCTCGTCGGCCAGATAGCGGAGCTGGGTGAGGGCGCGGTCGTCGAAGCCGTGCGGGAAGTCATGCACGATCAGCAGCTGCTCGGCGGTGTCGAGATCCGGCGGCAGTGCGTCACCGGCGCGATTGCGCACGGCCATCTGGACGAGGTCCACCCGGCGGGTCAGCCCTTCGAGGACCGAGGCCACGCCCTTGGCGCCGGGCAGCGGGGCGGCGGGCAGCGCACCGCTCTCCACCAGCGGCGCGAGCGCCGGTGCCGCCGTACCGCCCGGGTCGATGACCTGGACCGCGAAGTCGCCGACGGGGTGGACGGCGAGCAGCCGGACGGCGATCGCGACCGCGGTCTCCATGGCGAGCCGGCGCAGTTCGGCCTCGTCCGGCGGCCCGTCCGTGAGCGCGCTGCCCAGCTCCCGGCGGCCGTATGCGCGCTCGGGGTCGGGGCCGCCGCCCCGGGCGTAGGCATCGGGCCCGCTGTCGATCCACAGTCCGCGCTCCAGAGGGAGGCGTACGAGCATGGGGATGCGCAGGTCCAGCACCTCCGGGAGGTGCAGGTCGCCCAGGCGCAGCGCCATCGGGCGCTCCAGCGGGACGTGGTAGCCCTGCCATACGGGGTTGTCCCAGCGGGCGAAGGCGGGCGGCAGCGCGGGCTCCACGACCTCCGACTCGGCGGCGAGCTGGGCGAGATCGCGGTCGAGGGCGGCGCGGGCCTGGGTGACGAGCGTGGCGTGCTTGTCGCGGGCGGCGGCACGGGCGGCATCGACGGCGGTGCCGAGGCGGTTGCGCGGGTCGGCCAGAGCCTTGTCGAGCTCCTGCTCCAGGCGGGACTCGGCGAAGTCGGATGCGCTGCGGTAGGCCGCAACCGAGCGGGCCAGATCCTCGAACATGCCCCAGACCTGGTTGTAGAGCCGCTCCTCCATACTCCATCCGGCGGCATCACCGGCCACCGGCGCCGGGGGGCCGTCGGGCGATGCCGGGGTCCCCGCTGATGCGGTCGCACCCGTCGGGGCCGCGGCAGACAGAACGGGGGCGGCCGGCGGGCCGGCGGGGGTGGGGGCGCTGCGGCGCTTGGGGTGGCGGTAGTCGACGGGGCCACCGCCTGCCGGGGCGGGCGACGGGGCTACGGATTTGGCCCCGCTCCCGGTCCCGGACGTGGCTCCTGTTTTGGCCCCGGCCCCGGACGTGGCCCCGGCTGCGGTAGCGGGCCCGGTCGTGGCTCCGGCCCCGGCGCGGGGCCCGGTCCCGGTCGTGGCTCCCGTTCCGATGCCGGCGCCTGTTGTTGTCGGGCCGTCAGGTGCCGTGGCGTTCGCGGGGTCGGTCCGGTCCGCGGCGGACGCGCCGGACGGGCCCGCTCCGGGCCGATCGGAACGGCTCGCCGCGACGGGGGCGGGCGCGGGGACCGCGCGGGCATGCCCCAGACCGACCGCTTCCTCGATCTCCGCGGCCAGCTCCGCCGCCTGCGACAGCCCCTGATCGCGCAGCATCGCGGTGAGGCCGCCGGCGTAGCCCTGGCCCACGGCGCGCACCTTCCAGGCGCCCTGCCTGCGGTACAGCTCCACGGCGACGACGGCGGACTCGGCGCCCAGGCCGGTGACGGTGTAGCCGACGATGCCGGTGCCGTCCAGGCCGGTGACCGTGACCGAGGGCGCGGCGGCCGCGCCGAAGGTGGTCAGCGGGCCGATCCCGGTGGGCAGCGCCAGCAGCACGCTCACCCGGTGGACGGCGTCGGGCAGCGCGTCGAGATCCACCGCGATGCGGTGCTCGGCGGCGGCCTGACGGGGAACCTCGATGCCGGTACGGCGGGGTGCCCCCGGGTGGGCGACGGCCTCGACGCCCGAGAGCCTGCCCTGCTCGTCGCCGAGGGCGACCCCGGCCACGACGGGACCGCCCGCCGCCACCCGGATCTCCACCCGTGTCCGGTCCAGCGGATGGTTCTGCCCCCGGACCAGCTCGGCCGTCATCGTTGCTCCCCCTAGTTGTCGTACGTCCTGGCTGGTTGCCGTAACATCCCGGGCCGGCCCGGGCGCAGTCCCGGAGCGCGGCGGCGGCGCGGCCCGGTGCGCGCTGCCGCGACCGGTGTGGCGGTGTGCCGGTGTGCCGGTGTGCCGGTGCGGGCGGTTACAGGTGCGGCACGATCGCCGGCACGAGATCCTGGAACGTCCGGCCGACAGAGGGCTCACCAATGGCGGTCATCTGCCAGCCGTTGCCCACGCGGTGCACCTTGGACATGACCTGTGCGGTGTAGTTGCCGCCGCCCGTGAGGGTGTAGCGGGCCAGCTCCTCACCGGTGGTCTCGTCGACCAGTCGGCAGAACGCGTCCTGCACCTCGGCGAAGGTCTGGCCGGTGAAGGAGTTGACGGTGAACACGATCTGGTCGATGTGCACCGGCATCCGTGCCAGGTCGACCAGGATCGCCTCGTCGTCGCCGCCCTGGCCCGCGCCGCCGACCAGGTTGTCGCCGGTGTGCCGGACCGCGCCGTCGTCGCTGATCAGGTGCTGGAAGAAGACGACATCTATCGGCTTCTTGTCGGCGAACAGCACCGCCGAGGCGTCGAGGTCGATCTCGTTGGTCCGCCTTCCGAAGAGACCGCGGCGCGGCGCCGAGCGCCACCCCAGCCCCATCCGCACCGCGGTCAGGGTGCCTCCGTCGGACTTCTGCAGGCTGATGCCCTGCCCCTTGGACAAATTGACCGACACGCGCCGTCCCCTCTCTGTACTGTCCCGCCCAGCTTTCCGGCGGCCCCTTCGACCCTACGCACGACGGCGGGCCGAGGCCGCGCCGGACCCGCGCTTTGTGGCGTTTCTGCAACACACCGGGCGCCCCCTGGGTGGCCCCCTTACTTCACCCCGGCCTCCCTCATTTGCCGCAGCTCCTTCTTCAGTTCGCCCACCTCGTCGCGCAGCCGGGCGGCGACCTCGAACTGCAGCTCGGCCGCGGCGGCCCGCATCCGCTCCGTCATCTCCTCGATGAGCTCGGCGAGTTCGGCGGCGGGACGGTCCGTCAGGACCGCTCCTGCCTTGCCGCCCTTGCCCTTGGCGGCCTTCGCGCCGAGTGCCGGGACCGGCGCCTTGCCCTTGGCCTCCTTGGCATCGGCCCCCTTGCGGAACCCCGTGCCCAGCAGCTCCTGGGTGTCGATCTCTTCCCGGGCGATGGTGGCGACGATGTCGCCGATCTTCTTGCGGAGCGGCTGCGGGTCGATGCCGTTCTCCTTGTTGTACGCCAGCTGCTTCTCCCGGCGGCGGTTGGTCTCGTCGATGGCCTTCTCCATCGCCGGGGTGACCTTGTCGGCGTACATGTGCACCTGTCCGGAGACATTGCGCGCGGCTCGTCCGATGGTCTGGATGAGCGCCGAACCGGAGCGCAGGAAGCCCTCCTTGTCGGCGTCCAGAATGGCCACCAGGGAGACCTCGGGCAGGTCGAGGCCCTCACGCAGCAGGTTGATGCCCACCAGGACGTCGTACTCACCCGATCGCAGCTCGCGCAGCAGCTCCACGCGCCGCAGGGTGTCCACGTCGCTGTGCAGATAGCGGACCTGGATGCCGAGCTCGAGGAAGTAATCCGTGAGGTCCTCGGCCATCTTCTTGGTGAGGGTGGTGACCAGGATGCGTTCGTTCTTCTCCGTCCGCTGCCGGATCTCGTGCACCAGATCGTCGATCTGCCCGTCGGTGGGCTTGACCACCACCTCCGGGTCGACCAGCCCGGTCGGACGGATGATCTGCTCGACGAAGCCGTCGCCGCGCGCGAGCTCGTACTTCCCGGGGGTCGCGGACAGATAGACGGTCTGGCCGATGCGCTCCAGGAACTCTTCCCACTTCAGCGGCCGGTTGTCCATGGCGGACGGGAGCCGGAAGCCGTGCTCGACCAGGGTGCGCTTCCGCGAGGCGTCGCCCTCGTACATGGCGCCGATCTGCGGGACGGTGACATGCGACTCGTCGATGACCAGGAGGAAGTCGTCCGGGAAGTAGTCGATGAGGGTGTTGGGCGCGGAGCCGGGCTCACGGCCGTCCATGTGCATCGAGTAGTTCTCGATGCCCGAGCAGGAGCCGATCTGCCGCATCATCTCGATGTCGTACGTGGTGCGCATCCGCAGCCGCTGGGCCTCCAGATGCTTGCCCTGCTTCTCCATCGTGGCGAGGCTGTCCGCCAGCTCGGCCTCGATCCCGGCGATGGCCCGCTCCATGCGCTCGGGGCCGGCGATGTAGTGGCTGGCCGGGAAGATGTACAGCTCCTGGTCCTCGCTGATGACCTCGCCGGTGAGCGGGTGGAGCGTGGACAGCGCCTCGATCTCGTCGCCGAACATCTCGATCCGCACGGCCAGCTCTTCGTAGACCGGGAAGATCTCGATGGTGTCGCCGCGGACCCGGAACGTGCCGCGGGTGAAGGCCACGTCGTTGCGCGTGTACTGGATGTCGACGAAGCGGCGCAGCAGCTGGTCACGGTCGAATTCGTCGCCGACCTTCAGCGGCACCATCCGGTCGACGTACTCCTGCGGGGTACCGAGGCCGTAGATGCAGGACACCGAGGCGACCACGATGACGTCACGCCGGGTGAGCAGCGAATTCGTCGCGGAGTGGCGCAGGCGTTCGACCTCCTCGTTGATGGAGGAGTCTTTCTCGATGTACGTATCGGACTGGGGGACGTACGCCTCGGGCTGGTAGTAGTCGTAGTAGGAGACGAAGTACTCGACGGCGTTGTTCGGCAGCAGCTCACGGAATTCGTTGGCGAGCTGGGCCGCGAGGGTCTTGTTGGGTGCCATGACGAGCGTCGGGCGCTGCAGCTTCTCGATCATCCACGCGGTGGTCGCCGACTTGCCGGTGCCGGTGGCGCCCAGCAGGACGACATCCTTTTCACCCCCGCGGATGCGCCGCTCCAGCTCGGCGATGGCCGCCGGCTGGTCGCCATTGGGCTGGTAGGGGCTGACGACCTCGAAGGGCGCCACCGTGCGTTCGATCTTTGATACGGGCCGCATGGGATCCACCGTACGACCCAGCACTGACAACCGGCGTAAAAAATGCTCCGACCTGCGAAGTTGCCGGGGTATCGGCGGCCGGTCCCCCGCGGTGCCGGCCGCCGGCCGCGCCGCCTTGCGGGCCCGGGACGTCGGGCGGCGGTGACGGTCGGACGCCGGTCGGCGGGGACG
>NZ_QUAC01000463.1 GCF_003389455.1 Streptomyces inhibens | reverse complement strand
GGAGGGGATACGCCCCTCCGGCCGGGCCGTTCGCGTAGCTGCCGCCGCCGGACTGCTGCGGCCGGGCGCCGTCGCGCTGATACCTGTTCTTCAGGCCCCCGACAGCGCGTCGTCCGGCAGCGGACAGATACCTCCTACCGCGCGCTGATCAATTAGGTTGGGAGATGGCGGGGCCGGTACGAGATGAAGAAGGCTGATGTCCGAGATGAACGCAGAAGGCCGCAGCAGGCTCGACCAGATGCCTGAGTGGACCGCGCTGAGCAAGCACCGGGAGCAGCTGGGGGAGGTGGGGCTGCGTGAGCTGTTCGAGCGGGACCCTGCGCGCGCCGAGCGCTACACCCTCCAGATCGGCGATCTGCACCTGGACTACTCCAAGCACCTGGTCACCGATGAGACGCTGCGGCTGCTGGGCGACCTGGCCTCGGCGACCGGTGTGAGCGAGCTGCGGAACGCGATGTTCCGCGGCGACAAGATCAATATCACCGAGCAGCGCTCCGTGCTGCACACCGCGCTGCGCGCGCCCGGCTCGGCGGTCGTCAAGAGCGACGGGGAGAACGTCGTCCCCGGCGTGCAGTCCGTCCTGACGAAGATGGGCACCTTCTCCGACCGGGTCCGCTCCGGCGACTGGAAGGGCCACACCGGCAGGCGCATCAAGACCGTCGTCAACATCGGCATCGGTGGCTCGGACCTGGGCCCGGCGATGGCGTACGAGGCGCTGCGCGCCTATTCCCACCGGGACATGCAGTTCCGCTTCGTCTCCAACGTGGACGGCGCCGATCTGCATGAGGCGGTACGCGACCTCGACCCGGCCGAGACGCTGTTCATCATCGCCTCGAAGACCTTCACCACCATCGAGACGATCACCAACGCCACCTCCGCCCGCGACTGGCTGCTGACCGGTCTGCGTGCCGGAAGCGAAGCGGTCGCCAAGCACTTCGTGGCCCTGTCGACCAACGCCGAGAAGGTGGCGGAGTTCGGCATCAACACGGACAACATGTTCGAGTTCTGGGACTGGGTCGGCGGCCGCTACTCCTACGACTCCGCGATCGGCCTGTCGCTGATGATCGCGATCGGCAAGGAGCAGTTCCGCGAGATGCTGGCCGGCTTCCACCTCGTCGACGAGCACTTCCGGACCGCCCCGCCGCAGGAGAACGCCCCGCTGCTGCTGGGTCTGCTCGGCATCTGGTACGGCAACTTCTTCGGCGCCCAGTCGCATGCCGTGCTGCCCTACAGCCACTACCTCTCCAAGTTCACCGCCTATCTGCAGCAGCTGGACATGGAGTCCAACGGCAAGTCCGTTGACCGCGACGGCAATCGGGTCGGCTGGCAGACCGGCCCCGTCGTCTGGGGCACGCCCGGTACGAACGGCCAGCACGCCTACTACCAGCTGCTCCATCAGGGCACGAAGATGATCCCGGCCGACTTCATCGGCTTTGCCCAGCCGGTCCCCGATCTGCTGCCGGGCCTGGTCGCCCAGCACGATCTGCTGATGGCCAACTTCTTCGCGCAGAGCCAGGCGCTCGCCTTCGGCAAGACGCCGGACGAGGTGCGCGCCGAAGGTGTGGCCGAGGAACTGGTGCCGCACAAGACGTTCCAGGGCAACCACCCCACCACCACGATCCTGGCCAAGGAGCTCAGCCCGTCCGTACTCGGCCAGCTGATCGCGCTCTACGAGCACAAGGTGTTCGTCCAGGGCGCGGTCTGGAACATCGACTCCTTCGACCAGTGGGGCGTGGAGCTGGGCAAGGTCCTGGCCAAGCGCGTCGAACCGGCCCTGACGGAAGGCGCCGAGGTGCCGGGCCTGGACGCCTCGACGGCCGCCCTGGTCGCCAAGTACCGGGAGCTGCACGGGCGTTGATCCTCAAGGTCGCCCCGTAACGCCGAAGGCCCCGCACCCTCAAGGGTGCGGGGCCTTGCGCGTCGCCAGGAATTGCTCAGGCCGAGGCCGGCGGGTAGAGGCCGCGCGGCAGTTGGGCCGCCGCCGCCTCGTCCAGCAGCCACAGGGTCCGGCTGCGGCCCCGGGCGCCGGCCGCCGGCGCCTGGACCTCGCCGGCGCCGGAGAGCGCGATGGCCGCGGCATTGGCCTTGTCCTCGCCGGCCGCCAGCAGCCAGACCTCCCGCGCCGCGCGGATCGCGGGCAGGGTCAACGAGACGCGGGTGGGCGGCGGCTTGGGCGCGCCGTGCACCCCGACCACCGTCCGCTCCCGCTCGTAGACGCCGGGCAGTTCGGGGAAGAGCGAGGCCACATGGGTGTCCGGGCCGACGCCCAGCAGCAGGACGTCGAAGGACGGCACCGGGCCGTGGTCCTCGGGGCCCGCGGCGGCGGCGAGTTCGGCCGCGTAGGCCTCGGCGGCGGCGTCGGCGTCATTGCCGTACGGGCCGTCCGAAGGCGCCATGGGGTGCACCCGGGCCGGGTCCAGCGGGACGCTGTCCAGCAGCACCTCGCGGGCCTGGGTGTAGTTGCGCTCCGGATCACCGTCCGGCAAGAAGCGCTCGTCGCCCCACCACAGGTCGAGCCGGGACCAGTCGACCGCGTCCCGGGCCGGCGCCTCGGCGAGGGCCGCGAGCAGCCCGTTGCCGTTGCGCCCGCCGGTCAGGACCACGGAGGCGAAGCCACGGGCGGCCTGGGCGTCCACGATCTTCGTGATCAGCCGGGCCGCCGCGGCCTTGGCCATCAGCTCCTTGTCGCGGTGGACGACAACCTGCGGAGCACTCACTTGGCGGCCGCCTTCTTGGCGGGCGCCTTCTTCGCCGCAGGCTTGGCCGAGGCGTTGTCGGCGGCCGCCGGCTCCTCGGACGTCTTCTCGGCCGGCTTCCCGTCCCCCTGGTGACCGAGCCGGTCCACGCCGTACTTCAGCGCGGCGGCGTAGATGTCGTCCGGGTCGAGCCGGCGCAGCTCCTCGGCGAGCAGCTCCGAGGTCTCCCGGCGCTTGAGGGCCACCGCACGGTCCGGCTGGTTGCGCATGGAGAGCGTGGCCAGCGAGCCGTCCGGGCGGTCCAGCACGATCGTGCCGCTGCTGGACTCCATCCGTACGGCGGTCAGACCGGGGCCGGCCGACACCTTGCGGGTGACCGGGACGTTCAGCCTGCTGGCCAGCCACATGGCGAGCAACTCGCAGCTGGGGTTGAACTCCTCGCCCTCCACCTCGGCAGAGGTGACCGTGCACGGGGCCTGGTCGAGCGCCGCCGCGAGCATCGAACGCCACGGGGTGATCCGCGTCCACGACAGGTCCGTGTCGCCGGGCGTGTAGGTCTCGGCGCGCGCGGAGAGCTCCTGGATCGGCTGCTCGGAGGCGTAGGCGTCGGTGACCCGGCGCTGGGCCAGCGCGCCGAGCGGGTCCTTGGCGGGGCTCAGCGGGGCGTTCACCGCCCACCAGACCACGACCGGGGCGTCCGGCAGCAGCAGCGGCAGCACCACGGACTGGGCGTGGTCGATCGCCTCGCCGTACAGCCGCAGGACGACCGTCTCGCCGGTGCCGGCGTCCGTGCCGACCCGCACCTCGGCGTCCAGGCGGGCCTTGGCGCGGTCGCGCGGCGACCGGCTGACCCGCTTGATGACGACGAGGGTGCGCGAGGGGTGCTCGCGGGATGCCTCGTTGGCCGCCTTGAGTGCGTCGTAGGCGTTCTCCTCGTCGGTGACGATGACGAGGGTGAGCACCATGCCGATGGCGGGGGTGCCGACGGCGCGACGGCCCTCCACCAGCGCCTTGTTGATCTTGCTGGCCGTGGTTTCCGTCAGATCGATCTTCATGGCCGACGCCAGCTCCGTCCGTCTCGTGCGAGCATTTCGTCCGCCTCGATGGGGCCCCAGGTGCCCGCCGGATACTGCGCGGGCTTGCCGTGCTTGTCCCAGTACTCCTCGATCGGGTCGAGAATCCGCCAGGACTGCTCGACCTCCTCCAGGCGCGGGAAGAGGTTGGCGTCACCCAGCAGCACGTCCAGGATCAGGCGCTCGTACGCCTCGGGGCTGGACTCGGTGAAGGATTCGCCGTACGCAAAGTCCATCGAGACGTCCCGTACCTCCATCGAGGTACCGGGCACCTTCGAACCGAACCGCACGGTCACGCCCTCGTCCGGCTGCACCCGGATCACCAGGGCGTTCTGCCCCAGCTCCTCGGTGGCGGTGTGGTCGAAGGGGGAGTGCGGAGCGCGCTGGAAGACCACCGCGATCTCGGTGACCCGGCGGCCCAGACGCTTGCCGGTGCGCAGATAGAAGGGGACACCCGCCCAGCGGCGGTTGTCGATCGACAGCTTGATCGCGGCGTAGGTGTCGGTCTTCGACTTGGGGTCGATGCCCTCTTCCTGGAGATAGCCGACGGCCTGCTCGCCGCCCTGCCAGCCCTCCGCGTACTGCGCGCGGACGGTCTCCTTGCCGAGGTCCTTGGGGAGCCTGACCGCGCCCAGCACCTTGGTCTTCTCCGCGACCAGCGCATCCGCCTCGAAGGAGGCGGGCTCCTCCATCGCGGTCAGCGCGAGCAGCTGGAGCAGGTGGTTCTGGATGACGTCACGGGCGGCGCCGATGCCGTCGTAGTAGCCGGCCCGGCCGCCGATGCCGATGTCCTCGGCCATCGTGATCTGGACGTGGTCGACATAGCTGCGGTTCCACAGCGGTTCGAACATCGTGTTGGCGAACCGCAGTGCCAGGATGTTCTGGACCGTCTCCTTGCCCAGGTAGTGGTCGATCCGGAAGACCTCGTTGGGCGGGAAGACCTCGTGGACGATCCGGTTGAGCTCCTGTGCGCTCTCCAGGTTGTGGCCGAAGGGCTTCTCGATGACCGCGCGGCGCCAGGAGTCCTCCTTCTGGTCGGCCAGCCCGTGCTTCTTGAGCTGCTGGACGACCTTGGGGAAGAACTTCGGCGGCACGGACAGGTAGAAGGCGAAGTTGCCGCCGGTGCCCTGCGCCTTGTCGAGCTCCTGGATGGTCTCCTTGAGCGTCTCGAAGGCCTCGTCGTCGTCGAAGTTGCCCTGGACGAAGCGGCAGCCCTGGACCAGCTGCTGCCAGACCTCTTCGCGGAACGGCGTACGCGCGTGCTGCTTGACCGCTTCGTACACCTCCTGCGCGAAGTCCTCGTTCTCCCACTCACGACGGGCGAACCCGACGAGGGAGAAACCCGGCGGGAGCAGTCCGCGGTTGGCCAGGTCGTAGACGGCAGGCATCAGCTTTTTGCGGGACAAATCGCCCGTGACGCCGAAGATGACCAGGCCCGACGGCCCCGCGATACGCGGGAGCCGTCGGTCCGCGGCGTCACGAAGCGGGTTGGCTCCGTGTGAACCAGTCAAGGGAGATCAGCCCTCCGAGGGAGCGAGGCGCTTGAGCTCCGCCTCCGTGGACTTGAGCAGGTCGTTCCAGGACGCCGCGAACTTCTCCACGCCCTCGTCCTCCAGGAGCTGCACGACCTCGTCGTACGAGATCCCGAGCGCCGCGATCGCGTCGAGGTCGGCCCGGGCCGCCGCGTACGTGCCGCGCACGGTGTCACCCTTGATCTCACCGCGGGCCGCGGTGGCCTCCAGGGTGGCCTCCGGCATGGTGTTGACCGTGCCCGGGGCGACCAGCTCGTCGACGTACAGCGTGTCCTTGTAGTCCGGGTCCTTGACGCCGGTCGAGGCCCACAGCGGACGCTGCTTGTTGGCGCCCGCCTTGTCCAGGGCGGCCCAGCGCTCGGAGGAGAAGACCTCCTCGTACGCCTCGTAGGCCAGCCGGGCGTTGGCCAGCGCGGCCTTGCCCTTGAGGGCCTTGGCCTCGTCCGTGCCCAGCTTGTCCAGGCGCTTGTCGATCTCGGAGTCCACGCGGGACACGAAGAACGACGCCACCGAACGGATCAGGGACAGGTCCAGGCCCGCGGCCTTGGCCTTCTCCAGGCCCGCCAGGTAGGCGTCCATGACCTCGCGGTAGCGCTCCAGCGAGAAGATCAGCGTGACATTGACGCTGATGCCCAGGCCGATGACCTCGGTGATCGCCGGGAGGCCCGCCTTGGTGGCCGGGATCTTGATCAGCGTGTTCGGGCGGTCCACCAGCCACGCCAGCTGCTTGGCCTCGGCGATGGTCGGCACGGTCTTGTGCGCCAGGCGCGGGTCGACCTCGATGGAGACCCGGCCGTCCTGGCCGCCGGTGGCGTCGAAGACCGGCCGCAGGATGTCGGCGGCGTTGCGGACGTCCGCCGTCGTGATCATGCGGATGGCTTCGTCGACGGTGACCTTGCGGGCGGCGAGGTCGGTGACCTGCTGCTGGTAGCCGTCGCCCGAGGAGATCGCCTTCTGGAAGATCGACGGGTTCGTCGTGACACCGACGACGTGCTGCTGGTCGATCAGCTCGGCGAGGTTGCCGGACGTGATGCGCTTGCGCGACAGGTCGTCCAGCCAGATCGCGACGCCTTCGTCGGAGAGGCGCTTGAGTGCGTCTGTCATGGGTTCTGCATCTCCTACTTGTTGTGTACGGGCGTCAGCGCGCGGCGGCTTCAAGTGATTCCCGGGCGGCGGCGGCGACCGCGTCGGCGGTGAAGCCGAACTCGCGGAAGAGCACCTTGCCGTCGGCCGAGGCACCGAAGTGCTCCACCGACACGATGCGCCCGGCGTCACCGACGAAGCGGTGCCAGGTCAGACCGATGCCGGCTTCGACGGCGACACGGGCCTTGACGGACGGGGGCAGCACGCTGTCGCGGTAGGCCTGGTCCTGCTGGTCGAACCACTCGACCGACGGCATCGACACCACGCGGGTGGGGACGCCCTCGGCCTGCAGCTGCTCGCGCGCCTCGACGGCGAGCTGCACCTCGGAACCGGTACCGATCAGCACGACCTGCGGCGCGGCGCTCTGTCCGTCGGCGCCTTCGGCGTCGAACAGCACGTAACCGCCCTTGGCGGCAGCCTCGTTGGCCGGGTACGTCGGCACGCCCTGACGGGTCAGCGCGAGGCCGTGCGGGGCCCCCACGCCGTACTCCTTCGTGAAGCGCTTGAGGATCTCGCGCCAGGCGATCGCGGTCTCGTTGGCGTCGGCCGGGCGGACGATGTTCAGACCCGGGATGGCGCGCAGCGAGGCGAGGTGCTCGATCGGCTGGTGGGTCGGGCCGTCCTCGCCCAGACCGATGGAGTCGTGCGTCCACACGTACGTCACCGGCAGGTGCATCAGTGCGGACAGGCGGACGGCGTTGCGCATGTAGTCGGAGAACACCAGGAAGGTGCCGCCGTAGATGCGGGTGTTGCCGTGCAGCGCGATGCCGTTCATCTCCGCGGCCATGGAGTGCTCACGGATACCGAAGTGGATCGTGCGGCCGTAGGGGTCGGCCTCCGGCAGCGGGTTGTCCGCCGGGAGGAACGAGGAGGTCTTGTCGATCGTGGTGTTGTTCGAGCCGGCCAGGTCGGCCGAGCCGCCCCACAGCTCCGGGATCACCGAGCCGAGGGCGTGCAGCACCTTGCCGGACGCGGCGCGGGTGGCGACGGACTTACCGGTCTCGAACGCCGGGAGGTGGTCCTCCCAGCCCTCGGGCAGCTCGCCCGCGGCGATCCGGTCGAACTCCGCGGCGCGCTCCGGGTTGGCGGTGCGCCAGTCGGCGAAGGACTTCTCCCACTCCTTCTTGGCGTCGCGGCCGCGGTCGAGGGCGGCGCGGGTGTGCGCGAGCACCTCGTCGGCGACGTCGAAGGACTTCTCCGGATCGAAGCCCAGGACGCGCTTGGTGGCCGCGACCTCTTCCTCACCCAGGGCCGAGCCGTGCGCGGCCTCGGTGTTCTGGGCGTGGGGGGCCGGCCAGGCGATGATCGAGCGGGCCGCGATGAACGAGGGGCGCCCGGTCTCGGCCTTGGCGGCCAGCAGGGCCTTGGCCAGACCGGCCGGGTCCAGGTCGCCGTTGGGCAGTTGCTCGACGCGCTGGACGTGCCAGCCGTAGGCCTCGTAGCGCTTGAGGGTGTCCTCGGAGACCGCGGTCTCGGTGTCGCCCTCGATGGAGATGTGGTTGTCGTCCCACAGCAGGACGAGGTTGCCGAGCTTCTGGTGGCCCGCCAGGGAGGAGGCCTCGGCGGAGATGCCCTCCTGGAGGCAGCCGTCACCGGCGATGCACCAGATGGTGTGGTCGAAGGGCGAGGTGCCCGGCGCGGCCTCGGGGTCGAACAGACCGCGCTCGTAGCGGGCCGCCATCGCCATACCCACGGCGTTGGCGACACCCTGGCCCAGCGGGCCGGTGGTGGTCTCGACGCCGGTGGTGTGGCCGTACTCGGGGTGGCCGGGGGTCTTCGAGCCCCAGGTGCGGAAGGCCTTCAGGTCGTCCAGCTCCAGGCCGTAGCCGGCGAGGTAGAGCTGGATGTAGAGGGTCAGGCTGGAGTGGCCTGCGGAGAGGACGAACCGGTCGCGGCCGGTCCAGTTCGCGTCCGCCGGGTCGTGCCGCATCAGCTTCTGGAAGAGAAGGTAGGCGGCCGGAGCCAGGCTCATGGCCGTACCCGGATGGCCGTTACCGACCTTCTGCACGGAATCCATGGCCAGGACGCGGACGGTGTCCACTGCCCGCTGGTCCAGTTCGGTCCACTCGAGATCTGTGGTGGTCGGCTTGGTGCTCACCCTGAGTCAGGGCTCCTCTCCACATGTCGAATGCCGGGGACGGTATGTCCGCAGGCGGTGTCGAGCCTACCCCCGCAAGTGCGTGCGTCTTTTCGACGCTCAGTCGATGTTTTGGGCGCTCAGTCGGTGGGTGGTGTCATGGCGGCCGGTCGCTTTGGGCAATCAAATCGGGACTTCGGTCGTTCCCGACCCGGCGCTCACGCGAGAGCCGTACGACCAGACTGCCGGGCGGTGCTCGCGTTCGCCTCCTGAACGTCGGGCGAACGCCTGGGTAAAAGGTGTCCGCGCCGCCCCGCGCCCGGGCGCCCAACACGAGCCCACCCCCGCGAAGATCGCTGTATGGCCAACGTCTAAAGTGGCGTGGTAAGCGCAAGCCTTTACCGGGCCTTCCCGGCCGGACGAGCTTGCAAGCCTTATCTCTTCCGCGGCGGACGCCGCAGATGTTACTTCCAGGGGTGTGCGTGACGGCCGTCGAATCCCGTCCTGCGGGTGGGGGCACCGCCCACGCCGCCAAGGCTGTGGGGGAGCTCTCTCAGGTCCCCGGGAGTCCCGGAAAGCAGCCGTTCGGGCCCCGCGTCAAGGCATTCGTGGCGCTGACCAAGCCACGCGTCATCGAACTGCTGCTGATGACCACCGTGCCGGTGATGTTCCTGGCGGCCAAGGGCGTCCCCGACCTGTGGCTCGTGCTGGCGACCTGCGTCGGCGGTTACCTCTCCGCCGGCGGCGCGGCCGCCTACAACATGTACATCGACCGCGACATCGACGCGCTGATGGACCGCACCTCACAGCGGCCGCTGGTCACCGGCATGGTCTCGCCGCGCGAATGCCTGGTCTTCGCGACCGCGCTCGCGGTCGGCTCCACCGCCTGGTTCTGGTACTTCGTCAACCCGCTGTCGGCGGTGCTGTCGCTCGCGGCGCTGCTTTTCTATGTCGTCGTTTACACGATGATCCTCAAGCGGCGTACCGCACAGAACATTGTCTGGGGCGGAATCGCGGGCTGTATGCCGGTCTTCATCGGCTGGTCCGCGGTGACGAATTCGGTCTCCTGGGCCGCGCTGGTCCTCTTCCTCGTCATCTTCTTCTGGACGCCGCCGCATTACTGGCCGCTGTCGATGAAGGCCAAGGACGACTACGAGCGGGTCGGTGTGCCGATGCTGCCGGTCATCGCCGGCAACAAGGCCGTGGCCCGGCAGATCGTCGCCTACAGCTGGGTGATGGTCGGCGTCTCGCTGCTGCTGCAGCCGCTGGGCTACACCGGCTGGTTCTACACCGCGGTCGCGCTCGCCTGCGGCGCCTTCTGGCTCAAGGAGGCGCACGGCCTGCAGTCCCGCGCCAAGGCCGGGATCACGGGCGCCAAGCTCAAGGAGATGCGGCTCTTCCACTGGTCCATCAGCTATGTGTCGCTGCTGTTCGTCGCCGTCGCGGTGGATCCCTTCCTCCGTTGAGAGGTGTGGGGGATCACCCTCACAAACGGCCGTACTCGCGGGTAGCATGCTGTCCATGGCAGACACCCAGCAGGCGGACGAGCAGGTGGAGTCGGCGGCCGACGCGAAGGCCGGCAAGCGGGCCGACAGGCGCACGGCCACGCTCGCCAAGCAGATCCGCGCCTTCGCCGAGTCGCACGGCGGCAGCGCCGAAGGCCAGCTCGCGCACATCGGCCGCGGCCGTACCCGGATCGCCCTTGTCGGGGCCAACGGCGAGTGGGGAAACCTCGTCGCCGACAGCTTCGACTCCGCCAAGGACGCCGCCGAGCGGGCCGGCATCGCGCTCCAGGACGACTTCGACGGCGACCTGGCCGCCAAGGTCCGTACCGGCCCCTACGAGTGGTCCCGGATGGCGGGCATCCAGATCGGCGGCCCGGCCAACGCCTGAGGCTCTCGCGAGGCGATGGCGCCGTGCGCCGGAGCGCACGCCGGAAGCGGAGCCCGATACCTCACCACCACCTCGTCCGTTAAGCCCACCAGGCGCGGCGCTTCGGCCACGCCCGGTGGGCTCTCGGCGAGGAGGAGCGGATGGACGGATTTCCACCGCTCATCGATCAGTACAGCCACGGCACGGTGCACGGCGAGCTCGGCCTCGGCTCCTTCGAGACCCACCTCGCCGCCGCGGCCGGCGCTCACGGCCCCGCCCCCGCCGGCACCAGCTACTTCGACAGCTGGACCGGGCTCGCGATACGCCGCTGGTGCCCCCCGCTGCTCGGCCTGGAACCGCACTGTCCGCCGGCCCGCTATCTGGCCCGCAGACGTGAGGTGGGCGCCTACAAGGCCGGGCGGATGCTGCTGCGCGGCTCCGGCATCGGCACGTTCCTGCTGGAGGCCGGCACCCCCAGCGATCTGACCTCGGCCACCGAACTCGCCACCGCCGCCGAGGCCCGCGCCCACGAGGTCGTACGGCTCGAACCGCTCGCCGAGCAGGTCGCCGACACCTCCGGCAGCGTCGACTCCTTCATCGGCTACACCGCCGAGGCCCTCTACGCGGCGGCCCAGAACGCCACCGCCTTCGCCTCCGGCGCCACCTACTGCGACGGGCGCGCCCCCGAGGCCGGCGAGGTACGGCGCGCCGCGGACCGCTGGCTGCGCGGCCGCCGCCCCGGGGAGCGGCTCGGGGAGCCCGCGCTCGTACGGCATCTGTTGTGGAGCGCGGTGGCGACCGGGCTGCCGGTGCAGCTGCACAGCCCCGATCCGCGGCCGCTGGCGGCCTTTCTGCGCGCCACGACCGGCATCGGTGCGGATCTCGTCCTGCTGCCCGGGGAGCCGCACCACCGGCGGGCGGCGCAGCTCGCCGCGGTGCACGCCCATGTCTACGCGGACGCCGGGCCGTGCCCCGAGGAGACGCTCGGTCAGGCGCCGTTCGGCAAGCTGCTGTTCTCCTCGGGCGCCCGCGGGCTGCCCGAGCTGTATGTGACCGGCGCCCGGTTCTTCCTGCGCGCCATGCGGCGCCTCGTACGGGAGTGGACCGACGAGGGGCTGTGCGCGGCCGAGGACGGGCGGCGGATCACCGAGATGGTCGGGTCGGGGACCGCGCGCCGGGTCTACCGGCTGGACGCGGAGGCCACCTGAGGTTCGGGTGCCTCCTGCTCGCCGGAGGGAGCGGACTCGTCGGGGTCCTCCTCCTGGAGCGGACCGCGGTCGCGCAGCGACAGACAGACCCGCAGCACACAGATCCACACCAGGGCCGAGCCCAGCATGTGGAACCCGATGACGAGCTCGGGCAGGCCCATGAAGTACTGGACATAGCCGATGACGCCCTGCAGGGCGACGCAGGCGAACAGCTCCAGGACCATCCGGCGCGGGGCGGCCGGTGCCTTGACGGCGCGCAGCGTGAACCACAGGGCGACGGTCAGGCCGACGACGATGTAGACGAAGTCGACGTGGAGCTGGGTGATCTCCTGCCAGTTCAGCGGGATGCGGTGGTCGAGCTTGGTGGCGTCGCCCGCGTGCGGTCCCGTGCCGGTGACGACCGAGCCGATGACGGTCAGCGCGCCGGTCGCCGTCACCAGCAGCCAGCCGAGCTGGCGGACCGGGCGGGCGACCAGGTCGCGCGGCTCCTCGTCGCCCTCGCCCGCCCGCTTCCAGCTGAGCACGGCGACCGTGAGCAGCGCCGTGGCCGCCAGGAAGTGCGAGCTGACGATGTAGGGGTTCAGGCCGGTCAGGACCGTGATGCCGCCGACGACGGCGTTGATCATGACGATCCAGAACTGCGCCCAGCCGAGGCGGGTGAGCGAGCGGCGCCGGGGGTGCCGGGCACGGGCCGCGATGATGAACACTCCGACGACCACACACAGCACGCCGGTCAGGGTGCGGTTGCCGAACTCGACGAGGCCGTTGATGCCCATCGCGGAGGTCGGCGTCAGGCTCTCCGGCGTGCACGTGGGCCAGGTCGAGCAGCCCAGTCCGGACTGGGTGAGCCGGACCGCGCCGCCCGTGACGACGATGATCACGGCCATGACGACGGTGGCCAGTGCAGTCTGTCGCACGAAGGCCGCGGAGGGCTGCCAGCGGCGGGCGATCAGCTCAAGGGGGTTCAGCGAATTCGGCACGGGAGCCATCGTAGGCGGCTGCTTGTGCGAGTTTTCACGAGGGTCCGGTTTGTGTTCCCGCCGGAGGGTTCGGGGGGTATCCGTACGGCCCCGGCGGCGCCCTCGGCCGCTACTCCCAGCGGAAGAACCGCGCCGCCGCCCCCAGCCCGAGCACCGCCCACACCGCGAGGATGCCGAGGTTCTGCCAGGGGAGGCCGGCGCCGTGCTGGAGGACGTCGCGCAGCCCGTCGGACAGCGCCGCGATCGGCAGCAGCCCGAGCACGCTCTGGGCGGCCTCCGGGAACTTCGTCAGCGGGACGATGACGCCGCCGCCGACCAGCAGCAGCAGGAACACCAGATTGGCGGCCGCCAGGGTGGCCTCCGCCTTGAGCGTGCCGGCCATCAGCAGGCCCAGGCCGGAGAAGGCGGCGGTGCCCAGGAGGAGCAGCAGCACCACGGCGACCGGGTTGCCGTGCGGGGACCAGCCCAGCGCGAGGGCGACCGCCGTCAGCAGGGCGATCTGCAGGACTTCGGTGACCAGCACCGCGCAGGTCTTCGCGGTCATCAGCCCCCAGCGCGGCAGCGGCGAGACGGCGAGCCGCTTGAGCACGCCGTAGCGCCGCTCGAAGCCGGTCGCGATGGCCTGGCCGGTGAAGGCGGTGGACATCACGGCGAGCGCCAGGATGCCGGGCGCCAGGAAGTCGACGGAGCTGCCGGCGCCGCCGGCCGTGTCGGTGGGCACCGCGATGATGTCGACGGCGGAGAACAGCACCAGCAGCAGCGTCGGAATGACGACGGTCAGCAGCAGCTGCTCACCGTTGCGCAGCAGCATCCTGGTCTCCAGGGCCGCCTGCGCACGGATCATCCGCGGCAGCGGTGCCGCACCGGGCCGCGGGGCGAACGTGCCGGTCGCGGCGGCGGAACCGGTCTCGGTGGCGGTCATGCGCGCAGCTCCTTGCCCGTGAGCTCAAGAAAGACGTCCTCCAGGGTGTGCCGCTCCACGGCTATGGCGTCCGGCATCACCCCGTTCTGTGCGCACCACGAGGCGACGGTGGCCAGCAGCTGTGGGTCGATCTTGCCGTGGACGCGGTAGGTGCCGGCGGCCAGCTCCGTAGCGGCGCTGTCCGCGGGCAGCGCCTTGAGGAGCGAGGCGATGTCGAGGCCGGGCCGGCCGGTGAAGCGCAGGCTGTTCTCCGCGCCGCCGCGGCACAGCTGCTCCGGGCTGCCCTGGGCGATCACCCGGCCGCCGTCGATGATCGCGACATCGTCGGCGAGCTGCTCGGCCTCGTCCATGAAGTGCGTGGTCAGTACGGTGCTGACGCCATCGGCGCGCAGCTCCCGTACGAGGTCCCAGGTGGCGTGCCGGGCCTGCGGGTCGAGGCCGGCGGTCGGCTCGTCGAGGAAGACCAGCTCGGGGCGGCCGACCACGGCCATCGCCAGGGCGAGCCGCTGCTGCTGGCCGCCGGAGAGCCGCCGGTAGGGCGTCCGGCCGCAGCTGCCCAGGCCGAGCCGCTCGATCAGCACCGCGACGTCGAGGGGGTGGGCGTGCAGGGTGGCGGTGTGCCGCAGCATCTCCTCGGCCCTGGCGCTCGCGTAGACGCCGCCGGACTGCAGCATCACGCCGATCCGCGGCCGCAGCGCCGCGGCGTCGGCGATCGGGTCCAGGCCCAGGACGCGGACATGGCCGGCGTCCGGGCGGCGGTAGCCCTCGCAGGTCTCGACGGTGGTGGTCTTGCCGGCGCCGTTGGGGCCGAGCACGGCGGTCACCGCGCCGCGTGCGACGGTCAGGTCGAGCCCGTCCACGGCGGTCTTGGTCCCGTATCGCTTGACCAGGCCGACGATCTCGACGGCAGACTCTCGGCCGGGGGTCCGGGGATCGCTCCCCGGGGAGGTGCTGCGCATGCCGGGCAGTCTACGGAGAGTCGCCGGTCAGGCCTCAACGGGGGCTTGGGTGCTGACCGGCGCCCGGGGTGGTCAATATGGCGGTGTGCGGCCGTACGATTTTCGGCGCCCCGTGGACCGTGCCGGGCGGCCGCCGGGCCGGGGCGCTCCCTCGCAGGTCGGCGGCGCTTTGAAGGGCCCCGGCGGGGGCTTGAATTAGGTAAGCCTAAGTGATAGAGGCCACCTGTCCGTGATCCGGACGAGGCTTGTATCGCTTTGACGAATTACGCAACAATGACGTTGTGAAATACGCGAGCGAGGATCAGGAAGGGCCCGCGGTCGAGCAGACCGCCGGGCCGGCCGCCTCCGCGCCCGAGCAGACCGAGCAGCGCGGGCCCGCCCCGCACGCCCCGGCGCCGCACGACGAACAGCAGGGCACCCGCAACAGGGTCGCCCGCTCCATCCTCGACCACGGTCCGTCCACCGCGGCCGAGCTCGCACTCCGTCTGGAGCTGACCCAGGCCGCGGTCCGCCGCCATCTGGACACGCTCGCCGCGGAGGGCGTCGTCGAGCCCCGCGAGAAGCGGGTCTACGGCACCCGTGGCCGCGGCCGCCCGGCCAAGGCCTTCGCCCTCACCGACTGCGGGCGGGACGCCTTCGACCAGGCCTACGACCAGCTCGCCACCGAAGCGCTGCGCTGGATCGCGCAGAGCGCGGGCGGCGGCGAGAAGGGCGAGGCGGCCGTGGCCGCATTCGCCCGCGCGCGGCTCGCGGCCCAGGCCGAGGGCTACCGTGAGGCGGTCGAGGCCGCCGAGCCGGAGCGTCGCACCGAGGCCCTTGCGAAGGCGTTGACCGCGGACGGGTACGCTGCTACGGCGCGCAGCGCGCCCAATCCCCAGCTCGGTGAGCAGCTCTGCCAGCACCACTGCCCGGTCGCCCATGTCGCCGAGCAGTACCCGCAGCTGTGCGAGGCGGAGACCGAGGTCTTCTCCCGATTGCTCGGGACCCACGTACAGCGGCTTGCCACCATCGCCCACGGTGACGGGGTGTGCACGACCTTCGTACCGAAGGCCGGTGCCGGCAAGGCCGCTCACAGCACGCAACGCACCACCACCAAGACCACCACAGCATCTGCAAGCACGGCCGGGAGGAACCCCGCATGACGCTCCCCACGGAGACTGCTCACCCCGAGCTCGAGGGCCTGGGCAAGTACGAATACGGCTGGGCCGACTCTGACGTGGCCGGCGCTTCGGCCAAGCGCGGTCTCTCCGAGGACGTCGTCCGCGACATCTCGGCGAAGAAGAACGAGCCGGAGTGGATGCTCAAGCTCCGTCTCAAGGGCCTGAAGCTGTTCGGCAAGAAGCCCATGCCGAACTGGGGCTCGGACCTGTCGGGCATCGACTTCGACAACATCAAGTACTTCGTCCGCTCCACCGAGCAGCAGGCCGCCTCCTGGGAGGAGCTGCCCGAGGACATCAAGAACACCTACGACAAGCTGGGCATCCCCGAGGCGGAGAAGCAGCGTCTGGTCGCCGGTGTCGCCGCGCAGTACGAGTCCGAGGTCGTCTACCACCAGATCCGTGAGGACCTGGAGGAGCAGGGCGTCATCTTCCTGGACACCGACACCGCGCTCAAGGAGCACCCGGAGCTCTTCCAGGAGTACTTCGGCACGGTCATCCCGGTCGGTGACAACAAGTTCGCGTCGCTGAACACCGCGGTGTGGTCCGGCGGCTCGTTCATCTACGTCCCCAAGGGTGTCCACGTCGACATCCCGCTGCAGGCCTACTTCCGGATCAACACCGAGAACATGGGCCAGTTCGAGCGGACGCTGATCATCGTCGACGAGGACGCCTACGTCCACTACGTCGAGGGCTGCACGGCGCCGATCTACAAGTCGGACTCGCTGCACTCCGCGGTGGTCGAGATCATCGTGAAGAAGGGCGGCCGCTGCCGCTACACGACCATCCAGAACTGGTCGAACAACGTCTACAACCTGGTCACCAAGCGCGCCGTCGCCTACGAGGGCGCGACGATGGAGTGGGTCGACGGCAACCTCGGCTCCAAGGTGACCATGAAGTACCCGGCGGTCTACCTCATGGGTGAGCACGCCAAGGGCGAGACGCTGTCCATCGCCTTCGCGGGCGAGGGCCAGCACCAGGACGCCGGCTCCAAGATGGTCCACATGGCGCCGAACACCTCCTCCAACATCGTCTCCAAGTCGGTGGCGCGAGGCGGCGGCCGGACCTCCTACCGTGGTCTGGTCGAGATCGGCGAGGGCGCCGCGGGCTCCAAGTCCAACGTGCTGTGTGACGCCCTGCTGGTGGACACCATCTCCCGGTCGGACACCTACCCCTACGTCGACGTCCGCGAGGACGACGTCTCCATGGGCCACGAGGCGACCGTCTCCAAGGTCAGCGAGGACCAGCTCTTCTACCTGATGGCCCGCGGCCTGACGGAGTTCGAGGCCATGGCGATGATCGTGCGCGGCTTTGTCGAGCCGATCGCCCGTGAGCTGCCGATGGAGTACGCGCTGGAGCTGAACCGGCTGATCGAGCTGCAGATGGAAGGCGCGGTCGGCTGACGCCCGCCCCCACGCAGCGACTGACTCCCTGATTGCAGAAAGCGAGCACGACGACAGCCATGGCTGAGGCTCAGAACATCCCGGCGGGTTCCACGACCACCGGCTCCATCGCGGTGGCCGCGGAGTCCACCGTCGCCACCCGGATGAGCGCCCCGCCGTCCTACGACGTGGCGGACTTCCCGGTGCCGCACGGCCGCGAGGAGGAGTGGCGCTTCACGCCCCTCGCGCGCCTGAAGGGCCTGCACGACGGCAGCGCCGTCGCGGGCGGCGCCGACCTCAAGGTCGACATCACCGCGCCCGAGGGCGTCACCCACGAGCTGGTCGGCCGTGAGGACCCGAGGGTCGGCAAGGCCGGCAAGCCCGTGGACCGGGTCGCCGCGCAGGCGTACAGCTCCTTCGAGAAGGCCTCGGTGGTCTCGGTCCCCAAGGAGACCGTGCTCTCCGAGCCGATCCGGATCACCGTGCACGGCGAGGGCGGCACCGCCTTCGGCCACCAGGTCATCGAGCTCGGCGCGTTCGCCGAGGCGGTCGTCGTCATCGACCACACCGGTGACGCGGTGCTCGCCGCCAACGTCGACTACCTCCTCGGTGACGGCGCCAAGCTGACCGTCGTCTCCGTCCAGGACTGGGACGAGAAGGCCGTCCACGTCGGGCAGCACAACGCCCTCGTCGGCCGGGACGGCACCTTCAAGTCCGTGATCGTCACCTTCGGCGGCGACCTCGTCCGGCTGCACCCGCGTATCACCTACGCCGGCCCCGGCGGCGAGGCCGAGCTCTACGGCCTGTACTTCACCGAAGAGGGCCAGCACCACGAGCACCGCCTCTTCGTCGACCACGAGGCGTCCAACTGCCGCTCCAACGTGACCTACAAGGGCGCGCTGCAGGGCCAGGACGCGCACGCCGTCTGGATCGGCGATGTTCTCATCCGGGCGTCCGCGACCGGCACGGACACCTACGAGCTCAACCGCAACCTCGTGCTGACCGACGGCGCGCGGGTCGACTCGGTGCCCAACCTGGAGATCGAGACCGGCGAGATCGTCGGCGCCGGACACGCCTCGGCGACCGGCCGGTTCGACGACGAGCAGCTGTTCTACCTGATGGCCCGCGGCATCCCGGCCGACGAGGCCCGCCGGCTGGTCGTCCGCGGCTTCTTCGCCGAGCTGGTCCAGCAGATCGGTCTCCCGGACGTCGAAGAGCGTCTGATGAGCAAGATCGAGGCCGAGCTGGAAGCGTCCTCGGTATGACATACGTACGCGCAGCGGCGCTCAGTGAGCTGGAGGAGGACACCCCCAAGAGGGTGGAACTCGACGGCACCCCGATCTCTCTGGTCCGCACCGAGGGCGAGGTGTTCGCGATCAACGACATCTGCTCGCATGCGAATGTCTCCCTCTCGGAGGGCGAGGTCGAGGACTGCTCGATCGAGTGCTGGCTGCATGGTTCGAGCTTCGACCTGCGTACCGGCAAGCCGAACGGCCTTCCCGCGACGCGCCCCGTCCCCGTATACCCCGTAAAGATCGAAGGGGACGACGTGCTCGTCTCCGTCACCCAGGAGTCCTGAGTTCCCCATGGCAACGCTTGAGATCCACGACCTGCACGTCTCCGTCGACGCCGAGAACGGTCCGCGCGAGATCCTGAAGGGCGTCGACCTGACCGTGAAGCAGGGCGAGACGCACGCCATCATGGGCCCCAACGGCTCCGGCAAGTCGACCCTCGCCTACTCGCTTGCGGGTCACCCCAAGTACACGATCACCGGCGGCACCGTCACCCTCGACGGCGAGGACGTCCTGGAGATGTCCGTCGACGAGCGCGCCCGGGCCGGCGTCTTCCTCGCCATGCAGTACCCGGTTGAGGTCCCCGGCGTCTCCGTCTCCAACTTCCTGCGCACCTCCGCCACCGCCATCCGCGGTGAGGCCCCCAAGCTGCGGCTGTGGGTCAAGGAGGTCAAGGAGGCCATGGAGCGTCTCCAGATGGACCCCGCGTTCGCCGAGCGGAACGTGAACGAGGGCTTCTCCGGCGGTGAGAAGAAGCGCCACGAGATCCTCCAGCTGGAGCTGCTCAAGCCGGCCATCGCGATCCTCGACGAGACCGACTCCGGTCTGGACGTCGACGCGCTGCGCACCGTCTCCGAGGGCGTCAACCGCGTCCGCGAGACCGGCCAGGTCGGCACGCTGCTGATCACCCACTACACGCGCATCCTGCGCTACATCAAGCCCGACCAGGTGCATGTGTTCGCGAACGGCCGGATCGCCGAGTCCGGCGGTGCCGAGCTCGCGGACAAGCTGGAGGCCGAGGGCTACGAGGCATACACGAAGGGTGGCGCAACCGCGTGACACAGCTGCCGGGCCTCCTCGACACAGAGGCGATCCGTAAGGACTTCCCCCTCCTGGACCGTCAGGTCCACGACGGGAAGAAGATCGTGTACTTGGACAACGCGGCGACGTCCCAGAAGCCGCGCCAGGTCCTCGATGCGCTCAACGCCTACTACGAACAGCACAACGCCAACGTCCACCGCGGCGTGCATGTGCTCGCCGAGGAGGCCACGGCGCTGTACGAAGGTGCCCGCGACAAGGTCGCCGCCTTCATCAACGCGCCGAGCCGCGACGAGGTGATCTTCACCAAGAACGCCTCCGAGTCGCTCAACCTCGTGGCGAACATGCTGGGCTGGGCCGATGAGCCCTACCGCGTGGACCGCGAGACCGAGATCGTCATCACGGAGATGGAGCACCACTCCAACATCGTCCCGTGGCAGCTGCTCTCGCAGCGCACCGGCGCGAAGCTGAAGTGGTTCGGCATCACCGACGACGGCCGCCTCGACCTGTCCAACATCGACGAGATCATCACCGAGAAGACGAAGATCGTCTCCTTCACGCTGGTCTCCAACATCATGGGCACGATCAACCCGGTCGAGACGATCATCCGGCGCGCCCAGGAAGTCGGCGCGCTGGTCTGCATCGACGCCTCGCAGGCCGCCCCGCACATGGTGCTGGACGTCCAGGCGCTGCAGGCCGACTTCGTGGCCTTCACCGGCCACAAGATGTGCGGCCCGACCGGTATCGGCGTCCTGTGGGGCCGCCAGGAGCTGCTGGAGGACCTCCCGCCGTTCCTCGGCGGCGGCGAGATGATCGAGACCGTCTCGATGCACTCCTCGACGTATGCGCCCGCGCCGCACAAGTTCGAGGCCGGTACGCCCCCGATCGCCCAGGCCGTCGGCCTCGGCGCGGCCGTGGACTACCTCACCTCGATCGGCATGGACAAGATCGCCGCGCATGAGCACGCGATCACCGAGTACGCCGTCAAGCGGCTGCTGGAGGTCCCCGACCTGCGCATCATCGGCCCGAGCACGGCCGAGGAGCGCGGCGCGACGATCTCCTTCACACTCGGCGACATCCATCCGCACGACGTCGGCCAGGTGCTGGACGAGCAGGGCATCGCGGTCCGGGTGGGTCACCACTGCGCGCGGCCGGTCTGCCTGCGCTACGGAATTCCTGCGACCACGCGAGCGTCGTTCTATCTGTACTCCACGCCTGCCGAGGTCGACGCCTTGGTCGAGGGCCTGGAGCACGTCCGCAACTTCTTCGGTTAATCAGGCACAGCGGATGAGGACGAGGACTGACTGAGTCGTGAAGCTGGATTCCATGTACCAGGACGTCATCCTGGACCACTACAAGCACCCGCATGGGCGCGGTCTTCGGGACGGCGACGCCGAGGTGCACCATGTCAACCCCACGTGCGGTGACGAGATCACGCTGCGCGTGCGGCTCGATGGCGCGACGATTGAGGATGTGTCCTACGAGGGCCAGGGCTGCTCCATCAGCCAGGCCAGTGCGTCGGTGCTCAACGAGCTCCTGGTCGGCAAGCAGCTCAGTGAGGCGCAGAAGATCCAGGAGACGTTCCTGGAGCTGATGCAGTCCAAGGGCCAGGTCGAGCCGGATGACGCGATGGAGGAGGTGCTGGAGGACGCGGTCGCGTTCGCCGGCGTCTCCAAGTACCCGGCGCGCGTGAAGTGCGCGCTGCTCAGCTGGATGGCCTGGAAGGACGCCACGGCCAAGGCCCTCTCCGAGGAGGCGAAGACCGCATGACCGAGACCCCGACCACCACCAAGCCGGCATCCGAGGAAGAGGTCCGCGAGGCGCTGTACGACGTCGTCGACCCCGAGCTGGGCATCGATGTCGTCAACCTCGGACTGATCTACGGCATCCACGTCGACGACGCCAATATCGCCACCATCGATATGACGCTGACGTCCGCGGCCTGCCCGCTGACCGATGTCATCGAGGACCAGGCGAAGTCCGCCACGGACGGCATCGTCAACGAGCTGAAGATCAACTGGGTCTGGATGCCCCCGTGGGGCCCGGACAAGATCACCGACGATGGCCGCGAGCAGCTCCGCGCGCTGGGCTTCAACGTCTGACGAGATCTCCCGCAGCGATACGGCCGTGCCCGCCAGTCACCACTGGCGGGC
>NZ_QUAC01000462.1 GCF_003389455.1 Streptomyces inhibens | reverse complement strand
GCCGAAGGGCGGCCCCCCGAAAGGCGGGCCGAACGGGCCGAAGGCGGCGCGCCGCCGCTCCCAGCCGCCCGCGAAGTCGCCGCGGCCGCCATGGCGCCCGGGTCCGCACTGCTCATGCCGACGCTCATGTCCGTGATCGTTTCCTTGGGAACGCATGACGCGTCCTCCTTCTCTCTCATCCCTCATTGATCGGTCGCGATGCTTCAACGATATATCGGGACTGTTCGTCGAAGCAAGGCCCTGAACCGGATCAGGGAGCAACGGGAGATCCTCGGCGACCGCGCGTACGAGCCCACCGACGGGCCAGGCCCGACGGCTCGCGGCCCGCGGCGCCGCCGGGCATCAGAGCCGTCCGCCGATGACCACACCCTCAATCCATGGCCAATTTCCTGCAATTGGCCTTGGCCTGTGGCTCTGTGGCACCTCTACGCTCACGGCCATGAGGATTCGCATCGTCGACGCCTTCAGTGAGCGTCCGTTCACCGGCAACCCCGCGGGAGTCGTACTCCTGGACTCCGGCACCTTCCCCGATACGGCCTGGCTCCAGCAGGTCGCCACGGAGGTCAACCTCTCCGAGACCGCCTTCGCGCACCCGCTGCCCGAGGGCGGCGACGCCGACTGGGCGCTGCGCTGGCTCACCCCGGCCGCCGAGGTGAACATGTGCGGGCATGCCACTTTGGCCACCGCGCACGTCCTGCACACCACCGGGACGGCCACCGGCACGGTCCGCTTCCGCACCCGCAGCGGGGTGCTGATCACCACGGCCGACGACGGCGGGGCGATCACCATGGACTTCCCGACCGCACCGCTGACACCCGTCGAGGTGCCGCCGGTCGTGGCGGAGGCGCTGGGCACCGAGATCCGCTCCACCTACGACACCGGCCCCGATGTCGGCGATCTGCTGGTGGAGCTGGCCGACGAGAAGTCCGTACGGGCCCTGTCCCCGGACCTCCGGGCGCTGGCCGGGCACGGCGGCCGCGGCGTGATCACCACCGCACGCGCCGAAAACCCCGACGGCGGCTATGACTTCGTCTCGCGCTGCTTCTTCCCGGGGGTGGGCATCGACGAGGACCCGGTGACGGGCAGCGCGCACACGGCGCTCGCCCCGTTCTGGTCGGCCCGGCTGGGCCGCGACACACTGGTCGGCCTCCAGGGCGGCGCCCGTACCGGCTACGTACAGACCGAACTGCGCGGCGACCGAACGCTGCTGACCGGCTCGGCGGTCACGGTCATCGACGGCGAGCTGCTGGCCACCGGCTGAACCGGCCCCGGCCGCAACAAGGCCCAGGAGGCGCGGTACGCACAAGCGGCGTCCCGCGCCTCGCCCTCACGCCGTCGGCAGCCAGCCCACCCGCCCCGCGAGCAGCGCATAGCCGAGGAACGCCACGGTGTCGATGAGGGCATGCGCGGCGACCAGCGGCCCGACCCGCCCCCATCGCCGGTAGAGCAGCACGAAGATCACGCCCATCACCATGTTGCCGAAGAAGCCGCCGATGCCCTGGTAGAGGTGGTAGGAACCGCGCAGCAGCGAACTGGCCGCGAGCGCCGCCATCGGCGACCAGCCCAACTGCCCCAGTCTGCGCAGCAGATACCCGACGACGATGACCTCCTCCAGGACGGCGTTCTGCACCGCGGAGGCAACCAGCACCGGGATCTTCCACCACACCTCGGGCAGCGCCTCGGGGACCACCGTCAGATTGAATCCGGCCGCCCGCGCGCCCAGATAGAGCAGCAGCCCGCTGCCGCCGATGACGGCCGCCAGCGCCGTGCCGCGGCCCAAGTCGAAGCCGGGCCGCCGCCGGTCGAAGCCGATCGCGCGCAGTCCGGGCCCCCTCTGCCCGGCGGGCGCCTCGCGCAGCAGCAGATGCGCCACCAGCGCGACGGGCACCAGGGCGGTCGCGATACCGAACAGCTGCCAGGCGAGATCCAGCCAGGGCCGGCCGGGCGCATGCGAGGCATTCAGCGTCGCCGCCTGGTCCTTGAGGCCGCCGGGCTTGGTCACCGACCCGATGAAGCTGATCAGCGCCGAGAGCGCGCTGGCCCCCAGCGAGAGGGCCAGGACGATCAGCGTCTCGCTCCGCAAGACGCTCCGGGACGGCTCCTCGGCCACCCCCGCGCCCTTCCCCGTACCCGTTCCTTGACCTGGAACGTCCGCATCGGCCACGGGACTTGCATCCGACTGCACGGCTTCCTCCACTTCCGCATTACCGCCTCTTCACCACCACCGCCCCGCTAGGGTCTCGACAGCAGGTACGAAGATCGCGCGCGACAGGCCGGGGACGAGCGCCATCCACGTGGCGCATTCTCCCCCTCCCCATCGAATCCCGATCGAGCTCCGAGAAGGCGAGGCGCTACCGCAATGGGACGACACAGCTTGCCCGACGGCTCGGCACCGGCGAGCACGGGGTCCCGCCCCGGTGCCCGTCGTCGCACCATCGCCATCTCCACCGGCCTCGTCCTCGCCGTCGCCGCGGGCTCCGTGGTGGCACTGCGCAGCGATCTGCTCCCCTTCGGCGAGCCGTGCGACGGCCAGTCGGTGCGGCTCGATGTGGCCGCCTCCCCCGATATCGCCCCCGCTCTCGACGCGGTGGCCAAGACGGCCCGCGAGGGCGCCGCCCGCACCGACGGCCGGTGCCTGGACGTCAAGATCACCCCGCGGCCCGCCCACGAGATCGCCGACGCCTTCGGACAGCGGCCCGTCGACCCCGAATTCCAGGTCTGGATACCGGATTCGAGCCTGTGGGTGGACCGGGTCGACGCGGGGAGCGGCACCCCGTTGACCACCGCCGGCACCATCGCCTCGTCACCGATCGCGCTGGGTGCCGTCCCCGAGGCCGCCAAGGCGCTGGGCTGGCCGAAGAAGACCTACACCTGGACCGAGCTGACCGAGGCCGCGACGACCGACGACGCACTGCGCCTGGGCGTCGCCGACCCGGCCCGCAGCGCCACCGGCCTGCTCGCCCTGGCCCGTATCAACGCCGCCAACGCCAAGGACACCAAGGACGGCGACGAGGCCGACACCCGCACCGCGGCCGCCGCGAAACTGCTCTACCAACGGGTCGCGGACGGCGACGGGCAGGTGCTGGCCACCCTGCCGCGCGACGATTCCGGTGCGGAGCAGGGCAATCCACGCCGCAACCAGGCACTGCTGCTGTCCGAGCAGGCCGCGTACGCCCACAACACCGGTGAGGACGGCGGCCCGGATCTCGATCTGTTCTACCCCCAGAACGGCACCGCCCAGCTCGACTACCCGTACACCCTGGTCGACGACGACGAGACCACCCCTGCACAGACCCGCGCCGCCAACCGCTTCCTGACGCTGCTGAGCGAGCCCGGCGGGCAGCGCGCGCTGCGCAGGCACGGCTTCCGGACCGACAACGGCAGGCCGGACAGCGAGGTGGTGGACGCGGCCGGCGGGCGCGAGCCGCAGCCGTACTCCGCCGACCCCGCCGATCCGCCGTCGGTCAAGGAGCTCCAGGCGCTGCTGGGCATGTGGACGGTCACGGTGCAAAGCGCCCGGATCACCACGGTCGTGGATGCCTCGGCCTCGATGGCCAACCCGGTCCCGGACCGGGGCGGCCAGTCCCGGATGGACCTCGCCAAGAATTCCCTGCTCCAGGCGCTGGCCACCTTCACGCCCGAGGACGAGATCGGCCTGTGGAAGTTCGCCACCTACCTGGACGGCAACAAGGACCATGTGGAGCTGTCGCCCACCAACCGCCTCGGCGACCGGGACAAGGACGGCACCACCCACCGTGACGCGCTCGCCGCCGCGTTCGGCTCGCTGGCCCCGGTGCCCGGTGGCGCCACCGGCCTGTACGACACCACGCTCGCGGCGTACGAAAAGGCCTGCGGGGCGTATGCGAGCGGGAAGTTCAACGCGCTGGTCATCGTCACCGACGGCGCCAACGACGACTCCAGCGGCATCGGCCTCGACTCCCTGGTCGGCAAGCTGGAGAAACTCGCCGACCCGAAGCGGCCGGTGCCGCTGATCGCCATCGCGATCGGCGCCCAGGCCGACAAATCGGCCCTGGACCGCATCGCGGCGCCGACCGGTGGTTCGGCGCACCGCGTCGACGACCCGTCACAGATCCACCAGGTGATCCTCAAGGCCATCATGGCGGCGGGCAGCAAAGGACCGCGCTGAGCAGGCCGGTGGCCCGGTCACCTCGATGGCCCTCGCCTGCCCCGCTACGCCCCGTCCGTCGCCGCCTGCCGTGGTCCCGGTACGGTGGTCCGCTCGCCGACCGCCCAGGCCACCGGCCAGGTGTGCACCGGTTCCCCGGTGTGCATCAGTTCGCTGTAGCGACGGGTCATCGCGGCGAGCGCGGCGTGCCGGTCCAGTCCCTGGCGCCGCGCGTGGTGGAAGGCCGCGGCCTGCCAGGACGCCCCGTTCACCCGGCGCCGGCAGCGCTCCTCGATGATGCCCAGGTAGTGGTCGCGGTCGGCCGGTTCCACCCCCCAGGCATCCAGCCCGCGCGCCGCCAGCGGCAGGAGTTCCTTGCGTACGAGCCGTACGGCCGGGATCTCGGTGAGGGCGCCGGCCCGTCCGGGACGTGGCCAGTGCACGGTGGCGTCGATGCCGTACCGGCAGGCGGTGTCGAAGTTACGGGCCGCGGCGGCGAACGGCAGCCGCGACCAGACGGGGCGCGGCTCCTCGGCCAGGGCCCGCACCAGGCCGTAGTAGAAGGCGGTGTTGGCGATGACGTCGGTGACGGTGGGGCCGGCCGGCAGCACCCGGTTCTCGACCCTGAGGTGGGCGACGCCGTCGGCGACCGCGTAGACGGGGCGGTTCCAGCGGTAGATCGTGCCGTTGTGCAGCACCAGTTCGGCCAGGTCGGGCACCCCGCCCGCGTCGAGGACCCGCAGCGGCTCCTGCGGGCCGCACACTGGCAGCAGCGGCGGGAAGTAGCGCAGATTCTCCTCGAAGAGGTCGTACGCGGAGTCGATCCAGCGCTCGCCGAACCAGGTGCGGGGGCGTACTCCTTGCGCCTGCAGTTCGGGTACGCGGGTGTCGGTGGCCTGCTGGAAGACCGGCGGCCGCGACTCGCGCCACAGCTCACGGCCGAAGAGGAACGGCGAGTTGGCGCCGACCGCCACCTGCACCGCGGCGATGGCCTGTGCCGCGTTCCAGATGGCGGCGAAGCGGCCCGGTGTCACCTGGAGGTGCAGCTGCACGGACGTGCAGGCGGCTTCGGGCGCGATGGAGGGCGAACGGGAGACCAGGTGCTCGACGCCTTGGATGTCGAGTACGAAGTCCTCACCGCGGGCCGCCCGCATCTGGTCGTTGAGCAGCACATAGCGGTCGTTCTCGGAGAGGCTGGCGGCCGTGAGGTCGGTGGCGTGCAGGGTCGGCAGAATGCCGATCATCACGATCCTGGCGGCGACCTCGCGGGCCTTCCTTTCGGCGTAGGCAAACCCCGTACGGAGTTCCTCGGCGAGCTGGTCCAGGACGCTGCCGGACAATCGGTGCGGGAGGATGTTGACTTCCAGATTGCACTGGGCGAGTTCGGTCTGGAAATCACCGCTGGCGATACGCTCAAGAACTTGAGAGTTCAGCATACGGGGCAGCCCGTCGGCACCGGCAAGATTGAGTTCGATCTCCAGGCCCATGAGATTCCTGGGCCGGTCGAACCTCTTCTCCCTCAAGAGCCTCTGCAATCCCTCAAGACACTCGTGAAGCTTTCTTCGATAACGCTCCCGGTCCGCCAGGTCGATCCCGTCCGCGGCGACCTTCTCCCCCATCGAAGGGTCCCTCCTCGAGTGAACGGCCCGCGACCACGGGCCGCTTGGGGCCGTCCCCGACACGCCGGGGCTCGCGCTACGGTCGATGATGCCCCGGCAATCTGATCGATAACGCCTCGGGCGGGTGCCGGTACCGATAGGCTCGAAGTGGCGCAACGTCTGGCATTTTCCGTGGGCATATCTCGGCGGCCATCGCCGTCCGCATTTCGCTCGTGAGAAACACCGACGAGATCCGGCCTACCGCGCCGGCGGGGAAATACGAGGTGGCGCGGCAAAAGCATGGAACAAAGCGGCGGAAAACACCTCGCGCACGGGCCTGGATTCCGCCTTGCCGGAAATCCACAAGGCCGGTAGCCGAAACACTTTCAGAACATACGTCGTATAAACTCCGCTTACGAGGCAGAGAGTTGGCGCCCAGAGTCGCGGTGTTTCCACCGATGCCGGGGCAACAGCGGCTGACCTCGCCGGGCCGCAGCCCCGGCCGGCCATGCTCTGACCCCGCGCGCAGACAGCGTCGTCTGCACCTGCCACGCTCCACCGTGTCTCCGAAGTGAGAGGCGACCCACCATGCCGCTGCATGTTCCCTCTGCCCCTGCGCCCGCCCTGCGCAGCGTCCTCGCCGCCCTCGGCTCGCCCACCGCCGTCCGCGAGGCCCCGGTCTCCGCACTGCGCGCCCACCAGGGCCCGCTCAGCCCCGACCACCCGCTGCCCGTCCATGTCTGGGACGACATCAACCGGGCCGGCAGCAGTCCGCACACCCGACTGGCCGGCTGGCGTTTCCTGGTCCGCGGCGGGGAGCGCGCCGTGGCGACCGCCGAGGCGATGCTCACGGCGGACGGCTGGACGTTCGCGCGCTTCTGCGGCGGCCCCTATGTCGCCGCGACCGAACGGGCCCTGGCGCAGGCCGAGGCGCTCACCACGCCCTACCAGCCGCGGCTGCTGTCCGTCCCTGAGCTGTACATGCTCACGCTATGGCTGCATCACGACCTCGACTCGGACGGCGCCGAGGGGCTGCCCGCACCCGGTGACCTGCTGGTTCCGCTGGCGCCCGCCCCGCCGGGGATCGCCGCCCACCGTCCGCAGCGGGTCGCCGACCTGCTCCCCCGGCTCACCCTGCGCCTCGCCCCCACCCCGCTGCTCCGCGAACCCGCCTGACCCCGGCGCGCCCGACCGCGCACCGGCGCAAACCTCCCACCAGAGCGCGCTCCGCGGCCCTTTCCGGCCGCGGAGCGCTCTGTCGTACTCACCCGCGCGGCCTAGTCCGCGAATACCATTCCCAACCCCCTTGGGGAGGAGTGCAATTGGGAGCAACCGCCCGCACGGGTGACGCGTCCGTATCGAGTGAGTACCGCTGCTGCGAAATCCCTGCGGAATCCCGTCCGTGGGGCAACACTGGGATCGACCGATTGAAACGGGGGAGCGGCCATGAACACCTCATCGAGCCGCACAACGACGTTCACCACACCGCAGCGAAAGACAACTTCCATGTGTCAGCACCAACCGCCATGCCCGTCAGCAGACTCCACCGACCGGGAGGCCGCACACCTTGTGGCGCACCACCCCGAGCAAGGCTGGAGCCTGCTCTGCAACGGCGTCCTGCTCTTCGAGGACACCGGTGAGCTGCTGCCGGACGGGCAGGTCATCGCCCCGCACCGGGCTCGGGTCACCGCCGCGGCCTGACCCGCGCGCACCCGGCACGTACAACAGGGCCCCCGGCAGATCGCCGAGGGCCCTTGATGTTGCCCGAGTGGCTCAGTTGTCGTACTCGTCCAGCGGCGGGCAGGAGCAGACGAGGTTACGGTCACCGAAGGCACCGTCGATACGGCGCACCGGCGGCCAGTACTTCTCCGCCGCCACGACGCCGGCCGGGAAGACGGCCACCTCGCGGGTGTACGAGTGGTTCCAGTCACCGCCGAGCGCGGCCGCGGTGTGCGGGGCGTTGCGCAGCGGGTTGTCGTCCTTGTCCCACTCCCCCGAACCGACCTTCTCGATCTCCGCGCGGATGGCGATCATCGCGTCGCAGAAGCGGTCCAGCTCGCCCAGGTCCTCGCTCTCGGTCGGCTCGATCATCAGCGTGCCGGCCACGGGGAAGGACATCGTCGGTGCGTGGAAGCCGTAGTCGATGAGCCGCTTGGCGACATCGTCGATGCTCACGCCGGTCGCCTTGGTCAGCGGCCGGACGTCGATGATGCACTCGTGGGCGACCAGACCGCCGGGGCCGGTGTAGAGCACCGGGTAGTGCGGCTCCAGGCGCTTGGCGATGTAGTTGGCGCTGAGCACCGCGACCTGGGTGGCGCGCTTGAGGCCCTCTCCGCCCATCAGCCGGACGTACGCCCAGGAGATCGGCAGGATGCCGGCCGAACCCCAGGGGGCCGCGGAGATCGGTCCGACGCCCGTCTCGGGGCCCGCGGTGGGCTGGAGCGGGTGGTTGGGCAGGTACGGCGCCAGGTGGGCGCGCACGCCGACCGGGCCGACACCGGGGCCACCGCCGCCGTGCGGGATGCAGAACGTCTTGTGCAGGTTGAGGTGCGAGACATCGCCGCCGAACTTGCCGGGCTCGGCGAGCCCCACCAGCGCGTTGAGGTTGGCGCCGTCGACGTAGACCTGGCCGCCGGCGTCGTGCACCGCCGCGCAGATCTGGGTGATGTGCTCCTCGAACACGCCGTGCGTGGAGGGGTAGGTGACCATCAGGACCGCGAGCTCGTCGCGGTACTTCTCGATCTTGGCGTGCAGATCGTCGGCGTCGACCTCGCCGTCCTCACCGGTCTTGACGACGACGACCTTCATGCCGGCCATGACGGCGCTGGCGGCGTTGGTGCCGTGCGCCGAGGACGGGATCAGGCAGACGGTGCGCTGCTCGTCGCCGTTGGCGCGGTGGTAGGCGCGCACGGCCAGCAGACCGGCCAGCTCACCCTGCGATCCGGCGTTCGGCTGGATGGAGACCTTGTCGTAGCCGGTGACCGTGGCCAGCCGCTCCTCCAGCTCCTGGATCAGCGTGAGGTAGCCCTGGGCCTGGGCGGCCGGCGCGAAGGGGTGCAGCTGGCCGAACGCGGGCCAGGTGACCGGCTCCATCTCGGTGGTGGCGTTCAGCTTCATCGTGCAGGAGCCGAGCGGGATCATGCCGCGGTCCAGCGCGTAGTCCTTGTCGGCGAGCGTGCGCAGGTAGCGCAGCATCGCGGTCTCGGAGCGGTGCTGGTGGAAGACCGGGTGGGTGAGGTACTCGTCCGAGCGCAGCAGCGTCCGCGGCAGCGTCTCGGCGACGGCCGCGTCCAGCTGCTCGACGTCGCCCTGCACGCCGAAGGCGCCCCAGACACCGGCCAGCTGCGCGCGTCCGGTGGTCTCGTCACAGGCGATGCCGACCAGGTCCGCGTCGGCCTGCCAGAGGTTGACACCGGCCTCGCGGGCGGCGGCGACGACCTCGGCGGCCCGGCCGGGCACCCGCGCGGTCAGCGTGTCGAAGTACGCGCCGTGCACGATCTCCACCCCGCCGACCCGCAGGCCCTCGGCGAGGACGGCGGCGTAGCGGTGGGTGCGCCGGGCGATGGTCCGCAGCCCCTCGGGGCCGTGGTAGACGGCGTACATGCCGGCCATGACGGCGAGCAGCACCTGCGCGGTGCAGATGTTGCTGGTGGCCTTCTCACGGCGGATGTGCTGCTCACGCGTCTGCAGCGCGAGGCGGTAGGCCTTGTTGCCGTCGGCGTCGACGGACACACCCACCAGGCGGCCGGGCAGGCTGCGGGCGAACTGCTCGCGTACGGCCATGAAGCCGGCGTGCGGTCCGCCGAAGCCCATCGGGACACCGAAGCGCTGGGTCGTGCCGACGGCGATGTCCGCGCCGAGCTCGCCGGGCGAGGTCAGCAGCGTCAGGGCGAGCAGATCGGCGGCCATGGTGACGATCGCGCCCAGCTCGTGGGCCTGCTCGATCACGGCGCGCGGGTCGCGGACCGCGCCGGAGGCGCCCGGGTACTGCAGCAGCACGCCGAACACACCGCGCTCGGCGATCTCGGCGGGAATACCCTCGCTCAGGTCCGCGACCACGACCTCGACGCCGGTCGGCTCGGCGCGGGTCTCGATCACGGCGATGGTCTGCGGCAGACAGTCGGCGTCGACCAGGAAGACGCCCTGCTTGACCTTGCCGATACGGCGGGAGAGCGCCATCGCCTCGGCGGCGGCGGTGCCCTCGTCCAGGAGGGAGGCGCCGGAGGTGGGCAGTCCGGTCAGGTCGGCGACCATCGTCTGGAAGTTCAGCAGCGCCTCCAGGCGGCCCTGCGAGATCTCCGGCTGGTAGGGCGTGTAAGCCGTGTACCAGGCCGGGTTCTCCATGACGTTGCGCAGGATCACCGGCGGGGTGAACGTGCCGTAGTAGCCGAGCCCGATCATGGACGACAGCACCTGGTTGCGGTCCGCCAGGCCCCGCAGTTCCTGGAGGACCTCGGCCTCGGTACGGCCCTGCGGCAGGCCGAGCGCCTCGGCGCTCTTGATCACATCGGGTACGGCGGCGTCGGTGAGCTCGTCCAGCGACCCGAATCCGACGTGCGCGAGCATCTTCGCCTGCGCCTCGTGGTCGGGACCGATGTGGCGGTGCTCGAAGGGGATGCCGCGCTCCAGCTCGGTCAAGGAGATGCGATTGGTGGTCATCTGCGGGGGCCTCCTGGTCGGTACGACCTTCGAGGGGCACCACGGCGTGGGTGCCCGGACGGCCTCCCCCTCTGTCATCTCAACCTGAGAGCTTCACCGGCCCGCGCGAGGCGGCCCGGCTTTCACCGTCGGTGAGGAGGGGTCCCGGCGCTGTGCCTGTCCGTGGCCCGCCCTGCTTTCCAGAGTGACCTCGTCCATGCGGTACGTGTGCCTGAGAGATTCCGGGGAGGATTTGCTCCTTCGGCGCCCTGGTCGCGAACGACAAAGGACTCTCCCGCATGGGGTCTACAGCCATTGGCCAGCCTACCAGCGCACCACTCGAAGGATCCTTCGAGTGGCCGGGGCATGAAATGTGCCGTTTGGTAGTTGTCACAGGGCAGTTGCGACCAATTGGAGGGGCCGTGCAAACCGATATCGATCCCCGAAGCCTGATCGGCCGCAAAGCGTTCGACCGGAACGGCGCGAAAATAGGCACCATCGACGAGGTGTATCTCGACGACGCGACGGGGGAACCGGAGTGGGCGGCCGTACGCACCGGACTCTTCAGCCGGGATGCGTTCGTGCCCCTGGAGCCCAGCAAGATGATCGGCGAGAGCCTGCACATTCCCTATGACCGCAAGCTGATCAAGGACGCCCCGGACTTCGGCGTGGGCCGCCACCTCTCCCCCGAGCAGGAGCTCCAGCTCTACCACCACTACCGACTGGATATCTCCTCCCCCGACTCGGATCCGGTGTCCTCCAACGGCTCCGGCGACAAGGACTTCGGCAAGATCGCCGGCTCGGAGGACTGAGCACCACCCGGCTCCCCGCCCACCAGCGGCAGGGGCTCCCCCGGCCGCAGGGCCGGGTCATCGACGGCAAAGGTCCGCGCCCTCCCCGGTGCGGACCACGGCGTTTCGAAGCGTACGGTCACTCGCCCCACCCCACTTCCCTGCACCCAGCCGGCGCCGAACTCGTCATGCACCACGTCCAGCCCCGGATGCCAGCGGCGCGGCCGCTCCTCCTCGGACTCCCGCTCGCCGCTCTCGCCCCCGGCCGGCTCCGGTGCCGCCTTGGCCAGTTCCTCGGCCTCCCGCTCCGTCGCCAGCTGGGCGAACAGATCCTCCTGTGTGAAATCGGCCAGCCCGCTGATCCCCACGCCCAGCAGCCGCACCCCGCCCGTGGTGTCCACCATCTCCAGCAGCCGCACTGCGGCCTCCCGTACGACCGCGGGGTCGTCGGTGGGCCCGCGCAGCGTCTCGGAGCGGGTCAGCGTCGAGAAGTCGTAGTTACGCACCTTGATCACCACCGTGCGCCCGGAGCGCCCGGCCGCCCGCAGCCGCTGGACACAGCGGTCCGCCAGCCGCAGCACCTCGGTCCGCACCCGCGTCCGGTCGGTCAGATCGACCTCGAAGGTGTCTTCGACGGAGATGGACTTCGCGTCCCGCTCCGCCACCACCGGCCGGTCGTCCCGGCCCAGCGCCATCGCGTACAGCCCGGCGCCATGGGCCTTGCCCAGCAGCCGCACCAGCTCCGCCTCGCCGGCCTCCGCGGTCTCCGCGACGGTGTGGATCCCGGCCCGGCGCAGCGTCTCGGCCGTCGCGGGGCCCACCCCGGGCAGCGTCCGCACCGTCATCGGCCCCAGCAGCTCCCGCTCGGTGACGGACTCGATCACCACCAGACCGTCCGGCTTGGCGGCCTCCGACCCGATCTTTGCGAGCATCTTGGCGCCCGCGAGCCCCACCGAGCCGGTCAGGCCCGTCGCCGACCGGATGTCCCGCCGCAGCCGCTCCCCCACGGCCCGTACGGCAGCCGTCTCGGCCGGTACCCCGCCCGCTTCCAGATCCACGAACGCCTCGTCCAGGCTCAACGGCTCCACGAGCGGCGACAGCGCATGCAGCAGCTCCATCACCGCCTCACTCACTTGGCGGTACAGGGTGAAGCGAGGAGTGAGATAAGCGGCGTTGGGACACAGCCGGCGCGCCTGGGCCGTGGGCATCGCCGAGCGGACACCGAAGACCCGGGCCTCATACGACGCCGTGGCGACCACTCCGCGCGGCCCGATCCCGCCGACCACCACGGGCTTGCCGCGCAGGCTCGGCTTGGCCGCCTGCTCGGCGGCCGCATAGAACGCATCCATGTCCAGATGCAGGATCGTCGGCGCGGCTCTCACATGTCCGATGCTGCCGCATGGCACTGACAATCGACCCGATGCCGGGCCGGGACCTGTGTGCGGGGCTCAGCCGGCCCGGTGACGCCGCCGCGCCAGCTCGTCGTGCGGGTTCTTCCCGACCAGCGTCTCGCCGGTGTCCACGCGCTCTCCGTGCAGCTGTGACAGCGCGCCCTCCACGTCCCGCCACACCACGCCCACGGCGATCCCGAAGACGCCCTGACCGCCCTGGAGGAGATCCACGACCTGGTCGGGCGAGGTGCACTCGTAGACCGTGGCGCCGTCGCTCATCAGCGTCATCCGCGTCAGATCCGCCAGCCCGCGCGAGCGCAGATGCTGGACGGCGGTGCGGATGTTCTGCAGCGACACCCCGGTGTCCAGCAGCCGCTTGACGATCTTCAGGACGACGACGTCCCGGAAGCTGTAGAGCCGCTGGGTGCCGGAGCCGTACGCGGGCCGGATGCTCGGCTCCACCAGGCCGGTACGCGCCCAGTAGTCGAGCTGCCGGTAGGTGATCCCCGCTGCCGCACATGCGGTCGGGCCGCGATAGCCGATGTTCTGCGCCTCGCAGTCCCCCGACACCGCCGCGGCCGGTGCCGCGGCACGGTTCGCTGCCGCGCCCGCGTGGAGCGGCAATGCCCCTTCGGCCGCCATACCGTCGCCGGTGATTGCCACGCCGCCCTCCGTCCTCCACGTCCCGGACGGGACCTGCCATATCGACGGTATGCAGTCACTCGGGGTGCGTCAACGATCGCCGCGCTCGCCACGCCGAGTGATAATCACCCTACGAGTGGTTTCTCGTGACCTTGCGCGGGGAATGGCTAAATAGTTTGGCCGGAATCATTCGCTTCGCCCGGCCGGCGTCACTGACTGTTGGTGCCGAAGTCCTCGGGTGAGATCTGGTCGAGGAACTCGCGGAACTTCTCCACCTCGTCCTCCTGCTCGTCCGGGATGGCGATCCCCGCGTCGTCCAGCACACCGTCGGTACCGAAGATCGGCGTTCCGGTGCGCAGCGCCAGCGCTATGGCGTCGGACGGACGCGCGCTGACCTCGACTCCACTGGCGAAGACCAGTTCGGCATAGAAAACCCCCTCGCGCAGGTCCGTGATGCGGACCTGCGTCAGCTCCTGGCCCACCGCTTCGAGCACGTCCTTGAAAAGGTCGTGCGTCAGCGGCCTGGCAGGGACCATGCCCTGCTGGGCAAAGGCGATGGCGGTGGCCTCCCCTGGCCCGATCCAAATGGGCAAGTATCGGTCGCCTCCCACCTCCCGCAGGAGCACGATCGGTTGGCTGGAAGGCATTTCCACCCGGACACCCACGACGTCGAGCTCGTTCACACAGCAACCCTAGGACGTGCCCGGCAGGTTTGGGTAGTCGGGCACTCTTTTGCTCACGGCAGCTGGACCCGCAGAGCGCTCTGTACCAGCGCCGCATGCAGCCGTACGGACAGCGTTGCCAGCTCCCTGGCGGTGGCTTCGGCATGGGCCCTGGTCTGCGGATTACGGTGCCGCCGAAGGGGTGCAACGACCTGCTCGACCAGCCCCGCCTCGCGCTCGGCGGCCGCCTTCACGGCGCGCAGATGCCGCGGTTCGAGACCGAAACGCCCCAGGTCCGCGACAAGTTTGGCCACGGTGACGGCCTCGATGTCGTATCCGCCGTCCGCATGGGGGACGATGAGTCCGTACGACTCCCAGTCGGCGAGCGCCGCCTCGTCCACCTCGGCGGCGGCCAACAGCTCGGCCCGGCCGATCCGGGCAGCCGTAGGGCGCTCCTCGCCCACGTCGTGCACGCCCTCGACGAGATCCCGGGAGGGCGCGGCCGGCGCGGGCAGCTGAACCTGCTCACCGCGCTCCAGGGCGTCCAGATGCTCCCGGATGACCTTCAGCGGCAGATAGTGGTCCCGCTGCATCCGCAGGACGCCCGCCAGCCGCTGCACGTCCGCCGGCGTGAATTTGCGGTACCCGGAAGGTGTGCGCTTCGGCTCGACCAGCCCCTCGGCCTCCAGGAAGCGGATCTTGGAGATGGTGACCTCGGGGAACTCCTCGCGCAGCAGGTTGAGCACCGTGCCGATGCTCACCGGCTTGCCGTCCGAGGAGGCGGTGCCGGCGAAACCGGCACCGCCTTTCGGTGTATGGCGCATATGCCTTCCCTGGCCGGTCAGATACCGGCGCCTCGCTGGCTCGCGTAGAAGACCAGGCGGTACTTGCCGATCTGGACCTCGTCGCCGTTGGCGAGGACGACCGAGTCGATCCGCTCACGGTTGACGTAGGTGCCGTTCAGACTGCCGACGTCGGCGACCGTGAAGAGACCGTCCGGGCCACGACGGAATTCCACATGACGGCGCGAGACCGTCACATCGTCGAGGAAGATGTCGCCCTGCGGATGCCGGCCCGCCGTCGTCAGCTCGCCGTCCAGAAGGAAGCGGCTGCCCGAATTCGGACCCCGGCGGACGACCAGCAGCGCCGAACCCAACGGCAGGGCATCGACGGCCGCCTGGGCCTCGGGGGACAGCGACGGCGTCAGGGTCTGCCCCGTCGCCTCCGAGTCGTAGGCCTCCAGCCCCGAAATGGAGATCGTCGACGTCGTCTCGGACGCCCGCTCGGGCTGAGCGCCCGGGCGCAGCGGCGCTCCACAGTTCGAGCAGAACCGGCTCGCCTCGGCGTTCCGGTGCCCACACCTCGTACAAACCGGCAAGGCCAACCCTCCACCCGTGCGTGAGGTTGATGGTTCCTGGGAACCTATGCGGCCGGACCCGGAGGGGTCAACAGAACCCGCGCCGTGCCCCCCGGACGGACCGCTGACCTCATCACGGAAGAGCGGACGGTCCTCGGCCGCACCGCTCTCGTCGGGCTGGCGCGGAGCACGGTGCCGTGCGGAGCCGCTGCCGCCCTCCTGGCGTGCGCTCTTGCCGAACAGCTTTCCAAACAACTTCACGGGCGATTCCCCTTGTACGAAACAGACCCGCCCGTGGGGCAGGACGAACCCTCGATGCACACACCGGCCCATCCGGACATCCTGTAAACGTCCGTGGCCTCCAGACAGTTTCCACCACACACCACACGCACGGTGCGTCGACCCCCCGCTACCTCATGCCCTCGCCGGGCACTCGACATACCTGTACGCCTCACTGCGATGACGACCGAGCGTAGTCAGGCCGCTTCGCCTCTCGCAAGGCGTTCACAATGATCTTCTCTTCACGGGTCACAGACACCTTGGCCTGCTCCTTTTCCAGCGTCTGAACCACTCCGCCGGGAATGTTCAGCGCCGGTTCCAGGTCCTCCGGCTTGCCGATGACCTTGAAGCGGTACGGCTGCATGACGCGCTTGCCGTCGATCTCCACCCCACCCCGGATGTCCGAGAGATAGGTGTTGGCGACGACCCGGACGTCATTGACCTGGATGGCCTCGGCGCCGGCCGCCCGCAGCTCCTGGATCGTGTCCAGCAGCTTGTCCGCCTCGACGGAGTGCGTCGGGTCGTCGATGGTCAGGTTGATGCCGGGCCCTTGTGCCGCGACGGTCCCGGCCAGCACGCCCAGCTGCTGTTCCTTCTCCACGGTCTGCTTACGGGCCTCCTCGGCCTGGTCCGAGCTGTTCTCCAGCTCGGTCTTCTGCCCTTCCAGGCGCCGCTGTTCGTCCGTCAACCGCTGGGAGCGATTGTCCAGCTCGTCCAGAATGCGCACCAAGTCCTCCTGGCGCGCACCTCGCAGCGCACTGCTGTCACTTGTGGAACGTACCTGAATCGCCAGGCCGAGGCCGAGAATGAACAGGAGCAACGCAACGATCAGTTGAGCCCGGGTCAGCCGAGGCGGCCACAGGCTCGCAACAAGCCGCTCCCGACCGGTCTTCGGGCGTTCCGTGCTCCCGTCATCGGCGACCGCGTCCGGAGTTGAGGAGTCTGCCCCTTTGTCCTTCTTCTGTCCAGTACTGTCCGGTTCCTGGGCTTCGGTCCCGTCGCCCGTCTCCGGCCGCTCAGGGACGCGCCGGCTCTCGGGCGGCATCGGCCGCCGGCCGACGGGGCTGCTCTCCCGGTCCGGCCGCGGCTGCTCGGGCTTCTTCTCCGGCTCCGGGGTCTCGTCGATTGCCATCCGCCTCACGCCCTGAAGACGTGCCGGCGGATCGCGGCGGCGTTGGAGAAGATCCGGATACCCAGTACCACGACGACGCCGGTGGAGAGTTGGGCGCCGACGCCCAACTTGTCGCCGAGGAAGACGATCAGCGCGGCGACGACGACATTCGACAGGAAGGACACCACGAAGACCTTGTCGTCGAAGATGCCGTCCAGCATCGCGCGCAGACCGCCGAACACGGCATCCAGCGCCGCGACGACAGCGATCGGCAAGTAGGGCTCGACCACCGTCGGCACCACGGGTCGGACGACAAGTCCGACCACGACTCCCACGATGAGGCCCAGTACGGCGATCACGATGTGCCCTTCCCTGTGTCGGCGCCGTCCGCCTTGGCGGCACCGGCCTGCGGCTTTGCGGTACGTACGATCAAACTGGGCGCGGGCGGCAGCGTGACCTCGCTCTCGGCGGAAATCCTGGTGCGCACGCCGTAGTTCTCCTGCAGCACATGCAGATACTGACCATCGGCGCTGTCCTGGAACGCGGTGCTCAGCCGCTGCCCGTCCCCCACCGCCAGCACCGTATAGGGCGGCACCAGTGGCTTGTTGTCGACCAGTATGGCGTCTCCCGCGGCTCTGATCGCCGAGAGTGACGTAAGCCGCTGCCCATTGACGGAGATGGCCTCCGCACCGGACTCCCACAGGCCGTTCACGACGCGCTGCATGTCCCGGTCGCGTACCCGCCCGGTATCCGAGAAACCACTGCTCTCGCGCGGCCCGCCGCCGCTGGACTCCGTCCCCTTGGCATCGTCCACGACGAGTTTCACGCCGGGCCCGGTGACCTGCGTCGAACCGGACAGCAGGGCCAGCAGTTCGGCCTTGTCGCCACCGTGCTTCTTCAGCGCCTCGCGCTGCATCCTGCTGACGTCGTCCCGCAGCGCGTCGACCCGCTGCTGCTGCTTGTCCGCCTCGCCGGTGCCCTTCTGGATGCGATTGATCAGCTCTTCGCGCTCCTTGGCCAGCGTCGGTGCGGATATCCGCGCCTGCGCCGCCCCCACCGTCACCACGATCGCGGCCAGCACCAGGCCGGCCGCCAGCCCCAACTTGGCCCGCAGGGTGCGCGGCAGACCGCGCACGCCGGCTTCGGACTTCCGCGCGGCGGCCTCGGCATATCCGTCGTCGAGGCTGTGATCCATCACGTTGGTCAGCAGCGACATGGACGCATCGGGGCGCGCGGCCGACGTGTTCGTGGTGCTCCGATCGGGGCGCTGCTGCGACATGCCGCACATCGTCGCACGTCGCCCGCGCAGTCTCCCAATGGCCCCACCGGCGTGCCGATTGGCGGCACGCCGGTGGGGTCCGGGTCAGCGTCCCGCGCTGTCCACCACGGCGGCCCACTCGTCCAGCAGCTGCTGAGCGGAGGCGTCGTCCGGTCCCTCCGCCCACAGGTGCGTGACCGCCTCGGCCGGGTCGGGCAGCACCAGGACCCAGCGGCCGTCGGCCTCCACGACCCGTACGCCGTCGGTGGTGTCCACGTCCCGGCCACCGGCCGCCTCGACGACATGCCGCATGACCAGGCCCTTGACCGCCCAGGGGGTGGCCAGGTCGCGGCGCAGGACATGCGCCCGCGGGATCCGTGCGTCGATCTGGCTGAGCGTGAGCTGGGTACGGGCCACCAGGCCGATCAGCCGGACGAACGCGGCCGCGCCGTCGAAGACGCTGCTGAACTCCGGGATGATGAAGCCGCCCAGGCCGTCCCCGCCGAAGACCGTGCCGTCCTCACGCGCCACCCGGGTCAGATCGTCGGGCGAGGTGGTCGTCCACTCCACCTGCGTGCCGTGGTACGCCGCGACCTGCTCGGCGATCCGGGTCGTGGTCACCGGCAGCGCCACCCGGCCGGTGCGCCGCTCGGCGGCGATCAGATCCAGCATGACCAGCAGCGCACGGTCGTCCTCGATGATCCGGCCACGCTCGTCCACCAGGGACAATCGCTCGCCCACGGGGTCGAAGCGCACGCCGAAGGCGGCCCGCGCCGAGGACACGATCTCGCCGAGCCGCACCAGCCCGGAGCGCTTGGCATCGGCGGTCTCGGTCGGCCGGGATTCGTGGAGCCCCGGGTTGATGGTCAGGGAGTCGACGCCGAGCCGTCCCAGGAGGCTGGGCAGGACCAGGCCCGCGCTGCCGTTGGAGGCGTCCACGACGACCTTCAGTCCCGATTCGCTGATGCCCGTGGTGTCCAAGGCACGCAGCAGGGACCCTGTATAGGAGTCGAAGACGCTGGCCGGGAACATCAGGTCACCGATCTCGCCGGGGAAGGCGCGACGGTACTCCTGGCGGGCGTAGACCCGGTCGAGTTTGCGCTGCCCGGCCTGCGAGAGATCGGCGCCCCGCTCGTCGAAGAACATGATGTCGACGGAGTCAGGTACGCCGGGCGTGGTGCGCACCATGATGCCGCCGGCGCTGCCGCGGGCGGTCTGCTGGCGGGCGACGGGCAGCGGGACGTTCTCCAGGTCGCGTACGTCGATGGCGCTGGCCTGCAGCGCGGAGATCACCGCGCGTTTGAGTGCCCGGGCGCCACGGGAGTGGTCGCGCGCGGTAGTGACCGTGGAGCCCTTCTTGAGCGTGGTGGCATACGCGCCCGCGAGCCGTACGGCGAGTTCCGGTGTGATCTCGACATTCAGGATCCCGGACACGCCGCGGGCGCCGAAGAGATGCGCCTGACCGCGGGACTCCCAGATCACCGAGGTGTTGACGAAAGCGCCGGCCTCGATGGTCTTGAACGGGTAGACCCGCACATTGCCCTGCACGATCGATTCTTCACCGATGAGGCATTCATCGCCGATGACCGCGCCGTCCTCGATCCGTGCGGCCCGCATGACATCGGTGTTCTTGCCGATCACACAGCCGCGCAGATTGCACTGCTGCCCGATGTAGACGTTGTCGTGCACCACGGCCCGGTGCAGGAACGCGCCGCTCTTGACGACGACATTGGAGCCGACGACGGTGTGCTCGCGGATCTCCGCATCCGCTTCGACCTTGGCGTAGTCGCCGATGTACAGGGGACCGCGCAGCACCGCGTCGGGATGGACCTCGGCGCCCTCGGCGACCCATACGCCCGGTGAGATCTCGAAGCCGTCGATTTCCACATCGACCTTGCCTTCGAGCACATCGGCCTGGGCCTTCACATAGCTCTCGTGGGTGCCGACATCCTCCCAGTAGCCCTCGGCGACATAGCCATAGATCGGCTTGCCTTCCTTCATGAGCTGGGGAAAGACATCGCCGGACCAGTCGACCGATACATCGGGCTCGAAGTAGTCGAAGACCTCCGGCTCCATGACGTAGATGCCGGTATTGACGGTGTCCGAGAAGACCTGACCCCAGGTGGGCTTTTCCAGGAAACGCTCGACCTTGCCGCCCTCGTCGACGATGGTGATGCCGAACTCCAGCGGATTGGGAACCCGCGTGAGGCAGACGGTGACGAGCGCGCCCTTTTCCTTGTGGAACCGGATCAGATCGGTGAGATCGAAGTCGGTGAGGGCGTCACCGGAGATGACGAGGAAGGCATCATCCTTGAGGGCCTCCTCGGCGTTCTTCACGCTGCCGGCGGTGCCGAGTGGCTTTTCCTCATGGGCGTAGGTGAGTTCCATCCCCAGCTCTTCGCCGTCGCCGAAATAGTTCTTGACGAGCGAGGCCAGGAATTGCACGGTTACGACGGTCTCGTTGAGACCATGCCGTTTCAGCAGCCGTAGGACGTGCTCCATAATCGGCCTATTGGCGACGGGAAGCAGCGGCTTGGGCATGCTGGACGTCATCGGGCGAAGGCGTGTTCCTTCGCCGCCGGCCATCACAACGGCCTTCATGTCGGAAGCGTCCTCCTCTAAGAGACGACGGTCTTGCCGACTTCACCTGCCCGGATCGCCCACTGTTCCTGTGCTCACGTACGGGCGCCCGGGCCCTGGCACAATCTGCCGGTTCGGAGAGCTCAGTCGGCCGTGGTGTCCGCCCTGATGATTCGGCGGACCTGGACCACGTAGAGGATCCCTGCCCACCAGTAGAGCGCCGTACCCCAACCTGCGAACGCCCATCCGAAAATAGCAGCGAGCGTGTGAAGCCAGCCGCTTCCGTCGCTCAGGAGGAGCAACGGGAAGGCGTACATCAAGTTGAACGTAGCTGCTTTGCCCAGGAAGTTCACCTGGGGAGGCCCGTAACCGTGGCGTCCGAGGAATCCGACCGCGATGATGAGCATCAGCTCACGCGCCAGCAGCGCTGCGGTGAGCCAGACCGGCAGGATCTCGCGCCACGTCAGACCGGCGAGGGTGGAGAGGATGTAGAGGCGGTCGGCGGCCGGGTCGAGGATTCGCCCCAGGCTGCTGATCTGGTTCCAGCGCCGGGCGAGCTTGCCGTCCAGATAGTCACTGACGCCACTCAGCGCGAGGACCAACAGCGCCCAGCCATCAGCGTTCGGACCACCAAATTTCGGCCACAGGATCAACCACAAGAACACCGGCACGCCGACGAGGCGAGCCATGCTCAGGATATTCGGGATGGTGAGGACGCGATCCGTCTGGACCCGCGTCTCCTGGACCTCCACGCGGGGGCCTCCTGTGGGAAATGTGCCAATGATGCCCCCTGACCTTACCTGGCCCGCCGGCCGCGCGGCGCCCCGGGTCCCAAGATCCCGGAAACGCGAAAAAGCCCCGTTGGAACCAAGGTTCCAACGGGGCTTTCCCACAATGATTGTTCGGCGGCGTCCTACTCTCCCACAGGGTCCCCCCTGCAGTACCATCGGCGCTGAAAG
>NZ_QUAC01000461.1 GCF_003389455.1 Streptomyces inhibens | reverse complement strand
CGCGCCCGCCCGGCCGGCCCCGCCGGGCCGCCCCAGCAGCGCGTCCCGCAGCCCGCGCAGCACCCCCGCGGGCAGCACCCGGGTCGTATAGCGCCGCTCGGTCGCCAGACCGTCCCGCGCGCCGACGCTCCGCGCCACCAGCGCCTTGGACAGGCCCTCCGCATACGCCCGGCTGCGGAAGTAGCCGAACCGCTGCCGCTCGGCCGGCACCCGGTGATGGATCACCGACCGGTCGTCGATCAGCAGCACCGCGTCCGGCATGGCGCGCGTGATCCGGATGCACAGCTCGGTCTCCTCGCAGCCCAGCGGCCGCCGGCCGGCGTCCCGGCCGATCCCGATGGCGAAGCCGCCGACGAGGTCGAACGCCACCCTGCGGAAGGACGCATTGCCGCCGAGGACGTTGCGCACCCGCACCTTTCCCGGCGGCAGCCCGCGGTATGTACACCCCACCACCCAGTCGAACTCCTCGGGGAACCACACCGGTCGGCGCCCGGACGCCCAGGCGGGCTCGGTGCGCCCGCCGACCGCCATCACCGCCGGGTCCGTGTACGCCTGGGCGAAGTGGTGCAGCCAGTCCCGCTCGGCCACCGCATCGTCGTCGAGAAAGGCGACGATCTCGCCGTCGGCCGCGGCGATACCGGTGTTACGGCCCGCGGACAGTCCGCGGGGACCTGAATTGGCCATGATCAGCAGGGGAGTTGCGGAAGCATCGGGAGCGTGTGCGCCCGCGTGGGCGCCCCTGAAGTGCTCCCTGAGTCGGTCGAGCAGCGCGGGGTGGTGGTCCACCACCAGCAGCAGCTCATGGGCGGGATGGGACTGCTCGCGCACGGAGGCCACCGCGGCGAGGATGTCGTCCCAGCGGTCCTCGGTGTGCACGCAGATGACGACGGAGATCCGCAGCGCCGGGCCGGCTGCCGCCGGTCTCCCGGGCCTCACAGCGCATCTCCCGTGATCAGCGCGGGCCGGGCGGACCGGTTCCTTCTGGAACCCCGCTCACGGACGATCACCTTCAGCACCCGCAGCCCGTCGCGCACCGCCCGCAGATTGCTGACCCCGTGGATGCGGTTGTACTCATGGCTGGGGATCTCCTGCACCCGCAGCCCGGCCTTGACAACCCGGATGTTCATCAGGGTCTCGACCTCGAACCCGGCGCAGTCCAGGGCGATTTCGTCCAGGCAGTGCCGCCAGAAGGCGTTGTAGCCGTAGCAGAGATCGGTGTAGCGGGCGCCGAACTTGGTGTTGACGATGGCGGTCAGCACCCGGTTGCCGAGCTTGCGGACGGGCGTCATATCGTCCGTGCCGCCGCCATTGGCGAACCGCGAGCCCTTGGCGAAGTCGGCGCCGGACACCAGCGCCGAGACATAGCTGACGATCTCGCCGCCGTCGGCCGAGCCGTCCGCATCGATCATCACGATGATCTCGCCGGTGCAGGCCGCGAAACCGCTGATCAGCGCGTCACCCTTGCCCTTGCCGCGCTGCGGGACGACCGTGACGCCGGGCCACAGTTCGCGGGCGACCCGGACGGTGTCGTCGGTGGAATTCCCGTCGACCAGGATCACTTCATGAATCCAGTCCGGCAGGGTTTTGAAGACGTACGGCAGATTCTCCGCCTCGTTCATCGCCGGAATGACGACGCTGACCGGCGGAGCGATGGCCAGATGTGAGGAAACGGGACGGTAGACGGCCTGGTCCGGCAGCAGCGTCAGCGGCGGTTCTTCCGCATCGGCCGGGCGAAGGAACGAGCTCATGGGTTGATTTCCCTCTCGTCCGGTGGACCGCCCACCCCCGGGCGGTCCGTGCTGGGTATCCGGGTCGAAAGGGGGGTTCGCACCCCGGTCGTCATGGCGGAAATCGCCATGGGAACAGGGCGAGCTGGCATGCGTGTTTCCGGCCGCGCGGCTCGTGCTCCGGTCGTCGCCCAGCCGTGATCAGCAGGCGAAAACCGAGCGCACGGGACCCCCCCCCACCGCGCACCGCACCGGGCCGTCATCGTGTCGCGCGAGCTCTCCCCTGGAGCCGTCTTGCGATGATCGTCCGATGCGGGTGGATGTGCGACGGTATTGATGAACGGGACTCTAAGGCAAGACGTTCCACGCCAAATACCCTTTGGCGTAATTCACTGGGACGTACTGATGTACGCCCGTATTGCGCACCGGCGTACGCCCTATTGCGCCGTCCCGAATTCGCGAAAGGCCGGGCGCGAAGGGCTCACACGGGCTATGCCTCATCGCCCCGAGCGCATCCGTCCCACCCGCTTGAGCAGGCGGTCCGCGGGCTCGAACCATTCCGGTCTGGCGAGCACCGCATTGCGCAGCGCACGCACCGGTGCGCGCCGCGCACGATGCCCCAGCGCCACCGGATGCCGCCGCATCACACAGCCCTCGGAAACCAGGAGTTCACGTGTTTTGAGGGAATTCTTGTAATCCTTCGCGCCGCGCCCCAGATCGAGATACGCCATGGATTCCGCGGCCGCCGCCTGCGCCATCCGCAGATGCAGCACCAGACCGGGCGAGAACTTCGCGAACTCCGGGTCGTAGGCCGGGAACCAGCAGGCGAGTACGGACCAGGAGCGCAGCCCGAAGTGCGCCGCGACCGGCCGCTCGCCGGCGTACAGCACCGACAGCAGACCCGCGAAGGAATCGGTACGGGTGTGGAACAGCTGCTGTACGAGCCGGACGATCCAGGGCTGCGCAAAGCGGTCGCTGCGCCCCGTCCTGCGGTACTGCGCGGACTTCCACCGCATCAGCGTCAGCAGCGCCGCCGGGTCGCGCTCGTCGTGGACATAGCGCACCGGCCCGACATCCCGGCCGAGCCGGCGTTCCTTGGCGAGGGTGGTCCGGGTGAACTTCGGCGACCGCATCCGCAGCCCCGCCAGATACGTCTCGAAGCCCTGGTCCACATCGATGACGGGTGACGCATGGCCGCCGAACGACTCCGCCGCAAAAGGGCGCTGCCCCTCCACCAGGTGATCGAACTCCAGCACCGACAGCCCGCAGGCCTGCAACAGCTCCTGGGCGTCCCACCGGAAACCGGGCCGGTGCACCAGCCCCTGCGCATCCGAGACGCCCAGCCCGATCGCCCGTCCCACCCCGAGCGCCGAACGCTGAAAGGGCAGGAACCCGGCCGGTCCGCCGTCCTCGTGCACCACCGCGATCCGCACCCCGCTCCGGCACCGTCCGACGGCCAGCGCGAACTCGGGGGACAGGAACGGGTTCGCCAGTTGTGGCGCCCCCAGGGAGCGTGCCTGGGACTGCACGGCGGTCCAGGCGTTCCGGTCGGCCCCCGTCAGCTCACCGGGGCGGTACACCGTGACATCCATATCAGTCCGCCCGATTTCCGTGCGCCCGGCCGGCCCGCCGCCGTACCGCGCTGCCCAGCAGCACGGCGCCGCTGAGCGCCGCCACCGCCACCACTCCGCCCCGCACCGACCACAGGTGCAGCGCGAGCATGGCCTGTGCCACCAGCAGATCGAGGGCGAGCGCGCCGGCGCCGGCGGCCACCGCCCGGCCCAGCGGATCCATCCGGCCGAGCGCAGTGGCGATCGCGGTGGCCGGCGCCATCAGGAGGAAGAAGAGGGTGAACGGCGCGCGCAGCGGCGAGCCGATGTCGGCGAGTGCGAGTACGGCGCCCATCGCGCCGATGCCGACCGCCACCCCTGCGACCAGCGACGTGGTGGCGCTCGCCGGCCGCTCGTCGGGTGGCGGCTGGTCGTACGAGCCCCTGCCGTTGACGGTCTTGGTCTGCATAGGCAGCTTTGCCCCCCCATAAGCGCCGGATGCCGGGCCTCAATGTCGCGCGGCGCTCAGAGCACCGTCAAGACACAAAGAAGACCGGAAATATACGCAACCGGGCAGCGCGTACGGGGTGTGGAGGGGGCCCACGGACGGCGCAATGGCGGGGCGGGGGGCCGGCCGTCCGGAGACTGGGAGGACGTGCCGCGAGGGGAGGCGGCCGGTGGAAGGAGCCGCGTCCGTGGAGCCGCCGAGCGGAACCGCCCTGACGGTGATCATGGGGTGTCTGACCGTGGCCACCGGTGTGCTCGATGCCGTCAGCTTTCTGACGCTCGGCCACGTCTTCACCGCCAACCAGACCGGCAATCTGCTCTTCCTCGGCTTCGGCATCGCGGGACAGGGCGGGCTGTCGGTGGTGGCGACGGCCGTCTCGATCGGCGCCTTTGTGCTGGGCGCGGTGCTCGGGGCCCGGCTGGAGTCGACGCTGGCCACGCGGCGCCACCAGTGGTTCCCGGTCGCGCTCGCCACGGAGGCGACACTGCTGGCCGTCGCGGCGGCGGCCGCTTGGGAGTCGGGGCCGGCCCGGGGTCTGCCGCCGGGGCGGCGCTGTGCCGTCATCGGCCTGATGGCGGTGGCGATGGGAATGCGGAATGTCACCGCGATGCGGGTCGCCTCTCCCGACCTCACCACCACGGTGCAGACCCGGGCGATGACGGCCCTGGTCAGCGGGTCGCTGCTGGGGCACGACAAGAGACTGGGGTACGGCACGCACGCCGCGGGCCGCCGGCTGATCTCGGTCGGCTCGATGTTCGCCGGCGGTCTGCTCGGTGCTGGACTGCTCGGGTCGGGGGCGCGGCCGACGCTGGTGATCCTGCTGGTGGCGGCGTTCGTCGTGGCCACCGCGTGCCTCGTGCCGAGACTCTCCCGCCGCCGGCACACCACCGAGGACTGACCGGCTCCGGTGCACCGGCGCTCCCCGCGGACCCGCGGAAGGGCCCCGGGCGACGGCATGCCGCCCGGGGCCCCCATGGCAACGGCAACCGGCACTCACACGGCCACCGGCACCGGTACCAGCACCGGCATCCGCACTACGGGACGATCTTCAGCAGCTTGTTGGGCGAGCCGCTGCCGGGGTTGGTCACCACCCCGGAGGTGGCGCCGTTCGTCAGGGCCGTGGCGACCTGTGCCGGGGTGGCGGTCGGGTGCCCGGCCAGGTAGACCGCGACCGCACCGGTCACATGAGGGGTGGCCATCGAGGTGCCGGAGATGGTGTTGGTGGCGGTGTCGTTGGTGTTCCAGGCGCTGGTGATGCTGCTGCCGGGCGCGAAGATGTCCACCCGCGAGCCGTAGTTGGAGTAGGAGGCACGTGCGTCGGTGGAGGTGGTCGCGCCGACCGTGAGGGCCTCGGGGACCCGCGCGGGGGAGTAGTTCTGGGCGTTGTCCCCGGAATTGCCGGCGGCGACGGCGTATGTCACCCCGCTCTTGATGGAGTTCTGTACGGCGGTGTCCAGGGCCGCGTCCGGGCCGCCGCCCAGCGACACATTCGCCACCGAGGGGCCGCTGTGGTTCTTGGTGACCCAGTCGATGCCCGCGACGACCTGGGCGGTGGTGCCGGAGCCGGAGTTGTTCAGCACCCGCACCGCCACGATCTTCGCCTTCTTGGCGACGCCGTACGCCGTGCCCGCCGCGTTCGCCGCGACATGGGTGCCATGGCCGTTGCCGTCCTGCGCGACATTGTCGTTGTCGATGGCGTCGTAGCCGTTCACCGCCCGCCCGCCGAAGTCCTGGTGGGAGATGCGTACGCCGGTGTCGATGACGTAGACGGTGGCGCCGGAGCCCGCGCTGTCCGGGTAGCTGTACTTCTTGTCGAGCGGCAGCTTCGCCTGGTCGATCCGGTCCAGGCCCCAGGACGGCGGGTTGGTCTGGGTGCCCAGGGCGTGCAGTGTGCGGTCCTGGAAGACCTTGTCGACCGCCGGGTCGGCGGCGAGCCTTCTGGCCGCTTCCGCGGAGAGGGTGGCGGAGTAGCCGTTGAGCGCGGCGGTGTAGGTCCGCCGCACCGTGCCGCCGTACGCGGATATCACGCTTCTGCCGTCCGCCGAGGCCGCCTTGAGGCCGGCGCCGTGCTTCAGCGTGACGAGATAGCTGCCGTGCACCGCGTCCGGGGCGCCGGCTCCCACGACGGTGCCCTCGACGGGCGCCGCATGGGCGGGGAAGGAGAGGGCGCCGAGGGCGGCGGCCGCGGTGGTCGCGGCCAGCGCCGTGGCGATCCGCCGCGTGGCCGAACGCCGCGGGGTGGTACGGGAAGTGGTGAAACGCATCACTGCCATCGCGAGGGGGTCCTCCTCATCGGTGGCGCGCCGTGGTGCGCGCGCAGGGGGTTGCGTACGGGGTGTACGCACCGGGGGCGGTACGGGGAGTTCCGTTGACCGCCCGTCAAAAAGATTCGCGGGCACCGAACGTACGCATCAAGGCTTCTGGCGGGATGTCATATGCACGTCACGGCGAAGCAATGACATGGCAGTGAACATCCCCCCGGATCGGCAGATTTGCCGTGAACTGTGTAACGACTTTTGGCATGGACACTTCCGGCTACTGGCGAGTCTTGCTACGACGGATGTGGCAGAGATCCTGCTAAGGGAGGTTCCATGAGACTGTCCCGATTCGCGGCCTTGACGTCCGCCTTCTTCGTCACCACGGCGCTCGCGCTCACCGGCGCGAGCGCCGCCGCGTCCGCCCAACTCCCCACCGCCACCGGCTATGTGGCCCTCGGCGACTCCTACTCCTCGGGTGTCGGGGCCGGCAGCTACGACAGTGCCAGCGGCTCCTGCAAGCGCAGCACCAAGGCCTACCCGGCCCTCTGGGCCGCCGCGCACTCGCCCTCGTCCTTCCGGTTCACCGCCTGCTCCGGGGCCCGAACGGGTGATGTTGTCAGCGGTCAGCTCGCTCCGCTCAACAGCTCCACCGGCCTGGTGAGCATCTCCATCGGCGGCAACGACGCCGGTTTCGCCGACACCATGACGACCTGTGCGCTCCAGGGCGAGAGCGCCTGCCTGGCCCGGATCGCCCAGGCCAGGACCTACATCGACAACACCCTGCCCGGCAAGCTCGACGGGGTGTACAGCGCCATCTCCCAGAAGGCCCCGGCCGCGCATGTGGTGGTCCTGGGCTATCCGCGCTTCTACAAGCTCGGCGGCAGCTGCTTCGCCGGCCTCTCCGAGAAGTCCCGTGCCGCGATCAATGCCGCGGCCGACGACATCAATGGCGTCACCGCCAAGCGCGCCGCCGACCACGGCTTCACCTTCGCCGATGTCAACGCCACCTTCTCCGGACATGAGCTGTGCTCCGGCAGCGCCTGGCTGCACAGCGTGACCTATCCCGTCGACGAGTCCTACCACCCCACCGCCGCCGGCCAGTCCAGCGGCTATCTGCCGGTGTTCGCCTCCGCTGCGTAACCACCCGCACACCGTGCGACGAGGAGAGGCCATGAGATCCCGGTCTCTCCTCGTGCGATCCGCCGGTCCGTCAGGTGCCCTGCGGTGGCTTCCGTCAGAGTCCGACGGACAATCAACTCGCCCTGATACACGCCTTGTACGTGACGTTCCGTATGGTGTGCGTCAACGTCAGGGCGAGGCAGGTGAATCCGTTGACCGGTCTGCACGCGTGTCCTCCAAGAGAGATAGGGTTACCCTGCCCGGGCCGGGTGCCCTCGTAAGGGTGGGGAGAGTTATGGAACAGATAACAGTGCGTAGCAGGGCGCGAGTACCTGCCATCAATTGCGGGAGCAGCGCAACCAGCGCGCGTCTCGACCGCCATCTCGCGGTGCTGGGTGGTCCTGCCATCCCGCAGCGGGAGACGGAGGGTGCGACGTCGCTGATGCAGGAGCTCACCGCGCGTGATCGTTCGCGGATGAGGAACGGCCGCGGCGCCAGGGTGTCGCTGTTCGCACCGCTGCGCAGGCTGCGGCGCTCGTTGTTCGGCGGACACGGCTGACCCGCTTTCCGAAGCGGTATCTCGGGCGGTCACACCGTCCCGGCGCAGCGTTGCGATCCGATCGCTCGTCAGGCCCAGGGCGCCCACAGCGCTTCGATGGGCTCGCCGGGGCGGGAAAACTTGCCCCTGAGGTGCCGTAAGCCTCCGCTCAACCGCCCGGCCTCGTCCCCGCCCGGCCGGCGCAAAACTCCCCACCACCCGTTGCTCGGCGACGGGTGGTTTTTTGTCGTGCCGCCCCTTGACACCCCCGATGCCCCGCATTCATGGCCCGCGGATGCGTAACACCGCTGTCACTCCGCGCTGTTGACGAGGCGATCGTTCCGGGCCAGGGTGCAGATCGTTTGTGCCGTACAACCACCTCATCTCCGGAGGCGTTTGTGTGCGATCTGCATGACCAACACGAGCACGAGCACGGCGACGGAACCCTCTTCCCGGGCGCGGCCGGCCTCGACCCGCGCCGGATCATGCAGCTGCTGGGTGCGGCGGGCGTGGTGGGCAGTGTGACGGGCGGCGCGGATCCGGCCATGGCGGCCGCCGCGGAGGGCGCCTTGGACACCGACGGCGGCTACCGGCCGCCCACCGGGCTGGCCGAGAACAGCGCCGCCAAGGCCACCGCGCTCGGCTGGATCGACGACCAGGCGTCCGCCATCACCGGGCTGAACGACGAGATCTGGGAGCACGCCGAGCTCAGCCTGCGGGAGTGGAAGTCGTCACTGGCCGAGGCGGAGTTCCTGGAGCGGGCCGGCTTCGAGGTGACGTTCGGCACCGCGGGCTTCCCCACCGCCTTCACCGCCACCTTCCGGCAGGGGCGCGGCGGTCCGGCGCTCGGCTTCAGCGGGGAGTACGACGCGCTGCCGAGGCTGTCCCAGCGCAAGGGCGTGGGGCACCATGATCCGCGGGAGTACATCCACGATCCGTTCGCGCCGGGCTACGGTCCCGGGCACGGCTGCGGGCACAGCGCACTGGGCAGCGCGGCCGCGGCGGCCGCCGCCGCGGTGGCGGAGGCGGCCCGGGCCCACCGGCTGCCGGTGACCGTGAAGTTCTTCGGCTCCACCGCCGAGGAGCAGCTGATCGGCAAGACCTACGCCGTCAGCAAGGGGGTGTACGACGGCCTCGACGCCTTTCTCGACTGGCATCCGTCCACGTCCAACGCGACCGGCTGGGGCACCACCACCGCGATGACCGCGGTCACCTTCACCTTCCTCGGGGTGGCCGGGCACGGCGGCACCCCGCTCGGCAACAAGAGCGCGCTGGACGCCGCCGTGATGATGGCGACCATGTCGGAGTTTCTGCGCGAGGAGAACCTTGCGCCGTCCGGCCGGCTGCACTGGGTCATCACCAACGGGGGCGAGATCCCCAATGTCACCCCGGAGATCGCCGAGATCGCGTACTACGTGCGCGAGGGCAGCCCGGAGCGGGTGCGGGTGCTGCTCGACAAGGTCATAGCGATCTCCGAGGCGGCCGCCAAGGCGAGCCGGACCCGGGTCCAGCACAAGATCACCTCGGCCTGCTGGAACCAGCTGCCGTCCCGTTCGTTCGCCGAGCTGATGCACGACAACATGCGCACGATCGGACCGCCCGACTTCGACGGCGAGGCACAGCGGCTCGCCCAGGACCTGCAACGGTCGCTCGGCCTGCCGCAGAAGGGCCTGCACGACGAGATCGGTGCGCTGACCCCGCCCAACCCCGTCTTCCTGGGCGGTGGTTCGACCGATGTCGCGGACATCAGCTGGCAGGTGCCGACGGTGTCGATGGGTACCGCGCTGGCCCCCATCGGCACCAAGATGCACACCTGGTCGACGGCCTCCTGCGCCGCCGCGGGCCCCGGCCGTGCCGCGCTGCTGGCCGCCGCCAGGTATCTGGCCGCGACCGCCGTCGATCTGCTCACCCAGCCGGCCCGGCTCAAGGCGGTCAAGGACGAGTTCGCCCGGCGCACCCAGGGCGTCCGCTGGAAGACCGCGCTTCCCGACGGCTATGAACCGCCGATGTACGAGCCACCGGCCTGGTTCCTGGAGCGCACCGGGCAGAGCTGGCCGCCGGAGAACATCACCTGGCCGCCGAAGCGGGTGGTGAGCCAGGAGGAGTTCTCGTCCCTGGGGCCGGAGTTGGGGCCGCAGGAGTGAGCTGCGCCGGATTCGGCCGGCAGGGGGTCGGCGTCCGCTGCGTGCGGAGCGGCGGACGCTCGCCGGGATGAACAGGGCGAGCAGCACCAGCGACCACAGGAGCGCGGCGGGGACGGGGTGCCGCAACGGCCAAGCGGCGTCCGCGGTCGCCGGTCCCGCGTTGCCGAACAGCTCGCGGCAGGCCGCAACGACCGAGCTGATCGGGTTCCGGTCGGCGAGGAAGCGCAGCCAGGCGGGGGTGCCCTCGGTGGGTACCGCGAACGCGCCGCACGCCGGGCCGAGTCCGTCCCGTACCCTCCCATAGCCCTGAACGGGCATGGGAGGTATCCCCTGCCGACCGCGGCCACCAGGACTCGGAGACAGGTCTGCCCGAACGACACCGTGAAGCGGCTCATCGGGAGCGTAGGGAACCGGTCCGTGGCCTCGGTGGTGAGCCCGCCGAGGACCAGCCCGGCGGCCGGCTCGAAGTGGTCCAGCAGTTCATCGGCCCGGTGCCTGGCCGCGGTGCCGCGCAGCCGGTCCCGCGTTGCCGAACAGCCGCAGATTCGTATGCGGCCGCCGAGCGGGCCGAGGAGTCCGGGCACGGCGAGGAACAGCGGCGCGCGGCACGGGCCGACCATCTGGCGAAGACGGTCGGCACCGGTCGGTATCCGCGGGTCGCCCGGGCCCTGGCGAACAGGGCCCCGGCCGGGGACCAGGACGAGGTCTTCGCGCGGTTGATCGGGCGGGTGCTCGACGCCTGCGCGGTGCGGGCCGGGTCGGCGGAGGGCTGATGCGCGCGGCTCACAGCAGCGCGAACTGGCCCTCCGGGCCCTCCTCGTGGTGGTCGAGCACGGACGCCGGGCGGCGCGCGAAGACCGGCGCCGGGACGATGCCGGCCGCCCGCAGCTCGCCCGCCGTCAGCTGCGGCCCGTCCGCCGTCCGCCGGATCAACTCCCGCCGCTGCGGCTCCAGTTCGGCCAGCAGCGCCAGTACGGTGATCAGCTCCAGCAGCTCCGAGGTCCACTCCTGCGGCCAGTTCGCCGGGCGCAGCGCCGCCAGCGAACCGGCCTCGGGCGCCTCCGTCCCCGCCGCGGCCGCGCCGGTCCGCTCCGCGAACCACGCCTCCAGGACCCGTACCCCGCCCGCGTGGAAGTCCCAGGCGCCCGGCGGCACCGGCGAGATCCGGCCGCCGCCGATCAGCAGCGCCTGCTCCTGCGGGTCGTAGCCGAGGGGGCCCGGCATCCCGCGGGTGGGGAGCGCGGAGCGTACGTACGGGCGGCGGCCGCCCGGCATCCGTGGCCGCTCGCCCGGTCCGGCGTGCCCGCCCGGGAGTCCGTCGCCCGCCCCGGGTACGTACGCGCCGCGGGTGGCCAGCCACAACTGCCGTTCGCCGAGCGCGACACCGCGGTCCCACACCGCCGGGTCGGCGGTGAGCGGTACCGCGCAGCCGTCGGGGGAGTGGTGGGCGCTCACCGTGGTCCAGGCGAGCAGCTCCGGCGGGCTCACCGGGCGGTCCAGGCGCCGGGCGAGCAGACCGAGCAGGCCCGGTGCGAGATTCGGCTCCTGTCCGCCGGGCCGCCGGTAGAGCGGGTGGATCCGTCCGGGGCGGCCGGCCGGCGACCGTCCGTCGGGCAGCAGCGCGGAGCACACCACCGCGGGCCCCGGCACCTGCGGAACCTGTCCCCACTCGACCGCGAACAGCTGCCGTTCGTCCGCCACCCGCCACAGCTCCGGCCGTGCCGCGTCGATCAGCCGGTGGTCGGGCAGCAGCCACTGCTGGTCGAACGGGCCGTGGAGGATCCGCACCGGCTCGGGGCACGGCCCACTCGCCCGGTACAGCCGTCCGGTGGGCGTCGCCTGGCCCGGCAACTGGCCGACGGCGGAGTGCAGGGTGCGGGCCCGGGACGGCCGGAAGAGCCGCTCGCGGGCCGCCGCGTCCTCGGTGTCCACCAGCGCCTGCCAGCGGGCGCGCAGGGTGGCCGGATCCGGCGCCCTCACCCAGGAACGGCCGAGCCGCAGCGGCGCCACGGACCACGGCATGAGATCGGACAGCCGTGGCGCGTCCTGCTTCGCCGTCACGCGGAGCCCCTCCCGGACCGTTCGGTTGACCCCGGCATGGTATCCACGGGCCCCGCGGCGCCACCGAATCCGCAGGCCACGTCCCCCGCCCGGGGCGTGCGCGCATGCGGTCTTCCGCTTGCTGATCTTGAAGGAGTACGGTCCTGGCCGTACGCCCGGCAGCACGGTGCGGACGTCGCTCCGCCCCACGCCTGAACGACGCGGGGGGACCCCATCGTGCCGGGACCTGCTCAGGGAGGACCGTCATGACGGGCACCACCTCCCCCACGCCTGAACGGCGCGGGGGGACCCCCATCGGCACCCGGGCCGCCGCGCGACTGGACCGGCTGCCGCCGTCCCGGTGGCACCGCCGGATCACGCTCATCGTCGGTATCGGCGCCTTCTTCGACCTTTACGAGATCTTCCTCGGCGGCGTGCTGGCCGCGGTCCTCGCCGAACAGTGGCACCTCGGGCACGCCGCGAAGTCCTGGGTGATCGCGGCCGGTTTCCTCGGCATGTTCGTCGGCGCGAATGTGCTGTCGGTGCTCGCCGATCGCCTGGGGCGGCGCCGGATGTTCATGATCAACCTGGCCGCGTACTCGCTCTTCTCGCTGCTGTGTGCCTTCGCCCCGAATCTGCACTGGCTGCTGGTCCTGCGCTTTCTGTCCGGCCTCGGGCTCGGCGCCGAACTCGTGCTGGTGGACACCTATCTCGCGGAGTTCCTGCCCCGGGCAGTGCGCGGCCGCTATATCGCCTACGCGTACACCTTCGGCTTTGTCGGCGTTCCGGTCGCCGCGCTGCTCGGTGCCCGGCTGGTGGCCGCCCATCAGCTGCTGGGCATCGACGGCTGGCGCTGGCTGCTGGTCGCCGGCGCGCTGGGCGCCGCGTTCATCCAGCTGATGCGCCGCCAACTCCCAGAATCACCAAGGTGGTTGACCGTGCAAGGGCGCGACGAGGAGGCCGGGCGGATCGTGGCCGGGCTGGAGGAGCGGGTGGCCCGGGAGACCGGCGGCAGTCTGCCGTCCGTACCGGAGACGGAGACCGTGCCGGAGCGGAAGGTGCCGCTGGGCGAGATGTTCCGCGGCGACCACCGCCGGCGCACCGTCATGTGGTGGATCTTCCAGGTGCTGCAGACCGTCGGCTACTACGGCTTCGGATCGCTGGCGCCGGTGGTGCTCACCGCGAAGGGGCACACCGTCACCGAGTCGCTGCTGTACGCGGCGCTGAGCTTCTGCGGCTATCCGATCGGCTCCGCGCTGTCGATCCCGCTCATCGACCGGATCGAGCGCCGGACACTGATCATCGCCTCGGCGCTCGGTATCGCCGGCTGCGGCCTGGCGTTCGGCTTCGCCGCGGCCCCCTGGGCCATCGTCGGCTTCGGATTCCTGCTGACGGTGTGCAGCAATGTCTTCTCCAACGCCTTCCACGTCTACCAGACCGAGATCTTCCCGACCGGCCTGCGCAGCAGCGCGATCGGTATCGCCTACTCGCTCTCCCGGCTCACCTCGGTCGCGCTGCCGTTCGTCGCGCTGAGCGTGCTGACCGGCCTCGGGGCGGCCGCGGTGTTCACCGGCTCCGCCGCGCTGATGCTGCTGCTGTGCCTGGACGTGGCGCTGCTGGGACCGCGCAGCACGGGGCGGAGCCTGGAGCGGATCTGAGCTGATCCCAGCGGCCCGCGCCGCCCGGTCGCCGGCGCGGGCCGCCTCGCTCACTCCCGTACGGAGGTCACCGCCGTGCGCGCGTAGTGCTTCATCTCCTCGATGTCGTCGATATAGGGCCGTACGGAGGCGAGGAAGGGGCCGAAGAGCGGGCCGCCCCGGAAGCCCTTGAGGTGGTCCTCCACGGAGGTCCACTCGATGCGCAGGATGTAGCGCTCGGGCTCCTCGACGCCGTGCGCCAGGTCGTAGCCGAGGCACTGCGGTGCCGCGTCGAGCTGTTCGGCGGCGGCCGCGTACGCCTTCTCGAAGGCGGCCCGGCGCTCGGGGTCGGTGATGCGGTAGCGGATGTACTCGATGGTCATCAGCGGTGCTCCGGTGGTGTCGTGGGGGCGGATTGCCGTGTTCCGCAAGGGTGTTCGGCCCGGCCAACGCTACGAGCGGGCCCCTCGGCCAACAAGCGCAGCTTGTTGTCGACCGACAAGCCCGGCTTGTCGACGGGTGCGGGCCGCCGCCGTACGATGCCGTCGCATGGAACCCGAGCTGCGCCAGATGCGGTACTTCGTGGCGGTGGCCGAGCGTCGCAGCTTCACGCGCGCCGCCGAGGATGTGTATGTCGCACAGCAGGCGCTCAGCCAGCAGATCAAGGCGCTGGAGGACACCCTCGGCGTACGGCTGCTGGAGCGGACCTCCCGGCGGGTCGAGCTCACCCCGGCCGGCGCCGCCTATCTGGCCGACTGCAAGCGGCTGCTGGCCGCCGCGGCCCGGGCCGGCCGGCACGCACGGGCCGTCGCGGCCGGCGAGGTGGGCACGCTGCGCATCGCCTACACGCTCACCGCGGTGTACGAGACCCTGCCGGAGCTGATCGCACACCTCGCGGAGCGGCTGCCCAAGCTGAAGGTGGAGACCCGGGAGATCTTCGCCGGCGACGTCTGCCGGATGCTGCGCGACGACCGCTGCGACCTCGCGCTCGCTCCCCGGACCGGCTACCCGACGGGGATCGACCGGCGGACGGTACGGCGCGAGGAGCTGAGGGTCGCGGTCGGCGACGGCCATCCGCTCGCCGCTGCCCCGGTGGTGGATCTCGTACAGCTCAAGGGCGAGAAGTTCCAGCTGTGGCCGCGCGACATGGCGCCCGGCTACTACGACGCGGTGATCGCGGCTTGCCGGGGTGCGGGCTTCGCGCCCTCGCTCGACGAGACCGCCTCCGGCTCCAACGCCTGGGCGGGCATCGCCGCCGGGCGCGGGGTCAATCTCGTGGTGGCCTCGCTCGCCCACCAACTCCCGCGCGGCATGACCCTCGTACCCCTTGCGGAGCCGGGGCCCGGCCTGTGCCTCGACGCGGTCTGGCGGGCCGAGCACCCGCATCCGGCCGTGCCCCGCTTCCTCAAGGGGTGTGCGGAGCTCGCCCGCCTCCGCGGGTGGCCGGCCGACGACGAACAGCTCAGTGCGCGTCCAGCGTGACCGTGAAGGAGAAGCGGTCGCCGCGGTAGTGGATCCGGGCGACATCGACCGCCCGGCCGTCCTCGTCGTAGGTGACGCCGGTGTAGTGCAGGATCGGGCTGAGCAGCGGGACCTGCAGAAGCCGGGCGGTCTCGGGGTCGGCCAGCCGCGCCTCGACGGTGTCGGTGATCCGGCTGATCCGTACGCCCACCGCGTCGCGCAGCACCTTGGTCATCGGCCAGCGCACCAGGTCCGCCGGATCGATCCCCGCGGCGACATCGGGGCGGACGAAGTTGCGCGCGTGGTTGGTCGGTTCGCCCGTCTCCTCGTCGCTGCGCAGCCGGCGGAATCCGGCCACCTCGGCCATATCCGGGAAATACTCCGACAGTTCGGCAGGAACGGTGGTCGGCCCCTGCTCCAGCAGCTCGGTGCGCATCCCGGACTGCTGGGCCACGATCGCGTCCACCGAGCCCAGCAGCCGCACCGGCGCACCGCGCTGGGCGCTCGGCTCGATGAAGGTGCCGCGGCGCCGGTGCCGGCTGATCAGCCCCTCCGTCTCCAGCTCCTTGAGGGCCTGCCGCATGGTCAGCACGCTCACGCCGTAGTGCTCGGCGAGGGCGTCCTCGGTGGGCAGCCGCAGCGGCGCCTCGGGGGAGCGGCCCAGTATGGAGGCGCGCAACGACTGCGAGACCTGGTACCAGAGCGGCAGCTTGCGGTTCAGGTCGAGCGAGTCGGGAGCGAAGGTGGTCACGAAGCGTTCCCCGGTGTCACAGGCGGAAGTGGCGCTGGAGACCCTGCCATACGTCGTCGTAGCCGCGCTGCAGATGCCCGGCGTCCCGGGCCTGTGCGGTGAGCGTCAGCGGCCAGCGGGTCTCGAACATGAAGGCCAGCCCGTCGTCGATCTTCTGCGGCCGCAGCTCGGCCGCGCTCGCCCGGTCGAAGGTCTCCCGGTCGGGTCCGTGCGCCGACATCATGTTGTGCAGTGAGCCGCCACCCGGTACGAAACCCCCTGGACCGGCGGTTTTCGCGTCGTAGGCGCCCTCGATCAGCCCCATGTACTCGGTCATCACATTGCGGTGGAAGTACGGCGGCCGGAAGGTGTCCTCGCCGACCAGCCAGCGCGGCGCGAAGACCACGAAGTCCACGCCCGCCAGGCCCGGGGTGTCCGAGGGGGAGGTGAGCACGGTGAAGATGGACGGGTCGGGGTGGTCGTAGCTGATCGAGCCGATGACGTTGAAGCGCCGCAGGTCGTAGACGTACGGGACATGGTTGCCGTGCCAGGCGACGACATCCAGCGGTGAGTGGTCGTAGGTGGCGGTCCAGAGGTTGCCGCAGAACTTGTTGACGACCTCGACGGGGCCCTCGACGTCCTCGTAGGCGGCGACCGGGGCGCGGAAGTCCCGGGCGTTGGCCAGGCCGTTGGCGCCGATCGGGCCGAGGTCGGGGAGCTGGAAGGGCCGGCCGTAGTTCTCGCAGACATAGCCGCGAGCTGTCGGGCTCTGCCCGTCGGACGCGGCGTCCAGCAGCTCGACGCGGAAGCGTACGCCGCGCGGGATCAGCGCCACCTCGCCCGGTTCGGCGCGCAGCAGGCCGAATTCGGTGCGCAGCAGCAGCCCGCCGTGCTCGGGCACGATCAGCAGCTCGCCGTCCGCGTCGCTGAACACCCGCCGTTCCATGGAGGCGTTGGCGTGGTACAGGTGGACGGCCATACCGCTGCGCTGGGTCGCATCGCCGTTGCCGCCCAGCGTCCACAGGCCGTCCAGGAAGTCGGCCGGACCGGCGGGCTCGGGCAGCGGATTCCAGCGCAGCCGGTTGGGGTCGGGGACACAGTCGGTGAACGGCGCCGAGCGGACCGCGGGCCGTTCGGCGCGGACGAACGGCGGATGCGCGGCCGACGGGCGGATGCGGTAGAGCCAGGAGCGGTGGTTGCTCGCCCGCGGTTCGGTGAACGCCGACCCGCTGAGCTGCTCGGCATACAGGCCGAGCGGTGCGCGCTGGGGGGAGTTGCGGCCCACCGGCAGCGCGCCCGGGACGGCCTCCGAGCTGTGCTCGTTGCCGAACCCGGTGACGTACACCAGCCCCTCGGCCGTCTTCCTCGCCTGCTCGTTGCCCGTGCCTGTCATCGCGCGCTCCTGCCGCTCAAGGAATCCTATGCAAGACCTTAGGATTGACATGCGGGGCCGTCAACGGAGACTCCCGGACGGGATGGCCGGATCGAAAGGATCGGTCCGACGGCGCTCCACCCGGCCGAACGGCGGGCAGGATGGTCGGGTGCAGCAGCCGACCCCCCAGCCCGCCCCGCGGTCCACCCCCCTCCGCCGCGCGCCCGTCCAGCGGCGCAGCGCCCAGCGCCTGGCCACAATCCTCGACGCCTGTGCCGAACTGCTGGAGGAGACCGGCTACGAGGACCTGAGCACCCGGGCCGTGGCCGGCCGCGCCGGTGTCCCGATCGGCTCCGTCTACCGCTTCTTCCCCAACAAACGCGCCATGGCCGAGGCGCTCGCCCGGCGCAATCTCGACGCCTACGCCGACCGCATCACCGCCCGGCTGACCGCCCCGGCCGATGATCCGCTGGAGTGGCGGCGCGCGATGGACGTGGTGGTCGACGAATATCTGGCCATGAAGCGGACGGTGCCGGGCTTCGCCCTGGTGGAGTTCACCGTGCCCGCCCCGCGCGAGTCCCGGCAGGCCAATTACGAGGTCGCCGACCGGCTGCTCGCCCTGTTCGCCGGGCGGCTCGGGCTGGACGCCGCCGACGAGCGGCTGCGCACCGCCTTCCTGGTCGGCGTCGAAACCGCCGATGCGCTGCTGCAACTCGCCTTCCGCACGGACCCGGGCGGCGACCGGGTCATCGTCACCGAGACCAAGGTGCTGCTGCGGGCCTATCTGGCGCGGTATCTGGACTGACGTCCCACGTTGTCGGCCGCCCCGCCGGTGGGTCTGCCGGTTCTGCTCACGCCCGTCCGCGGAGATCCCCTATTGACCTGGGGTTTTGCTCGTATTGCTCCCGCGTCAAGACCTTGTTAACAAAAGTTTGCGGGACCTAACGTCACCTGAACCGCCACCCCGGCAGATGTTCAAGGGCGAACGTGAGGTACCTCTAATGCTGACAATCCTCGGATTTGTCATGATCGCCACCTTCCTGGTGCTGATCATGATGAAGAAGATGTCACCGATGGCTGCGCTGGTGCTCATCCCAGCGCTGTTCTGTGTCCTGGTCGGCCAGGGCGCGCACCTGGGCGACTACGTCCTCAAGGGCATCGGTGACCTGGCCCCCACGGCCGCGATGCTGATGTTCGCCATCATCTACTTCGGGGTGATGATCGACGTCGGTCTCTTCGACCCGATCGTCCGCGGCATCCTCAAGTTCTGCAAGGCCGACCCGGTGCGCGTCGTCGTCGGTACCGCGCTGCTCGCCGCGATCGTCTCGCTCGACGGCGACGGCTCCACCACCTTCATGATCACGGTCTCGGCGCTCTACCCGCTCTACAAGCGGCTGAAGATGAGCCTGGTGGTCATGACCGGCGTCGCCGCCACCGCCAACGGCGTGATGAACACCCTCCCCTGGGGCGGCCCGACCGCCCGCGCCGCCACCGCGCTCAAGCTCGACGCCGGAGACATCTTCGTCCCGATGATCCCCGCGCTGGCCGTCGGCCTGGTCGCGGTCTTCGCCCTCGCGTACGTCCTCGGCCGGCGCGAGCGCAAGCGGCTGGGTGTGCTGACCCTCGGTGACACCCGCCTGGTGACCGGGACCGTGGAGGAGAAGGAGACCGAGCAGGTCCTCGTCGGCGCGGGCGCCGGCACCAAGGGCGGCGCCCCGGCCGCGGCGCAGCGCATCAGCGGCGGCGCGGGCACCGGCACCTCCGGCGACGACGCCGGCTCCGCCTCCGACGGCGCGGACTCCTCCGACGAGGACGATCTCCAGGTCCTGGACCCGCAGCGCGCCACCCTGCGCCCCAAGCTCTACTGGTTCAACGCCGCGCTCACCGTCGCGCTGCTCACCCTCCTGATCATGCAGACGCTGCCGATCCCGGTGCTCTTCCTGCTCGGCGCCGCCCTCGCGCTCACCGTCAACTTCCCGCACATGAAGGACCAGAAGGCCCGCGTCGCGGCGCACGCCGAGAACGTGCTCAACGTCTCCGGCATGGTCTTCGCCGCCGCCGTCTTCACCGGCGTGCTCACCGGCACCGGCATGGTCGAGCACATGGCCCGCTGGCTGGTCAGCGGCATCCCCGACGCGCTCGGCCCGCACATGGGCATCGTCACCGGCGTCCTCAGCATCCCGCTGACCTACTTCATGTCCAACGACGGCTTCTACTTCGGCATCGTGCCGATCCTCGCCGAGGCCGGTGCCGCGCACGGTGTGGCCCCCATCGAGATCGCCCGCGCCTCCCTCATCGGCCAGGCACTGCACATGTCCAGCCCGCTGGTCCCCGCCGTCTACGTCCTCGTCGGCATGGCCAAGGTCGAGTTCGGCGACCACACCAAGTTCACCGTCAAATGGGCCGCGCTGACCTCCCTCGTGGTCCTCGGTGCCGGTCTGCTCTTCGGCATCATCTAGAGGGACGGAAGCGACACCGCGAGGCCCGGCAGGAGTTGGCTGCTGCGCCTGGTCATCACCTTCTCCTTCGCCCAAGGAGCGGTGAGCATGGCCGGGCCGGCGGTCTCCTGCCGGGCCCTCGCCTTGCCCGGTCGCCGCACCGGCCGGCGGGAGGTGCCGATTGCCGGCGGGGCCCGTAAGCCGGCCCGAAGGGACCGTAAGCAAACCCGAAGGGGACCGTAAGCGCCGCTCGGCAGGGTGGTGTGCACAGCGGGTCCGGCACCGGGCCGGGCCCGGCACCATGTGCAGGGAGCACCCCCATGAGCACCGCGAACGACACGAACAAGACGAACAACCACCCGAACCGGACGAATGGCACCGACGACACGGACACCACCCGCACCCCGGTGACCGTCCTCGGCCTCGGCGCGATGGGGCGCGCGCTGGCCGGCGCCTTCCTCCGGGCCGGTCACCCCACGACGGTCTGGAACCGCACGCCCGGCAGGGCCGACGAGCTGGTCGAGCGCGGCGCGGTCCGCGCGGACTCGGTGGCCGAGGCGGTGGCCGCGAGCCCGCTGGTGATCGTGTGCGTGCTGGATTACGCCGCGTCCCACGCGATCCTGGAGCCGGTCGGTGCGCAGCTGTCCGGCCGGGTCCTGGTCAACCTCACCTCCGACACCCCGGAGCGCTCGCGGGCCGCCGCCGCATGGGCCGCCGGACACGGCATCGACTACCTCGACGGCTCGATCATGGTGCCGACGCCGGTCATCGGACAGCCCGCGGCGACCATCCTCTACAGCGGCTCGCGGGAGGCGTTCGAGACGTACGGGCCGACGCTCAAGGCGCTCGGCGACCAGGCTCCCTATCTGGGCGCCGACCACGGCATGGCGGCGGTGCACGATCTCGCGCTGCTCGGCTTCTTCTACTCGGCGATGGCCGGGCTCATGCACGCCTTCGCGCTGGCCGGGGCCGAGGGCATCAAGGCCAAGGAGTTCGCGCCGTTCACCGAGACGATCGTCGGCATCCTGCCCGCCATCGCCGCGGACATGGCGGAGGATCTGGACCGCGGCGTCTTCTCCGGGGATCAGGACAACATCGTCATGGAGGCGGCGGGCATCGCGCACATCATCGAGGCGGCCGACGACCGCGGGATCAACACCGAGGTGCTCAGCGCCGTCAAGGGCCTCGCGGACCGGACCATCGCCGCCGGCCACGGCAATGCCGGATTCGTCAGCGTGATCGAGGAAATGCGTAAGGCGTCCGCCAAGGGGTGAGGCCGACGTCGTCTCCTAGGCTCATGGCGACCGGCACCGATCGCGGGTGCCAAACTCCCTGGCGGCACAAAACTACCGGCGCTAGTTTGGGGAGCGGACGACCATCAGCCGGCGCGGGAGGACCACGACGTGAAGCAGCACGACGCGATGTACATCGACGGAAGCTGGCGGCCCGCCGAGGGCAGCGGCACGATCGAGGTCGTCAATCCGGCCGACGAACGGGTCATCGCGACCGTCCCGGCCGGCACGGCGGAGGACGTGGACGCCGCCGTGCGCGCCGCCCGCGCCGCGCTGCCCGGGTGGGCCGCCACCGCCCCGGCCGAGCGCGCCGCCCGGCTGTCCGCGCT
>NZ_QUAC01000460.1 GCF_003389455.1 Streptomyces inhibens | reverse complement strand
CTGCAGGGGGGACCCTGTGGGAGAGTAGGACGCCGCCGAACAATCATTGTGGGGAAGCCCCGCACCTTATGGTGCGGGGCTTTCCTGCGTTTGAGGCCAGGAACACCGGAACACCTGTACCTGAGTTCCGGCCGGCGGGATCGGGCGCTGGGGTGCTGATGAGACCTTTGAAGGAGCCCTCCGCCAGCCGGACGAGTTCTACCAACGGCGGACGTTGCGTAGCGGTGCGGGGGCCGGGGTTTTCTATCGGGGGCGCTGGGTTCGTACCGATGAGGTGGGCGGCGGCTGATCCGAAGAATGGTGCTGCTGTTGAGCGGGATGGTCCCGACAGTTGCGCGGTGGCCAGGACGCCCTTGGATGTGTGCCAGTGGCCGATCGTGGGGTGGTGACTGCAGTGGGAGGGGGCAGCGGTGGCCGGCGGCTTATAGGGCTGGTGCCGTTGGGAACCTGCTAAGTCCCTACGTCCCTACGTCCCTACGTCCCTACGTCCCGTGTCTCTGAGCGGCGGGTGGGAATTGTGGTCGTTACAGCCGGCCGGTGGACTTCAGGGTGAGGTAGGCGTCGGCCAGGTCGGGGGCCAGGTGGGCCGGGGGGGAGTCGATGACGGTGATGCCGTGGTGGCGGAGGCGGTCTGCAGTGCGGCGGCGGGCGGCGCGGGTTTGCTCCGCGGCAGCTGCTGCGTAGACGGCCTGGGGGGTGTGGCGGCCGGCGGCCATTTCCTCGATGCGGGGATCGGCGACGGCCGCGACGATGAGTTCGTTGCGTTGGGTGAGGCTGGGGAGGACGGGCAGGAGGGCCTCCTCGACGGGGGCCGCGTCCAGGCCGGTGAAGAGCACGATGAGGGACCGGCGCGGGGTGCGGCGGTGGATGGTGGCGGCCAGGCCGCGGGCGTCCGCCTCGACGAGTTCGGATTCGAGGGGTGCCAGGGCATCGGTCAGAGCCGGGAGGAGATCGCGGGCGGCGCGGCCCTGTACGGAAGCGCGGACGCGGCGGTCGTAGGCGAGCAGGTCCACGCGGTCGCCGGCGCGGGCGGCGAGGGCGCCGAGCAGCAGGGCGGCGTCCATGGAGGCGTCGAGGCGGGGGATGTCGCCGACGCGGCCGGCCGAGGTGCGGCCGGTTTCCAGGACGAGCAGGATGCGGCGGTCGCGTTCGGGGCGCCAGGTGCGGACGGCGAGGTTCTGCCGTCGGGCGGTGGCGCGCCAGTCGATGGAGCGGGTGTCGTCGCCGGGGGTGTAGTCGCGGAGGCTGTCGAATTCGGTGCCTTCGCCGCGGGTCAGGATGCTGGTGCGGCCGTCGAGTTCGCGGAGGCGGGCGAGCTTGGCGGGGAGGTGCTTGCGGCTGGTGAACGGCGGCAGCACACGCAGTGTCCACGGCAGGTGGTGACTTCCCTGCCGGGCTGCCAGGCCGAGCGGGCCGAAGGAGCGGACGGTGACGCGGACTGCGTGGTGGTCGCCGCGGCGCGTGGGGTGGAGCGTGGTGGTGAAGCGGCGGCGTTCGGCGGCGGGGATGCGTGCGGTGTGACGGGATGCGGGGATGTCCGAGCCGGGGTGGAAGGTGCTCGGGGGCCAGGCGTCGCGGATCTGGGCGCGCAGCGTTCGGCGGCTCGAGTTGGTGAGGGTGAGGTGTGTGTGGGCTTCGCCTGTTAGTCGAACAGTTGTGTCACCGGTTCGGGTGAAATGGAGCTTTCGCACTGGCGCGGCGAGCGCGAGATCGCACAAGATTGCTATCAGCAAGGCGAGTTGGACGGCGAGGATGCCGAGCCAGCTGGGCAGCACGAAGCCGACGAAGAGGGCTCCGAGTGCGGAGATGAGGGCGGTGCGTCCGGTGAGGGCCACGGTGTCGTCTCAGCGGGGAACGGGGAGATGAGCGAGTACGGCGTTGATCACGGAGTCTGCGGTGACTCCTTCCATCTCCGCTTCGGGGCGGAGCTGAATGCGATGACGAAGGGTGGGAAGAGCAAGGGCCTTGACGTCGTCGGGGGTGACATAGTCGCGGCCGGTGAGCCAGGCCCAGGCTCGTGAAGTGGAGAGCAGGGCGGTGGCGCCTCGGGGGGAGACGCCGAGAGAGAGCGAGGGGGATTCGCGGGTGGCACGGCAGATATCGACGATATAGCCGGTGACTTCGGGGGAGACGGCGGTCTTGGCGACCGCGTCCCGCGCCGCGTCGAGGTCGGCGGTGGAGGCGACGGGGCGTAGTCCTGCGGCGCTGAGATCGCGGGGGCTGAAGCCGGCCGCGTGACGGGTGAGGATGTCTATCTCGTCGTGGCGGGCGGGGAGCGGAACCGTCAGCTTCAGCAGGAACCGGTCGAGCTGGGCTTCGGGGAGCGGGTAAGTGCCCTCGTATTCCACGGGGTTCTGCGTGGCGGCAACCAGAAATGGCTCAGGGAGGGGACGGGGTGTGCCGTCGACCGTCACCTGACGCTCTTCCATCGCTTCGAGCAGGGATGCCTGGGTCTTGGGAGGCGTGCGGTTGATCTCGTCGGCGAGGAGGAGGTTGGTGAAGACGGGGCCCGGCTGGAAGGAGAACTCGGAGCTGCGGGCGTCGTAGACCAGTGAACCGGTGACATCGCTCGGCATCAGGTCGGGGGTGAACTGGACGCGCTTGGTGTCGAGTTCGAGGGCGGCCGAGAGGGCGCGTACGAGCAGGGTCTTGGCGACGCCGGGGGCGCCTTCGAGGAGTACATGACCGCGGCAGAGGAGTGCGACGACCAGGCCGGTGACGGTGGGGTCCTGGCCTACGACGGCCTTGGCTATCTCGGTGCGCAGGTCCTCGAGGGAGGCTCGGGCGCTGTCAGCGGTCGGGGTGCTCACGGGGGGCGTGCCTCTCTGGGGAAACGATCGAGGATTCGAGTTCGTCGAGTTGGTCGGCCAGATGTACCAAGGCCTTGTCGTCCGTGGGAGCCGGGCCGAAGAGCAGGGTGTGGAGATCTGCCGAGGCGTCAGGGACGGAGGCCAAGTGGGTGTGGAGGGCCGGGAGTAGGAGGTCGGGGGTGTGGGCGTGAGTGGGGGACACGCCGAGGAGGGGGGCGAGCCGGGTGCGGGTCGCGGAGCGCAGTACGGCCGAAGCCCGGTCGCGGGCGTTGGCCTGCTCGTAGAGGCGGGCGTGGCCTTCGGTGGTCTCGGCGGCCGGGACGGTGACAGGAAGCCTTTCCGGCACCAGCGGGCCGAGTCGGCGGGCACGCCAGAGGGCTGCGAATACGGCGGCGAAGGCGAGTTGGAGCAGGGCCCAGCGCCAGCCGGAGGGGATCAGGTCGAGGAAACCGCGCTGGTCGTCATGGGCGGATGACGGGTCGCTCACGGAGGGGAGGTACCAGACCAGATGCTTGTGCGTACCGAGGAGTTGAAGGGCCAGCGAGGCGTTGCCGTGCTCGGCGAGGTGGTGGTTGTAGAGGAGATCGGGGGAGCCGAGGAGCACGGTGTCGCGGCCGGCATCGGGGGCCGGCAGACGCAGCAGGGTGGGCAGGCCGCCGCTGGGGTAGCACCGGTCGGCGCTGTCGGTGGGCGAGGTGTAGCGGAGGCCGCCGAGGAGGGCACTGCCCGCGCGACGGGCGTCGGGCAGGGAACAGGCGGGCCGGCGTGCGGAGATGCGGACCGGGGGTTCCATCAGAACGCCGGGCGCGAAGCTTTCGAGGGCCGGGGTGCCGGGGGCGAGCAGGACGGTGCGGCCGGGGGTGTGTGCGGTCGCGGTGTGCAGGCCCGTCAGCTGATCTTGCGTCAGCACGTCGGGATCGGTGATGAGCAGGGTGGTGTCGGGGCCGGCCGCGGCGGCGGCTTCCTCGGAGGCGGTCACGACGTGCGTGGAGACGCCGTGGGAGGCCAGGAGTTGGGCGATTGCCCGGCTTCCGGCCCGGTCGGCGGAGCGGGGGTCGAGCCGGCCGTGCTGTTCGCCGGACTGCAGAGCGGCGAGGACCACACCGCTGACGACGAGCAGGAGGAGCGCGAGCAGCGGTCCGCGGGACCGGGTCCACAGCCGGCGAGCGGTGGGGGTGAGCGCGGGGGTGTCCGGAGTGGCCGTGGTCATCAGCGGCTCCTGGTCCGGGTGGCGGCCAGGTCGGGCTTGGCCTGCTGCAGGTCGGTGTCGAGGTGGGCCAGGAGGGTGTACGCCTCTTCCGTACCGGCGCGGCCGCCGTATGTGACGTCGTCGAAGGTGCGGGCCGCGGTGCGCAGTTGGTCGGCATGCAGGGGGAGCGTCCGGCCTGCTTCGGTGGCGGCCTCGTCGGCGGTGCGGCCCGGGCCGGGGGTGAGCAGGGCGCGTTCTTCGAGGGCGAGGACGAGGGCGCGCATGCGGTCCTGGATCGCCTGGTTCCAGCGGCCCTCGGAGGCGTGCCGGTCGGCTGAGGCTCGGTGTTCGGCGGCGGTGCGGGGGGTGTCGGCGAAGAGTGCGCCGCCGGTGGTCGGAGTGCGGCGCACCGCGCCGAGCCGCAGGCGAAGCGCGACGGCCAGCAGCAGGACGAATGCGGCGATGGCCAGGAGCCCGATCCAGCCGCCGGGGGTGGCGCCGGAGGCCGCGCGGAAGAGTTCGTCGACGCGTTCCCAGAGCCAATCAAGGGCTCGCTGGAGCGGGTTGGGGTCGTGCTGGTGGTACCGGGGATCGGACAGTTCGCGCTCGGCCGCCTCGCGGGCGGGGAGGCGAGGAGTCCGTACCGGTATGTCGTCGTCGGAACGCGCTATGAGTCGTCCGAGCGCGGCCATGTTCCCCCCTGTGGTCACCGCATCAGCTTCCTGGTGCGGTGTCGGTGGGGCGTTGCCCGGGACCGTCTGCCTCGTTGCCGGTTGTCGCGGTGTGGTCCGCCTTCGCCTGGTCTGCAGGTGTGTCAGCGGTGTTCGGGGCGGCTGTTGCTGGCGCGTCGGTGGCGGTCGGGTCCTGGGCTGCGGGGGCGGGCGTGGCCGGGCCGGCGGTGGGGGCGTCGGCGCCGTAGCCGGGGAGGCCAGCGGCGCGGGCGAGTTCGAGGTCGAGCGCCTCGCGGCGGATGCGCTGGTCCATGTAGAGGAGCGCGGTGACGCCGGCGCTGATCGGGAAGGTGATGGTGGAGCTGATGACGGCGCCGATGCCCAGCACGATCAGGAACGACCAGCCGGTGCTGTTGCTGGTGCCGTTCGCCCAGTCCATGAGGCTCTCGCCGCCGATGAGGAAGGCGATGAGGGTGGCCGGGATCTGGATGATGAACTCGACGATGGCGATCAGGAGATAGGCGAGCAACTGCGCGCCCAGCACCCGCCACCAGGAGCCCCGTACGAGCTTCGCGGAGCGGCGCATGGACGCGATGACGCCCTGCTTCTCCAGCATCAGCGCGGGGGAGGCGAGGCTGTAGCGGACCCACAGCCAGATGCTCACGATGGTGGCCGCCAGTCCGCCGAACAGAGCGAGGACCAGGCCCATGTCCAGCGTGCCCGTGGCGGTGAGGATGACGCCGGGAGCCACGCCGACGGCGAATATGGCTGTGACGATCAGGGGGAGCAGTACGAGCAGGCCGAGCAGGCGGGGGAGTTGGGCGCGGGCGTCGTGCCAGGCTTCCCCGGCGGTCACCGAGCGGCCCAGGACGGCACGGCTGACGACCATGGTCAGCAGTCCGGTGGCGATGATGGTGGCGAGCAGGCCTATCGCCGAAGTGAGGGCGGTGCCGGCGAGCGAGTTGCCGAGCTCGCGCATGGTGCTGCGGAGGGGCGGGACGTTGCCGTTCGACAGGGCGGGTGCGCGGCCGGCGTCCTGGAACCACAGTCCGGTGACGATGGTGACGGCGGTCTGCGAGACGACCGCGACGATCAGCGAGATGCCGAGGACGGTGCGCCAGTGGGCGCGCATGGTGGCGACCGCGCCGTCGAGGATCTCGCCGATGGCGAGCGGGCGCAGCGGAATGACGCCGGGCTTGGCGGCCTGCGGTGCCGGGGCCCAGCTGCCGCCCCAGGGGGGCTGACTTCCAGGGCCCTGCGGGCTGCCCCAGCCGGGCCGGCCGGAGCCGGACGACGAGGCACGGGTGCGGTCGTCGGCGCCTCGGCCGCTCCGCCCCTGGGGGCCGCTCTGGCTGGGGATGCCGGCGGGGGCCGACCACTGGCCGGCGGGCGGCTGTTCCTTGGACCAGTTCGGCGGGGACGGCTGCTCGGCCGGGCCGGGCTGTTCCTCCGGGGTGGAGGGCTGACTGGGCTGCTCCTGAGTGCCGCGGCCCGGCTCGTCGGAGGGAGTGGATCCGGGCGAGGCCCAGCCCGGAGAGTTGTTCATCGTCGCTCCTTCTTGCTGCCCGTCCGCCGGGGCGGCCGGGGTCCGGGGTCCGCGGTGGCAGTCATCGTGTCATGGCGCCAGGCGTTGTGTACCGGTGCCCTGAGGGTGAGGGGAGCTTCTGTTCGAGGGGCTGTCGGCGGCAGACTGAGTGAATGGGCGATCACTACGAGGTATCCGAGGCGGGCGCCGGAGCGCTTGCCATCCCGTCGTTGCGTTGGGAGGAGCCGCCCGAGGGGCCCGTCGTGGTCCTCCTTGATCAGACCCGGCTGCCGGCCGAGGAGGTCGAGCTGGTCTGCACGGACGTACCGGCGCTGGTGCAGGCGATCCGGACGCTGGCTGTGCGGGGGGCGCCGCTGCTGGGCATCGCCGGTGCCTATGGCGTCGCGCTGGCCGCGGCGCGGGGCTTTGATGTGGAGGAGGCGGTGGCGGCTCTGGCGCAGGCCCGGCCGACCGCGGTCAATCTGGGGTACGGCGTGCGCCGGGCCGCGGCTGCGTATCGGGCGGCGGTGGCGGCCGGGGCCGGTGCTCAGGTGGCTGCTGCGGCGGCGCTGGCCGAGGCGCGGGCCGTGCATGCCGAGGATGTCGAGGCCAGCGCGCGGATGGCGGAGCACGGTCTGGCGCTGCTGGGCGAGCTGCTGCCGGGTGGTGGCCACCGGATCCTCACGCACTGCAATACGGGGGCGCTGGTGTCCGGGGGCGAGGGCACCGCCCTGGCGGTGGCGCTGGCGGCGCACCGGGCCGGTGAGCTGCGCCGGCTGTGGGTGGACGAGACGCGGCCCCTGTTGCAGGGGGCGCGGCTGACCGCTTACGAGGCGGCGCGGGCGGGGATGGCGTACACGGTGCTGTCGGACGGTGCCGCGGGGTCGCTGTTCGCCGGGGGTGAGGTGGACGCGGTGCTGATCGGTGCGGACCGGATCGCGGCGGACGGTGCGGTCGCCAACAAGGTGGGCAGTTATCCGCTGGCGGTGCTGGCGCGGTACCACCACGTTCCGTTCGTGGTGGTGGCACCGATCAGCACGGTGGATCTGGAGACCCAGGAGGGGGCGGATATCGAGGTGGAGCAGCGTCCGGGCCAAGAAGTGACGGAGTTCTCTTTGCCGTTTGTGCGGGGCGCCGGGGCGGAGGCGGGGACGGGCATACCGGTGGCGCCTTTGGGCGCGCAGGCCTACAACCCGGCCTTCGACGTCACTCCGCCGGAGCTGGTGACGGCGATCGTGACGGAGGCCGGAGTGGTCTCGCCGGTCACCCGGGACGGGCTTGCAGAGGTGTGTTCCACGTCACGATGGAGTAAGTCACGATCAGGTAATGGGATGATGGCCGAATGAAGGGACGCGTCCTGGTCGTCGACGACGACACCGCACTGGCAGAGATGCTTGGCATCGTTCTGCGCGGCGAAGGCTTTGAACCGTCGTTCGTGTCGGACGGTGACAAGGCCCTGGCTGCCTTCCGCGAGACCAAGCCCGATCTTGTCCTGCTCGATCTGATGCTGCCCGGCCGGGACGGTATCGAGGTGTGCCGGCTGATCCGGGGAGAGTCCGGCGTCCCGATCGTCATGCTGACCGCCAAGAGCGACACGGTGGATGTGGTGGTCGGGCTCGAATCGGGCGCCGACGACTACATCGTCAAACCGTTCAAGCCCAAGGAGCTCGTGGCCCGGATCCGCGCCCGGCTGCGGCGTTCGGAGGAACCCACGCCCGAGCAGCTGGCGATCGGTGACCTGGTCATCGATGTGGCGGGTCACTCGGTGAAGCGGGACGGGCAGTCGATCGCGCTGACCCCGCTGGAGTTCGATCTGCTGGTGGCGCTGGCACGTAAGCCGTGGCAGGTGTTCACGCGTGAGGTGCTGCTCGAGCAGGTCTGGGGCTATCGGCACGCCGCCGACACCCGGCTGGTCAACGTCCACGTGCAGCGGCTGCGCTCCAAGGTCGAGCGGGACCCGGAGCGGCCGGAGATCGTGGTGACCGTGCGCGGGGTCGGCTACAAGGCCGGGCCGAGCTGAGATGATCCGGGACGGTTCGGCCCCGGAGGGAAAGCGGGGGCGTACCGTCGGCCCGGCGGGTGATATGTCCTTTTCGGGGCGTTTGATTGCTCGATTGCTGCGCGGTGGGCAATTGCTGCCCGACGGCGCGGTGAGCGGGCCGGTCCACCCCCTGCTGCGGCTCTTCAGCCGCTGGGTGCGGCGGCCGCTGCTGCCTGCCCTGCGGCTGTGGCGGCGCAACATCCAGCTGCGCGTGGTGGCGACCACACTGCTGATGTCGCTCGCCGTGGTGCTGCTGCTCGGTGTCGTGGTCGTCGGACAGGTCCGTAACGGCCTGCTCACGGCCAAGGCGCAGGCCGCGCAGAGCCAGGCCGTGGGCGGCTTCGGCGTCGCCCAGAAGATGGCCGACGGTGCCGATGGCACCCGGACCGACGACGGCGCCCGCACCGGAAATCGAGGCACCCAGGACTCCGCGACCTGGCTGACCGGCCTGGTCGAACAGCTCGCCAGTGGCGGGCAGGGCGTGTTCTCGGTCGTGGCTCTCAGCTCCGACTCCGACGAACCGTTCGGTGATTCCAGCCCCGGCACCCGCGGGCCGCGCGCCTCCGGCGATGTCGACCCTGAGCGGAGCGTGCCCGCCGAGCTGCGGCGGAAGCTGGACACCAAATCCGGGACGTTCCGTCAGTACACCCAGATCAAGCGCATCGGGTCGGACGACGGGGTGCCGGCGCTGATCATCGGCAAGCGGCTCAACGATGTGAACAGCAACCAGTACCAGCTCTACTACCTCTTCCCGTTCAGCCAGGAAGCGGAGTCGCTCAAGCTCGTGACGGGGACGCTCGCGACGGCCGGGGTGTTCGTCGTGATCCTGCTCGGCGCGATCGCCTGGCTGGTGGTCCGGCAGGTCGTCACGCCCGTACGGATGGCCGCCGGGATCTCCGAGCGGCTGGCCGCCGGCCTCCTCCAGGAGCGGATGAAGGTCACCGGCGAGGACGACATCGCCCGGCTCGGCGAGTCCTTCAACAAGATGGCGCAGAACCTCCAGGTCAAGATCCAGCAGCTCGAGGAGCTGTCCCGGATGCAGCGCCGCTTCGTCTCGGACGTCTCGCACGAGCTGCGTACGCCGCTGACGACCGTCAGGATGGCGGCCGATGTCATCCATGACGCGCGCGACGAGTTCGACCCCGCCACGGCACGCTCCGCCGAGCTGCTGTGGGGCCAGCTCGACCGCTTCGAATCGCTGCTCGCGGAGCTGCTGGAGATCAGCCGGTTCGACGCCGGCGCGGCCGCGCTGGAGGCCGAGCCGATAGACCTGCGCGATGTGGTGCACCGCGTCATCGAGGGCGCCGAGCCGCTCGCCGAGCGCAAGGGCACCCGCATTCTCGTGCGCGGCGCCGAGCAGCCCGTCATAGCCGAGGCCGACACCCGCCGGGTGGAGCGGGTGCTGCGCAATCTCGTGGTCAACGCCGTCGAGCACGGTGAGGGGCGGGACGTGGTGGTGCGGCTCGCCTCCGCGGGCAGCCGGAGCGGCGGCGCGGTGGCCGTGGCGGTGCGTGACTACGGCGTCGGACTCAAGCCGGGCGAGGCCACACGGGTCTTCAACCGTTTCTGGCGCGCGGACCCGGCCCGGGCCCGTACGACCGGCGGTACGGGCCTCGGCCTGTCCATCGCCGTCGAGGATGCCCGGCTGCACGGCGGCTGGCTGCAGGCCTGGGGCGAGCCGGGCGGCGGCTCGCAGTTCCGGCTGACGCTGCCCCGTACGGCCGGCGAGGCGCTGCGCGGGTCCCCGATACCTCTGGAGCCGGAGGACTCGCGACGTAACCGCGGACTGGACGAGGCGGGCCAGCCGCGCGCCGGTGCGGGCCGCAAGGCGTCCACGATCCCGGTCCAGGCGCGTGCCCCGCAGGCGGGCGCGGAGCCGCTCCCCTCGGAGCCGCGTGACCTGGCCCGGACGGCGGCCGATCCGGCGGCGCTGCCCGGCCATGGCGCCCGTGTGATGCCGCAGAGCGGGGGCGTACGGAGCGAAGGGGCGGCGCGTGACGAGAGTGCGCGCATCGACGAACCGGTCCGTGAGACCACGGCCGCCGACGGTCCGGGCGCCGATGGTGCCGTGGGCGGCGGAGCCCTGCGCGACGGGGCCGAGCAGGACGCCGGACGGGGCGTGGATCGGGAAGGCGGGCTGCGTGGACACTGAGCGCGGAAGCGAGCGCGGGGTGGGGACCACGTCCCGTAAGCGGACCCGTAGGGGAGCCGGGCCGGCGCGGACGATCGTCCTGCTCGGCTGTGCGGCGGCGCTGCTGGCCGGGTGTGCGTCGATGCCGGACAGCGGAGAGGTCACGGCGGTCGACCAGTCGCCGCGCGCCGAAGGCGACTCGCAGGTGCGGGTCTACGGCGTACCCCCGCAGGACGGTGCGCAGCCGACCAACATCGTGCGCAGCTTCCTCGACGCGACGACCAGCGACGAGGCGGATTTCCGTACGGCCACCCAGTATCTGGCCAAGTCGGCGAAGCGCACCTGGCGGCCGTTCCAGGCCACCAAGGTGCTCCAGGAGCGCCCGAAGTCCGAGCCACAGGTGCAGCCCAACCGCGAGGACGTGAACGGCTACACGGTCTCGCTCTCCGGCATCCAGGTGGCGACGGTGGACGACAACCACGCCTACACCCCGGAGGAGAAGCCGTACCGCCAGGCCATCCACCTCATCAAGGAGGGGGGCCAGTGGCGTATCGACCGGCTGCCCAACGGCCTGGTGCTGGGGCTGTCCGACTTCCAGCGCATCTACCGCTCCGTCAACAAGTACTACTTCGCCTCCTACAAGTCGGAGTCGGAGGAGCCCAAGGCCAGCCGGAATGTGCTCGTCGCGGACCCGGTCTATCTGCGGCAGCGGATAAAGCCGATCACGGCGAGTGTGGAGGCGTTGCTGTCCGGGCCCACCGACTGGCTGAACCAGGTGACGACGTCGGCGTTCCCGTCCGGTACCCGGCTCGCCACACGTGATCTCGCGCTGGACGACTCCAATGCGCTGCGGGTCAAGCTCAGCAAGCAGGCGGTGAGCACGGACACCGCCCAGTGCAAGCAGATGGCGGCTCAGCTCTTCTTCACCGTCCAGGACATGACACGGGCCTCGAAGATCAGAGAGGTGGAGCTCCAGGACAACAGCGGCAACTCGCTGTGTGCGCTGTCCCAGGAGCAGGCCGAGCGCGACTTCGCCCCGTCCCCGCGCGCCGGGCGCCCCGCCAAGGAGTACTTCATCGACGCCGACCACAAGGTCGTCGCCATGTCGGACTCGGCGACCGAACCGACGCCGGTGGGCGGGCCGTTCGGCACCGGCAGGACCCCGCTGCGCTCGGTCGCCATCTCGCGCGGCGAGAACACCGCGGCCGGGGTGTCGAGCGACGGCCGGTCCCTGTATGTGGCCGCCCTGGAGGACGGCATCGAGCGCGGTGATCCGCTGCTGACCAGCGCCGGCTCGGCCAAGAACGCCGACGAGGGGCTGACCGCGCCGAGCTGGGACGGTCTGGGCGATCTGTGGATCGCGGACCGCGATGCGCACGGTTCGCGGCTGCTGCGGATGCGCGAGGGCAAGGGCGACCCCGAAGAGGTTGCGGTGCCCGGCCTCGGCGGGCGGCGGATCAAGGCGATCAAGGTGGCCGCGGACGGCATACGGATCGCGGTCCTGGTGGAGGACAAGGGGCGTACGACGCTTCAGCTCGGCCGGGTCGAGCGCGGTGGCAGTTCGGCGCATCCGGTGCTTTCGGTGCAGGAACTCCGGCCGATCGCACCGCAGCTGGAGGACGTGGTGGCCGCGTCCTGGGCGGGCGGCAGCCGGCTGGTGGTCGTCGGGCGGGAGTCCGGCGGGGTCCAGCAGATGCAGTTCATGGAGACCGACGGCTCGGCCTCCAACGCGCAGACGCTGCCGGGTGTCAACGGCGTCAAGGCGGTGGCGGCCTCGGAGGACGAGACCAGGCCACTGATCGCCGATGCCACCGAGGGGATTGTGCGGCTGCCTCCGGACGCGAACTGGAAGACCGTGGCGAAGGACGGGACGGCGCCGGTCTACCCCGGGTGACGCGGGTGACGCGGGTGACGCGGGTGACGCCGCGGGGCGGCCGGGTGAAGTCTCACCCGTTTGTCCCACCCGTATGTCCGCTCCTGTAAGCCTGCCCCCGTGTGGCCGTGCCCGGTGGCGGTGCCGGTGTCCGTGCTCGGTGCCCCCTGCCCGTTGTCCCTGCCGGGGCTCTGCGGCGGTGGTTATCCACAGGGGTGGTGGCCGGGCGCGGACGGCGGGACAGTGGAGTCATGCAGGGGGTGTGGCGCGAACTGGCCGGTCTGATGCTGCCGGTCGACTGCGCGGGGTGTGGTCGGCCGCGTACGGAGCTGTGCGTGGAGTGCCGTCGGGCGCTGGCGCGGGACGGGCGCGGGGCGCGGCGGGTGCGGCCGCGGCCGAGGCCGGCGGGGCTGCCTCGGGTGTGGGCGGGTGCGCCGTATGCCGACGAGGTGCGGGCGGTGCTGCTGGCCCACAAGGAGCGGGGTGCGTTGCGGTTGGCCGGGCCGCTGGGGGCGGTGCTGGCCGGGGCGGTGCGGGGGCTGCGAGCCGTTGGCGGGCCGCTGCTGCTGGTGCCGGTGCCGTCGGCACGAAGATCGGTGGCCGGCCGGGGGCATGATCCCGTGCGCAGGATCGCGCTGGCGGCGGCCGGCGAGCTGCGGCGGGCCGGGACGGGCGCCCGGGTGCTCGCGGTGCTGCGGCAGCGCCGTGCGGTGGCCGATCAGGCGGGGCTGAGCGCCCGGCAGCGGCTGGCGAATGTCGCGGGTGCACTGGAGGTGCCTGGCGGGGCCCGGAGGCTGCTGGCGGGGCAGCCAGTGGTGCTGGTGGACGATCTGGTGACGACGGGAGCCACGCTCGCCGAGGCGGCACGGGCTGTCGCGGCGGCCGACGGCAGGGTGATCGGTGCGGCGGTCGTGGCGGCGCCGAGCACCGCTTTCGAAAACGAGGTGCACCGTCCGGCCGGCCGGGGAAAGGAATTCCCCGTGGAAAGTAGTTGAGGACGAAAGGTCACCCAAACGGAGCTGAGCGCTCCGAGGGGGTGCCGACATCCGTCCCGGAGAGCTATGTTCGGTTGTGAGGACTTGGCGGACGTTTTGCCTCGGATGTCGCGATAAATGCGTTCAGGGGCGTTTGCAGCGACCCTGAAAACAGGGGAGTGGAGAGCTTGTCGTCGGGGGAGGAGGAGGTGAAAGTCGCCAAGTCCGAGGCTTCGGCAACCACCGGAGCCTGGTGCAAGAAGGAATTGCCCCGCTGGATGAGCGGAGCGATCCGGGAACGGAGTTCTGCGTGGACATCGTCGTCAAGGGCCGCAAGACCGAGGTGCCCGAGCGGTTCCGCAAGCACGTGGCCGAGAAGCTGAAGCTGGACAAAGTCCAGAAGCTCGACGCCAAGGTGATCAGCCTGGACGTCGAGGTGTCCAAGGAGCCCAACCCGCGGCAGGCCGACCGTTCCGACCGAGTGGAGATCACCCTCCGCTCCCGTGGCCCGGTGGTCCGGGCCGAGGCGGCCGCAGCTGATCCCTACGCCGCGCTGGACCTGGCAACCGCCAAGCTGGAGGCGCGTCTGCGGAAGCAGCACGACAAGCGCTTCTCGCGTCGCGGCAACGGTCGCATTCCGGCGAGCGAAGTCGCCGTCACCGTGCCCGACGCCGCGAGCCTGAACACCAACGGCGAACTCGCCGCCGAAGCGGATCAGAAGGTGCCGACCACGAGGATGGGATCGATCGACGTCCAGGGTGAAGGGCCCCTGGTCGTCCGGGAGAAGACCCACGCCGCCGCACCGATGTCGCTCGACCAGGCGCTCAACGAGATGGAGTTGGTCGGACACGACTTCTATCTCTTCGTCGACGCCGACACCAAGCTGCCGAGTGTCGTCTACCGGCGGCATGCATACGACTACGGCGTCATCCACTTGAACCCCGATTCGTTCGGGGAGGAGGAGCCCGGCGGCGCAGGCGGCGCGCTGGGCGGCTGAACCCCACCCGCTCGGTGCCCCCGGCGTACGCCGGGGGCACCATCGTGCCCGGAGATAGCAGGAGTTGAAGCCGTATAGTGTTTGTGCCAGCCAGGGAGTATGTGGACACGAAACGGCGACATGCCGGGGAGACGGTCGTATGGCATTGATCGGGCTGGCCGCAGGGGGCTGTTGTCAACCAGCCTTATTTCCAAGCTCTGGCCTTTCGGCCGAGTAGTTGACGGGGAGGACCAATGGGGGACAGTTTCGGGCCCGTGCGCGGTGACGCGGACGACGACCAAAGCGGCGGCGGGGGCGACGACGGAGCCGGCCGGGCCGTAAGCATGCCGCGCAAGGAGCCGATCCGGGTCCTGGTGGTGGACGATCACGCACTCTTCCGGCGCGGTCTGGAGATCGTGCTGGCCCAGGAAGAGGACATCCAGGTCGTCGGCGAGGCGGGGGACGGTGCGGAGGCGGTCGACAAGGCCGCGGATCTGCTGCCCGACATCGTGCTGATGGACGTCCGGATGCCCAAGCGCGGCGGTATCGAGGCGTGTACCTCCATCAAGGAGGTGGCTCCCAGCGCGAAGATCATCATGCTGACGATCAGCGACGAAGAGGCCGATCTCTACGACGCGATCAAGGCCGGAGCCACCGGCTACCTCCTCAAGGAGATCTCCACCGACGAGGTGGCGACCGCGATCCGTGCCGTCGCGGACGGCCAGTCGCAGATCAGCCCGTCGATGGCGTCCAAGCTCCTGACGGAGTTCAAGTCGATGATCCAGCGTACGGACGAGCGCAGGCTGGTGCCCGCGCCCCGGCTCACCGACCGTGAGCTGGAGGTCCTCAAGCTGGTCGCCACGGGCATGAACAACCGCGATATCGCCAAGGAACTCTTCATCTCCGAGAACACGGTGAAGAACCACGTCCGCAACATCCTGGAGAAGCTGCAGCTGCACTCCCGGATGGAGGCGGTGGTGTACGCGATGCGGGAGAAGATCCTCGAGATCCGGTGAGTGAGCGCGCCGGTGCGTGAGGGGTACGGCGGGCCGGTGACCGGACAACCGGGGGTCCGGGGGCGTGTGAGCGAGCCCCCGGAGTCGTCTGCCGGCGCCTTCTATTCACCCGTGTGGGTGAGTTCCGTGCGCAGGGCGGCGGCCAGTTTCGGGTCGTCGCAGCGTTCGACACGTACGGAATCGCAGCCGACCCAGGTCGCGGCCTCCCGGAGGGCCTGGGCCATCGGGGTGACGGCCTTGGGGCCCTGCATCGAGACCTGGCGGGCGACGAGGGTGCTGCCCTCGCGGGCCGGGTCCACCCGGCCCACCAGCTGACCGCCGGCCAGCAGCGGCATCGCGAAATAGCCGTGTATCCGCCTGGGACGCGGGACATACGCCTCCAGGCGGTGGGTGAAGCCGAAGATCCGCTCCGTGCGCGGCCGGTCCCAGATGAGGGAGTCGAAGGGCGAGAGCAGGGTCGTACGGTGCCGGCCACGGGGTGGTGCGGCCAGCGCGGCCGGGTCGGCCCAGGCGGGCTTGCCCCAGCCCTCGACCTCGACCGGGACCAGACCCGAGTCCGCGACGACGGCGTCGACCTGCTCGCCCTTCAGACGGTGGTAGTCCGCCAGGTCGGCGCGGGTGGCCACGCCCATGGCGGCGCCGGCCTGGGCGACCAGCCGGCGGATGCACTCGGCGTCGTCCAGATCGTCATGGAGCAGGTCGTCCGGGACGGCGCGCTCGGCGAGGTCGTAGACGCGCTTCCAGGCGCGGCGTTCCGTACAGACCACCTCGCCGGTGTCCAGCAGCCACTCCACCGCGATCTTGGTCTCGGACCAGTCCCACCACTCTCCGCCGTTCCTGCCGCCGCCCAGTTCGGACGTGGTCAGCGGGCCGTCGGCCTTCAGCCGGTCCAGGACGGCGGCGCAGGAGCGCTCGGAGTCCGCCATGACGTGCCAGCGGTGGCCCCTGGCGCGCCGGGCGCGGCGGCGGAAGGCGAAGTGCGGCCACTCTTCGATGGGCAGGATGCAGGCGGCGTGCGACCAGTATTCGAAGCTGTGGGGCCGGGCCGCAGGCGCGCTGACGGGACTCGCGCTCCAGTAGGCGGCCTCGACGGCCAGGCGGCCGACCGCGCCGAGGCGGGCGTACGGGACCAGCTCATGGGAGCGGGCCAGCACCGAGATCGTGTCCAGCTGCACCGCGCCCAGATGCCGCAGCACCCCGCGCACGCCAGCCCGGCGGTCCGGGGCGCCGAGCAGGCCCTGGGCCCGCAGCGCTGTCCGCCGGGCGTCGTCGCGGGACAGGGTGGTCACGGGCTGCGGCAGCGGCGTCAGCTGTGTCACGGCGGTCATGCGGGAAAGGGTAGGGGTGGGCACTGACAACGGCCCCGGGCCTGCACATGACCGCTGGTGGGGACGGTGCCGGGCCCGCCCGAGGTGCTCAGCCGGGGTACGGCAGATACGGCGTCGCGTCCGGGACCGGCATGCCGGTGGAGCCGGACGGTTCGAACCCCTCGAACCCCTCGGGCAGGTCGGAGGGGAGCAGCGAGCCGATCCAGACGTCCCGGCGGGTGCCCTGGCGCAGCAGCTTGGCGCGCAGGGTGCCCTCCATCCGGAAGCCGACCTTGCGGGCGACCGCCCGGGAGCCTTCGTTGCCGGCCTCCGCGTGCCACTCCATGCGCTCCACCCCGAGATCACGGAACGCCCAGTGCACCACCGCGCGGGCCGCCTCGACGGTGTACCCCTGGCCGCGGTGCTCCTTGGCGGTCCAGTAGCCCAGCTCGGCCTGCCGCTCGGGGGTGCGCAGCCGGGCGAGGCGTACCAGGCCCATCGCGCCGACCAGGGAACCGTCCGTCTTGGTGACGACGGCGAGGTGGTAGGAGGTGTCGTCGCGCCAGCCCTCGGGGACGACCGTGCCGACGAACTGCTCCGCGTCCTGGAGGCCGTACGGCGAGGGGACGCTCGTCCAGCGCGGGATGTCCGGTTCCTGGCAGGCGGCGTGGACCGCGGGCGCGTCGGCGGGCTCGAAGGGCCGCAGCACGAGGCGCTCGGTGGTGAGGGTGACGGGCTTCATGCGGTGAGTCTGCAAGGCCGCGAAGAGCGTGGCGAAGGGTTTTCGCCGTGATTCGGGGCACCTGCCCGGCACCTTCTCGCGGCCTTGTGCGTTCACGTGAGGAGGGGATAGCGGGGTTCGCTGCGGCGCACCTCCCGGCCCGGCGTCGTCCTCCCTTACGATGGCCGTTGCGGCGGGGCCTGCCCCCTTGGAAAATGCCGCGCCCGCGCACTCGACCGTGCAGGCCCGACCGGCAAGGAGACCAGCCCAAGTGTCCGTCTTGACGAAGATCATGCGTGCAGGCGAAGGAAAGATCCTGCGCAAACTGCACCGCATCGCGGGCCAGGTCAACTCCATCGAGGAGGACTTCGCGGCCCTCTCCGACGCTGAGCTGCGGGCGCTCACGGACGAGTACAAAGCGCGGTACGCGGACGGCGAGAGCCTGGACGACCTGATGCCCGAGGCGTTCGCCACCGTCCGCGAGGCCGCCAAGCGGGTGCTCGGCCAGCGGCACTACGACGTCCAGCTGATGGGCGGCGCGGCCCTTCACATGGGCTACGTCGCCGAGATGAAGACCGGTGAGGGCAAGACCCTGGTCGGTACGCTCCCGACGTACCTCAACGCCCTGTCCGGCAAGGGCGTCCACCTGATCACGGTCAACGACTATCTGGCCGAGCGCGACTCCGAGATGATGGGTCGCGTCCACAAGTTCCTGGGTCTGTCGGTCGGTTGCATCCTCGCCGACATGACGCCGGCCCAGCGCCGTGAGCAGTACAACTGCGACATCACGTACGGCACGAACAACGAGTTCGGCTTCGACTATCTGCGTGACAACATGGCCTGGTCGCAGGACGAACTCGTTCAGCGGGGCCATAACTTCGCGGTCGTCGACGAGGTCGACTCGATCCTCGTCGACGAGGCCCGTACGCCGCTGATCATCTCCGGCCCGGCGGACTCGGCCACCAAGTGGTACGGCGACTTCGCCAAGTTGGTGCAGCGCCTGAAGCGGGGCGAGGCCGCCAACCCGCAGCGCGGCATCGAGGAGACCGGCGACTACGACGTCGACGAGAAGAAGCGCACCGTCGGCATCCACGAGTCCGGTGTCAGCAAGGTCGAGGACTGGCTGGGCATCGACAACCTGTACGAGTCGGTGAACACCCCGCTCGTCGGTTACCTCAACAACGCGATCAAGGCCAAGGAGCTCTTCAAGAACGACAAGGACTACGTCGTCATCGACGGCGAAGTCATGATCGTCGACGAGCACACCGGCCGTATCCTCGCCGGCCGCCGCTACAACGAGGGCATGCACCAGGCCATCGAGGCGAAGGAAGGGGTGGAGATCAAGGACGAGAACCAGACGCTCGCCACGATCACCCTGCAGAACTTCTTCCGCCTCTACGACAAGCTCTCCGGCATGACCGGTACGGCCATGACCGAGGCCGCGGAGTTCCACCAGATCTACAAGCTCGGTGTCGTCCCGATCCCGACGAACCGCCCGATGGTCCGCATGGACCAGGCGGACCTGATCTACCGCACCGAGACCGCGAAGTTCGACGCGGTCGTCGAGGACATCGTCGAGAAGCACGGCAAGGGCCAGCCGATCCTGGTCGGCACGACCTCTGTGGAGAAGTCCGAGTACCTCTCCCAGCAGCTCAACAAGCGCGGAGTGCCGCACGAGGTCCTCAACGCCAAGCAGCACGACCGGGAGGCGTCGATCGTCGCCCAGGCCGGCCGCAAGGGCTCCGTGACCGTCGCCACGAACATGGCCGGCCGCGGTACGGACATCAAGCTCGGCGGCAACCCCGACGACCTCGCCGAGGCGGAGCTGCGCCAGATGGGCCTGGACCCGGTCGAGCACGTCGAGGAGTGGGCGGCCGCGCTGCCCGCCGCCCTGGAGCGCGCCGAGGCCGCGGTCAAGGCGGAGTTCGAAGAGGTCAAGGAGCTCGGCGGCCTCTATGTGCTGGGCACCGAGCGGCATGAGTCGCGCCGGATCGACAACCAGCTGCGCGGTCGCTCCGGCCGTCAGGGCGACCCCGGCGAGTCGCGGTTCTACCTCTCCCTGGGCGACGACCTGATGCGGCTGTTCAAGGCCCAGATGGTCGAGCGGGTCATGGCGATGGCCAATGTCCCCGACGACGTCCCGATCGAGAACAAGATGGTGACCCGGGCGATCGCCTCCGCCCAGTCGCAGGTCGAGCAGCAGAACTTCGAGACGCGTAAGAACGTCCTGAAGTACGACGAGGTGCTCAACCGCCAGCGTGAGGTCATCTACGGCGAGCGCCGCCGCGTCCTGAAGGGCGAGGATCTGCAGGAGCAGATCAAGCACTTCATGGACGACACCATCGACGCCTACATCCAGGCGGAGACGGTCGAGGGCTTCGCCGAGGAGTGGGACCTGGACCGTCTGTGGGGCGCGTTCAAGCAGCTCTACCCGGTCAAGGTCACCGTCGAGGAGCTGGAGGAGGAGGCCGGCGACCGCGCGGGCATCACCTCCGAGTTCATCGCCGAGGCCGCCAAGGACGACATCCACGAGCAGTACGCGGCCCGTGAGGAGCAGCTCGGCTCGGACGTCATGCGCGAGCTGGAGCGCCGGGTCGTGCTCTCCGTCCTGGACCGCAAGTGGCGTGAGCACCTCTACGAGATGGACTACCTCCAGGAGGGCATCGGCCTGCGGGCGATGGCCCAGAAGGACCCGCTGGTCGAGTACCAGCGCGAGGGCTTCGACATGTTCACCGCCATGATGGAGGGCATCAAGGAGGAGTCCGTCGGCTACCTGTTCAACCTGGAGGTCCAGGTCGAGCAGCAGGTCGAGGAGGTTCCGGTGGAGGAAGCGGCGGAGCAGCCCTCGCTGGAGAAGGCCGCGCAGGACGTCGTGCCCGCCGGTGCGGGGCGCCCGGAGATCCACGCCAAGGGCCTGGAGGCGCCGCAGCGGCCGGACCGGCTGCACTTCTCCGCTCCCAAGGTGGACGGCGAGGGCAGTGTCGTCGAGGGTGACTTCATCAGCGATGACGAGGCCGGCACCCCGGCCCGCTCCGAGGCGGACGGGCTGACCCGCGCGGAGCGCCGCAAGGCCCAGAAGAGCGGCGGTCGTCGCCGTAAGAAGTGAGCAGTGAGCGGTGATCCGGCACGGGGTGCCGGGGCCGCGTAGCAGAGGGCGCCTCGGCCGTTCAACGGCCGGGGCGCCTTTGCGTCGGGTGGTCATGAGGCCGGGGCCCGGACGGCGGGGGTGGGGCCGATGTCCAGGGCGGCGCAGCGCCACCGGGAGTCGGCGCCCAGCTCCAGCCGGAAGGCGAGGGCCCGCAGCCGTTCACCCGCCGCGATCCGGGCGAACGCCTCGATGACGCCGCGGCGCGGCCGGCACAGCCCGCAGTCCCGCACGGTCGGGACGGTCCCCGGCCGGTCCGGACCCAGGGCCGGCCACAGCGGAGCCTGCGGGGCGAGCTCGGCCAGCCGGTCGTACGCGGCGGGCAGCGCATGCCCGAGCAGGGCGTGCACCGGCCGCTGCCCGCTGAGCGTGAGCACCAGCTGATGGGCGAACCAGTGATGCGGCCGGCTCTCGTGTGCCCGGCGCTGCGCCCCGACGGTCGGCAGCGGGGCGCCGGCGGCGTTGACGGGGGTGGCGGGGGCTCCGGGGCCGGGGCGTCGGCCTG
>NZ_QUAC01000458.1 GCF_003389455.1 Streptomyces inhibens | reverse complement strand
GCCCCGTCGTCCCCGGCCGCGCCTGCCGCCGCAGCGGCTCCCGCCGCGGCCGAGCCTGCGCCCGCCCAGCCGGCAACCCCGGCGAAGCCTGCCGCGAGCGCTCCGGCGCCCGCCCAGGCCGCTCCGGCGAAGGCAGCTCCGGCGAAGGCCGCCCCGGCCAAGCCCGCCGCGAAGCCGGCTGCCGCGGAGGGCCTGGCCCCCGGCGGTCCCGAGTTCGTCACCCTGCGCGGCCCCTCGGCCGCCGTTGCGAAGAACATGAACGCCTCCCTGGAGCTGCCGACGGCCACGTCCGTCCGTGCGGTCCCGGTGAAGCTGCTCTTCGACAACCGCATCGTGATCAACAACCACCTCAAGCGCGCCCGTGGCGGGAAGGTCTCCTTCACCCACCTCATCGGGTACGCGATGGTGCAGGCCCTCAAGGCCATGCCGTCGATGAACTACTCCTTCGCGGAGAAGGACGGCAAGCCGACGCTGGTCAAGCCCGAGCACATCAACCTCGGTCTGGCCATCGACCTGGTGAAGCCGAGCGGCGAGCGCCAGCTGGTCGTCGCGGCCATCAAGAAGGCCGAGACGCTGTCGTTCTTCGAGTTCTGGCAGGCCTACGAGGACATCGTCCGCCGGGCCCGCGACAACAAGCTGACGATGGACGACTTCACCGGAGTCACCGCGTCGCTGACGAACCCGGGCGGCATCGGCACCGTCCACTCCGTGCCGCGTCTGATGCCCGGCCAGTCCATGATCATGGGCGTCGGCGCGATGGACTACCCCGCGGAGTTCCAGGGCACCTCCCAGGACGCCCTGAACAAGCTGGGTGTCTCCAAGGTCATGACGCTGACCAGCACCTACGACCACCGCGTGATCCAGGGCGCCGCCTCCGGCGAGTTCCTGCGCATCATGAGCCAGCTGCTGCTCGGTGAGAACGAATTCTTCGACGACATCTTCAAGTCGCTGCGGATTCCTTACGAGCCGGTCCGCTGGCTGCGCGACATCGACGCCTCGCACGACGACGATGTCACCAAGGCCGCCCGGGTCTTCGAGCTGATCCACTCCTACCGGGTCCGCGGCCACGTCATGGCCGACACCGACCCGCTGGAGTACCACCAGCGCAAGCACCCCGACCTCGACATCACCGAGCACGGCCTCACCCTGTGGGACCTGGAGCGCGAGTTCGCGGTCGGCGGCTTCTCCGGCAAGTCCATGATGAAGCTGCGCGACATCCTGGGCGTGCTGCGCGACTCGTACTGCCGCACCACCGGCATCGAGTTCATGCACATCCAGGACCCCAAGCAGCGCCAGTGGATCCAGGACCGGGTCGAGCGCTCGCACAAGTCGCCCGAGCGCGAGGAGCAGCTGCGCATCCTGCGCCGGCTGAACTCCGCCGAGGCCTTCGAGACGTTCCTGCAGACCAAGTACGTCGGCCAGAAGCGCTTCTCGCTGGAGGGCGGCGAGTCCGTCATCCCGCTGCTGGACGCGGTCATCGACTCCGCGGCCGAGTCGCGCCTGGACGAGGTCGTCATCGGCATGGCCCACCGCGGCCGCCTCAACGTCCTCGCCAACATCGTCGGCAAGTCGTACGCGCAGATCTTCCGCGAGTTCGAGGGCAACCTCGACCCGAAGTCGATGCACGGCTCCGGCGACGTGAAGTACCACCTGGGCGCCGAGGGCACCTTCACCGGCCTGGACGGCGAGCAGATCAAGGTCTCGCTGACCGCCAACCCCTCCCACCTGGAGGCCGTGGACCCGGTCGTCGAGGGTGTCGCGCGTGCCAAGCAGGACATCATCAACAAGGGCGGCACGGACTTCACGGTCCTGCCGATCCAGCTGCACGGTGACGCGGCGTTCGCCGGCCAGGGCGTGGTCGCCGAGACGCTGAACATGTCCCAGCTGCGCGGCTACCGCACCGGCGGCACGGTGCACGTCGTCATCAACAACCAGGTCGGCTTCACCGCCGCCCCGGAGTCGTCGCGCTCGTCCATGTACGCCACCGACGTGGCCCGCATGATCGAGGCGCCGATCTTCCATGTGAACGGCGACGACCCCGAGGCCGTCGTCCGCGTTGCCCGTCTGGCCTTCGAGTTCCGCCAGGCGTTCAACAAGGACGTGGTCATCGACCTGATCTGCTACCGCCGCCGCGGCCACAACGAGTCGGACAACCCGGCCTTCACCCAGCCGCTGATGTACGACCTGATCGACAAGAAGCGCTCGGTGCGCAAGCTCTACACCGAGTCCCTGATCGGCCGGGGCGACATCACCCTCGAAGAGGCGGAGCAGGCGCTCCAGGACTTCCAGGGCCAGCTGGAGAAGGTCTTCACCGAGGTCCGCGACGCCACGACGGCCCCCGTGGCCCCCGAGGTGCCGCAGCCCAAGGCCGAGTTCCCGGTCTACGTGGACACCGCGATCTCCCAGGAGGTCGTCAAGCGGATCGCCGAGTCCCAGGTCAACATCCCCGAGCGGGTCACCGTCCACCCGCGTCTGCTGCCCCAGCTGCAGCGCCGCGCGGCCCAGGTCGAGGACAACACCATCGACTGGGGCATGGGCGAGACCCTCGCCATCGGCTCGCTGCTGATGGAGGGCACCCCGGTCCGGCTCGCCGGCCAGGACTCCCGCCGCGGTACGTTCGGCCAGCGCCACGCGGTCCTCATCGACCGCGAGACGGGCGAGGACTACACGCCGCTGCTCTACCTCACCGAGGACCAGGCCCGCTTCAACGTCTACGACTCGCTGCTGAGCGAGTACGCGGCGATGGGCTTCGAGTACGGCTACTCGCTGGCCCGCCCCGAGGCGCTGGTCATGTGGGAGGCCCAGTTCGGTGACTTCGTCAACGGCGCCCAGACCGTCGTCGACGAGTTCATCTCCTCCGCGGAGCAGAAGTGGGGCCAGACCTCCGGCGTCACCCTGCTCCTCCCGCACGGCTACGAGGGCCAGGGCCCGGACCACTCCTCGGCCCGGATCGAGCGCTTCCTCCAGCTGTGCGCGCAGAACAACATGACCGTCGCGATGCCGACGCTCCCCTCCAACTACTTCCACCTGCTGCGCTGGCAGGTGCACAACCCGCACCACAAGCCGCTGATCGTCTTCACCCCGAAGTCGATGCTGCGTCTGAAGGCCGCGGCGTCGAAGACGGAGGAGTTCACCACGGGCGGTTTCCGCCCCGTCATCGGCGACTCCACGGTCAAGGCCGAGGACGTCCGCAAGGTCGTCTTCTGCTCCGGCAAGGTCTACTACGACCTGGAGGCCGAGCGCGTGAAGCGTGGTGCCAACGACACCGCGATTGTCCGCATCGAGCGCCTCTACCCGCTCCCCGGCAAGGAACTCCAGGCGGAGATCGCCAAGTTCCCGAACGCCGGGAAGTACCTGTGGGTCCAGGAAGAACCGGCGAACCAGGGTGCCTGGCCGTTCCTCGGCCTCAACCTGATCGACCACCTCGACCTGGCCGTCGGCGCCGACGTCCCGCACGGCGAGCGCCTGCGCCGCATCTCGCGGCCGCACAGCTCGTCCCCGGCCGTCGGCTCCGCCAAGCGCCACCAGGCCGAGCAGGCACAGCTGGTCGCGGAGGTCTTCGACGCGTAGGCGCCGGAGCCACCGGGTGAACCGGTAACGCCGAAAGGGCCCGTCCTCGCTTTTGCGGGGGCGGGCCCTTTGGGCTGTGCGCGCCGGGTGGCGGCGCGCCGCGGCGGCCCGTTATACGGGCTGCGGTTCGAAGTCCCAGTACGGGCGCCGACGGCGCCGGGCGGACAGGGTGTGCGGGTGTTCGGGGCCCAGCGTCTCGGAGAGCTGCAAGATCGCCTCCTGCTCCAGCTTGGACGCCTCCTGGCCACGGCGCAGCGCGCGCAGATCCTCGGCGAGGGCCGTCTTGGCGGAGAGGGTCAGCGGGTGGGTGTCACCCAGCATCGCCTTGGCCCGCTCCAGGGTGTCGCGGCCCAGCTCGACCGCGCCCTCCTCGTCCTCGACGCGGTTGCGCGCGGCGCCGACGTTCAGCGCGCACCCCAGGGTCCAAGGATGGTCGGGGCCGACCACCTGGGTCATCCCGCTCAGCGACCGCTCGGCGATCTCCAGCGCCTCCGCCAGTTCACCGAACTCCGCGCGGACCAGGCCGGTGTTCCCCAGGGTGCCGACGGTGTACGGGTGGCCCTCGCCGACCAGCGAACGATAGGACTCGGCGACCTCCTCGGCGAGCTCACGGGCCTGCCCCAGGTCACCGTGCTCGCGCAGGAAGGTGGCGTGGTCGGCGCGGACACTCAGCGTCTCGGGGTGCCGGGGCCCCTGCACCCGGCGGGACCGCTCGACGAGGTCGGTCATCAGCTCGCCGGCTCGCGCGGCCTCGCCCGAGCGGCGCAGACACAGCGCGAGGTCGTGCTCGGAGCGCAGGGTCTGGGGGGTGTGCGGGCCCATGACCTGGAGATGCAGCCGGGCGTTGAGTTCCTGGCTGGAGGTGGCGTCGCGGTAGCGCCCGAGCAGGCGCAGCGTCCGGGCGTGTGCGGCGCCGGCGTTCAGGGTGAGGTGGTGGCGGGCGCGCAGCTCGCGCTCCCGGTAGGCGAGCACCTCGCGATGGGTGACCAGCGCTTCCTCGTAGCGGCCGAGCAGCGCCAGTACGCATCCGAGGTTGTGGCGCGAGGAGAGGGTGCGCGGGGCCTCCGGACCGAGCAGGGCTACGTAGGCGCGCCAGACGGCGTCGAAGAGGGCGTGCGCCTCGTCGTAGGAGCCCAGCGCCATCAGGGTGCCGGCCAGGCCGTCCTGCGCGCGCAGCAGATCGGCGTCGGAGGCGCCCCGTTCGGCGGAGAGCTGGTCGACGACGGCGCTGCCGACCGCCTCGGCCTCGCGGTAGCGGCCGAGCCTGCGCAGCATGTTGGCGTGCTGGTGGGTGAGCACGAGCATGGTGCGCTGGGTGGGTTCGAGGCGGCTGCGCCAGCGGGACATGAACAGTTCGCACAGCCGCAGGCCCATCCGGTACTCGCCGCGCACCCGCAGATATTCGACGCAGTTGAGGAGCAGCTGCTGAACGGCCGGGTCGGGGCTGTCCAGGACGCCGGCCGGCTCCAGATGCGGGATGAGTTCGGCGTAGCGGTCCCAGTAGCGGGTGTCGGCGGGGTTCTGCGGGTCGGCGGTGACCAGCACCCGGCAGGCCGCCGCCGACATCAGGTCGCGCTCGTCCTCGGTCATGTCGCTGCGCAGGAACCGGTGGTAGAGCCGGTGCATGAGCGCGGTCTCCACGGCCGGGTCGGAATCCTCGGAGACCTGGTAGTCGAGGCGTACGGCGGTGGATTCGGTCAGCCGGCGCAGTGCCGTGTTCCAGCTGATCGGCTCCGCGGCCAGGTCCGCGAGGTATTCGGGCAGATCGCCGCGGCGGGCCTTGGCGAGCATCGGCACGGGGATGGCGTCGGGCGCGAAGAACGCGAACAGCTTGAGCAGTTCGACCGCCCCGGGGCTGCGTTCGCGCAGGGTGTTGAGAGTTATGGCCCAACTCGTCTGGAAGGCCATGGGGTAGTCGGAGGAGATACGGATGCCGACGAGGCTGGGCTCGCCGCGCCGGATCAGCTCGATGTACTCCTTGGGGGACATCGGGTTGGCGTCGAGCCAGGCGGCCGTCTGGGCGAGCAGCAGCGGCAGGTCCTGTACGGCATCGGAGAGCAGATCGGCTTCCATCGGCGTCAGCCGTGGTGCGCGCCGCCGGGCGTAGGCGACGCTCTCGATGCGGGTGAAGGGCCGTACCTCGATCTCCTGGGCGCTGCCGGATCCCGACCAGTCGCGGGTGAGGGTGGTGATCAGGACATGGCCGCGGCCGTCGGGGACCAGGTCCTCGATCTGCTCCATGTCGTCGGCGCTGTCGAAGATCAGCAGCCAGCGGCGGTAGGGGCGGCCGATGCGGAGGGCCTCGTGGACGGCGCGGATGCGGTCGCCCAGCTCCCGGCCGACGGGGAGGCCGAGCCGGGTGGCGAGCTCGGCGAGCTGTTCGCGGGCGGCGCCGCGGTTGGTGGCGCTGATCCACCACACCACGTCGTAGTCGTTGCCGAAGCGGTGGGCGTATTCGGCGGCGATCTGGCTCTTGCCGACGCCGGAGGTGCCGTACAGCGCGATCCGGGTCTCCAGCGGCGGGCCCGCGCCCGCCCCGGAGCCGGCCAGCTTGCCGTGCAGCTCTTCGAGTACGTGGTCGCGGCCGGTGAAGCGGTTGTTGCGGCGTGGGATGTTCCACACCTCGGGCGGGTTGTTCGGGAAGCGGGGCGCGCCGGGCGCGCTGTCGTCCACGGCCCGGCCCGGTGTGCTGATGCCCAGCCGGTGCAGCAGGCGGCGGTTGGCCTCGCGGGCGTCCAGGTCGCGCAGGTCGGCGGGGCGCAGCAGGGAGGCGGTGGCCGGCAGGCTCTGGGTGGCCACGCTCACCGCGGCGAAGCGGTCGGCGTGCTGGGGCACCACCTCGCGCAGCGCGGCCGTCCACTCGTCCTGCGTCTTGGGGCCGAGCCGGAAGTACCAGTCGTCCAGCACGATCAGCAGCCGGCCCTCGGCCTCCAGCAGCCCCGACAGCTCCTCCACCAGCGCGGTGTCCACATGCGGGTCCCAGCGCAGCATGGTCGTGCCGTGGCCCTGCTGCTCCAGCTGGTGGGAGATCCAGGCGGCCCATGGGCGGGTGAAGCCCGCGTAGCTGATGGTGATGTGCTCGTTGGAGCCGGTAGGACCAAAAGAACCGGAGGAACCAGAAGAACCAGAAGAACCAGAAGAACCAGAAGAACCAGAAGAAGTGGCCTGATCGACCATGCGACCGTCTCCCTGAGATGCGATGGTGCGCGCGTGCGGAGGCTGACTCATCAGGCACGCCCTGGCTCTTTGGCACGATAGCCCAAGTGTCCCTCCATATGACGACAGTGCGTCAGGTCATGTTGAAGGCACATCAGTTGAGCGAAACCGCGGCATTCAGGCGGTCGGCGATATGCCGTATCAGGCGTTCCAGGTCGGCGCAGTAGACGGACGGATTGGCGAATCCGCCGGTATCCGCGCGGTAGCGGTGCGCGTAATTGCCGCCGCCGCACACCTCCACCAGGGTGCAATTGCGGCACTGTGCGCCGAGCCCGTCCCGGCCGCGCTGGCGGACGGCCATACCGGGGTGCGCCAGGGCCTCGTCGAAGGTGTGGTGGAAGACGTCGAGACCGGTGGCGGCGGCGCCTTCGTAGGTGGATTTGAGCGAGTCCACCTGTTCGATGGCGCCGTCGGTGTCGACGACCAGTGCGACGACCGGTGAGAGGCCGACCGCCTCGCTGGAGCTGGGGCGGCCCAGAAGGAGGCCGAGGATTTCGGTGAACACCCGCACCCGGGGGCCGGGGCCGCCGTCCCACCACAGGTCGAAGACGGTGCACAGCCAGTCGCCGTACGGGGTGCGGCCGGCGGGCCCGAGGGGGGCGGGCGGTGGGCTGGACCAGTTGGCGTGCGGGAGGAGGAAGTCGAGCATCGGGGGGTCGAGTGCGCGCAGCGAGCGGTAGACCTCGGCGGGGTCGGTGGTGATGTCGATGGTGCACAGGATGCCGGCGAAGATGTCGGGGCGGCCGGAGAGCAGGCCCACCGCGCGGGAGACCGCGGGCCAGGAGGGCCGCCCCGCATGGTCGATACGGCGGCGGTTGAGGCCGGCGATGCCGCCGTCGAGGCTGAGGCCCAGCCGGAATCCGGCGATGCCGAGCACCTCGATCATCTGCGGGGTGAGCAGGGTGCCGTTGGTCTGCACGCAGAAATCGGCGCTGCAGTCGGCGGGCAGCGCGGCGCGGATGGCGGCGGCCTGTTCGAGGAGCGGGCCGGGGCCGGTGAGCAGCGGTTCGCCGCCGTGCAGATCGATGCGGACCGCGCGCAGCCGGTGGGTGCGGGCGTGTTCGGCGATGCGCAGGGCGGTCTGCCGGATCGTGGCGGCCGGGACGGTCTGCGGGCGCCGGCGCCAGCTGTGGTCGGGGCCGGCGTAGATGTAGCAGTAGGTGCACGCGAGGTTGCAGCGGCTGTGGACCTTCAGCACGAACTGCCGGAAGGGCACGGCAGCGGCCTTGCCGGTCTGCACCCCCGCCACGGCGTCGCCCCCTGCCCTCGTCGGTGTCCGGGATCGTCAACTTCCGCCCGGTACTTGGTACATGGCTCTGCCAATGATCGAAGAAGCAAATTCGCTCAAAAAGTGGCCGATTTCCTTGCACGTTTGCCCAAAAACAACGGTTCCTGAGCATCAACGCAGGACGTTCTACGCGCCGTCCTCGTAATAGGCCACCGCATCGTCCGCCGAAGGCCAGTGGCGCAGCAGCCGCGCCACCACCTCTCCCAGCACCGCATGGTCCGTCCGGGCCGCCAAGCTGCCCACATCAACCCCGGCGAAATCCGGCAACGGCTCGGCCGAAGGCCCCGAGGGGGCGGCCGCAGCCGGTTCGGTGCGGGGGGTAGTCGCCACGCTGTTCTCCTCTGGCCGGCTGGACGGGGGTGTTCCCGAACTCCTGTCCACAGAAACACGTTCGGGGGCCGGCTGCCAGGCAGCCGGCCGGGGGCTCAGGGCGCTCAGGCGGTGGATTCGAGGGCGCGCATCCGGGCGCGGGTGCGCTGCGCCTCGGGGCCGCTGTCCTCGGCGGCGCGCTGCCACTGCTCCCAGCTCTCGCGGTAGGCGTACAGCGCGGAGCGGGGACCGGCGGTGACCTCCAGGACCTCGCCGCGGCGGTGGTGGGCGCGGGCGGCCAGCAGGGCGCTGTCGGCCCGACCGGCGGCCGCGGCGGCGCGGCGGTAGCAGGCGGCGGCCCGGTCGTGCCGCTCCCTGGAGTCGAAGCGGCGGTCCAACAGGAGCTGGACATCGCCCACTTCCAGCCAAGCCTCGGCCGACACCGCGGCCGGTACGTCCGCGCCGCGGGCGGCGAGCTCCAGGATCCAGTCGGCCTCGTGCAGATCGGCGAGCGAGGGCTGGCGTTCATGGCGCAGCCGCAGGGCGCGGCCGAACAGCAGCCGGCGGTTGCCGAGGTCGGGGTCCTGGGGCGCGACCCGGGCCAGCGCCTCGCGCAGGACGTGCACCGCCTCGTTGGCCAGCCGCTTGCCCGGCCCGTCGGCCGGCTCCAGGCGGGCCCGCAGCAGCAGCGCCGCACCGCGTTCGGCCAGCAGTGAGCTGTGCTCGGGCGAATCGGGGGCGGTCAGACGGAGCGCGGCGGCCAGCGCGGCGATGGCGTCGTCGAGGGCGGTCAGGGAGCCGGTGCGGGTGTGTACGGCGCGCTGGGCGGCGGCTGTGCGGTGCAGGCTGTCGGCTTCCAGAGCCGGGTCGTCGAGTGCGCGGGCCATCGCGCGGGCGCGTTCGAGGGTGGGGAGTACGGACGGCAGCCCCGTGCCGCCGTTCAGTTGGCGGGCCGCCGCGAGATCGAGCAGCGTCTCGCAGACCAGCCGGTCGGCGGCGCTGCCGCGGCGGCGCAGCAGCACGGTGGCGGTGTCGAGGTCGTCGGCGGCGCGTACGGCGAGCGCCTCGGCGGGGCGCGGTCCTTCGGGGTGGCCATGGGCGGCCCGTCGGGCCTGGTCGAGCAGGACACCGCCCCGGGCGGCGTAGACCTCGCCGGGGACCTGCTCGCCGCTGGGCCACTGGTCGAGGAGGGTGGTGAGGGAGCGTTCCGCTTCGTCGAGCGGGTCGGGTGGGTCGACGGGGCCCGGGGGGCCGTGAGGGCCGGGGGAGGCCGTAGTTCCGCCGGCGTCCGAGGTGACGGCTGTTCCGTCGGGCTCGGGTGCGTCGGCCATGGTGGGCAGGGCGGCCAGACGGCGCAGGACTTCGGTGCGTAGCACCATGCTCTCCAGGACACGGGGGTCGAGCAGGCTCATCAGCCCGCAGGCGGCGTGCAGATGGCGGGCGGCGTCGACGAGCGCGGCGCGTTCCTCGTCCGGGGCGCCGGCGGCGCGGCGTTCCTGGGCGCGGGCATGGCCGACCCGGCCGAGCACGATCAGCGCCCGGGTGCGTTCGGCCTCCCGCCCGGGGGCGGCGCTCTCCTGGCCGTCGGCGGCCTCCTCCCCCGCCGTGGCCCGCTCCGCGGCGCGTACCGCCCGCTCCGCCTCCTCCAGGGCGTCCGGCTGGCGCCATTTCGCCCAGGCGTGCAGCAGGGCGCGGGCGAGGTCGGTGCCGGCCGGCGGCAGGCGTCCGGCGGCGGCGCGCAGCAGGCGGACGGCCTCGATCAGATCGCGGACGGCGCGGTCCTGTTCGTAGCGCTCCAGGAGGGCCGCGCCCTCCGCGGCCGGGCCGTCGGACACATACGGGCGACGGTCGGGCGGGCGCAGCGCGGGTTCGAAGCGGCGCAGTACGCGTTCGGAGACCCGGGCGAAGGGTTCGGGGACGGCGAGCTGGCCGGTCTCCGGCTCACGGCCGCTGCCGGAGAGCATGGCGACCGCGACGGCCGGGAAGTTGCGGGCGCTGCGGCCGAAGGTGCGCTCGATGTAGAGCGAGCAGTGCTTGAGGACCAGGGCGGCCTCGCCGGCGCTGAGCCGGCCGAGGAGGGCGTCGCGGACGCCGGGCACGAAGTCGTACCAGGGTCCGGCCACCCCGCTCTGCTCCCCCGATGGCCTCTCGTCCGGCGGGAGTTGCGTGACCAGGCCGCTGAGCAGCACCTCCGCCAGCTCGGCCGGGCCGGTCTGCGGCAGCATCGCGCGCTGGACGAGCTGGATGACGGGCAGCGCGAGCGGGACGGCCGAGAGATGGACGGCGAGCAGCCGGGCGGCGGGCGAGGCCTGCTGGTCGAACTCGCTGACCATACGGGCCGGTTCGCCGCGCCCGGGCGCGGGCGGCGGTCCGGCCGGGGGCTCGGCGCCGTGGTCGGCTCGGACGACGGAGGCGGCGCCGCGCAGCGAGAGGCCGGCGTCGGCGGCGGCCAGCCGGGCCCAGGAGCCGAGGGCGGAGGGGGTCGCGGACAGGACCGGGACGGCGCGTTCGCGGACCGCGCCTGCCGATGAGCCCCGTGCCCCGACTGGGCGGCGGCGGCGTCGAGCGGGCCGGAAGTCGAGGGCCTGGTAGGGGCCCTGGCGGCGGACGAGGGTGCCGGCGACGGCGGGCAGAAGCGTGCGCGCCCACATCCGCTGGGGCAGCGGCTGGACCACCGCGAGCGGGGCGTCGGCCGCCCAGCGGTAGAGGAGCCGCTGCATCCGGCCGTCCCGCCACAGCGGGCCCGCGCAGTCGCTGATGACGAGGGTGAGGTGGTGGCCCGTGGGGTCGTGCAGCTGGTCGGCGGGGCGCAGCGGGCGGCCGGGGCCCGGGGCCGCGGCGACGCCGACGTCCGGGCCGTGCGGGTGGAGGTAGTGCACGGTGACGTCCCGGAAGGCGCCCACCCGCTCACAGACCTGGCGCAGGTCGTGCAGCATCTGCTCCCAGACGGCCATCGAGGACGAGCCGTCCATCAGGAGCCGCAGTGCCGACGCGCGGCGGTGCACCCCGCGCAGCACCGGGATGATCATTTCGGCGTGGGCGGAGAGCTCGGCGGTGGCGGGCTCGTCCAGCTTGCGGCGGGCCGGGGCGGCCGGCGGGCGGTAATGCTGGACGGGCCGCAGCGCGCGCTGCAGCGGCAGCAGTCCGGGGAACGCGGAGGCGATCGGGACGGCGACCTCGCCGAGGCGGTGGCGGTCCGGATCGGGCACCCGGTCGTCCTGGGTGGGCAGCAGCTCCGCGACCCGGTGCCGGGCGCTGTCCTGGAGCACGGACGACGACGGGTCCCCGGCCGATAACGCGGGGCCGCCGTCGGCCGGCGGCGTCCCGGTGTCGGGCACGGGGTCCGCCGATACGGCCGGTCCGACCCGGAAAGTGGCCGGATCTGTACGGTCGGCGGAGGTCGCGCGAAGGGGCCCGTCCGCGTCGGAGGCATCGGGCCGCGGCGCGGGCGGCGTGATCCACTGGGCGAGCCAGAGCGCATCGGCCATGCCACGGGCATCGGCCGGCACCCCCGCCGCGGTCAGCCGGGCGACGAGCTCGTCAAGGGGTCCGGGGCCGGGCTCCCCGAGGGGCACCGCACTCACCTCGTCCGATCAAGAGGCCGCATCAGCTCCGCCGTCAGACGCCGCCGGGTCTCTTCCTCGTCCTCGTCCGTCCAGCCGGCCTTCTGGGTGAGGTGGATGGCGTTGAACAGCTGGTCGACGGCGCGCACATCGCCGGGCTCGCGGTCCAGGAAGCGGTCGATCACCGCTTCGTAGCGCTCGGCGGCCCCCTCGCCGAAGTGGGCCCGCACCATCGCGGCGAGCCGCTCCTTGTCGGGGGCCGGGATGTGGAGGTGGATACAGCGGCGCAACAGGGGCGCCGGGAAGTCCCGTTCGCCGTTGCTGGTGAGGACGATGAAGGGGAAGGCGTGACAGCGCACCCGGCCGTCGCGGACCGTCACCCGGGTGCCGTCGTCGCTGAGCACCGCCACCTCGGGGGCGGATCCGGCCAGCCGCTCCAGCTCCGGAATCCTGAACTCCCCTTCCTCCAGGACGTTGAGGAGGTCGTTGGGCAGGTCGATATCGCTCTTGTCGAGCTCGTCGACGAGCAGTACGCGGGGCCTGGCGGCGGGCAACAGGGCCGTACCGAGCGGGCCGAGGCGGATATAGCGGCCGATGCCGCCGCCGGGTTCATCGGCGGCATCCGCACCCGTTGCCGCCGTTGCCTCGTCGGCGGTCGGGGCGGCGCGGGCGATCTGGAGGTCCTGGAGGCGGCCGATGGCGTCGTAGTCGTACAGGCCGTCGCGGAGCGTGCTGCGGCTGACGACCGGCCAGCTGAGCACCCGGCCGAGGCCGAGTTCATAGGCGACCGAATGCGCCAGGGTGCTCTTGCCGCTGCCCGGCGCGCCCGTCACCAGCAGCGGCCGGCGCAGATAGAGGGCGGCGTTGACCAGCTCGCGCTCCGTCTCGCCGGGGCGGTGGTGGCTAGCCTCCCGGTGCTGGACGCCCAGCCTGCGCTCGGAGGCGGGGTCCAGGGCGGCGGGCGGCGCCACGAGGGGGCCGCCGTCGAAATCGCGCCAGGGGGGTGGCGGCGGAAGGTGCTCAATTCCGTCGTGCGGTGCCCCCGCGCCACGGTAGATGAGCCAGTCGCTCACGTCGGAACTCCTCGTCGCCGGCCAGGCATCGGTCTGGAGCGAGGGCCATGGAGGACCGCCGGAGACGTCGGCATCCGCCCCGGCCTTCCCCCGCGCCCGCCACGCATACTCATCGCCATCACGTCGTCACGAACAAGTCTTCCACGACGCTATGACAGTACCCATCCATACGGAAGCGCACGGGGCGGTTTCCGGTCTCGCGTGGTGGCGCCGTGGGGCGCCAAGTGCTGTGTACGGGGCGCCACTTGTCACACAAGGGCGGAGGCCGCCGGGGCGGGCACCGGGCGCATGCGGGGCGTACGCGGCGCCCGCTTCACCTAGGGCCTGTCTCCCCGATCTGCGTGGATCAGCCTGCGGCGTCTGGTGCCGTGCATCGCAAGGCGGAGGATCATCCCCGTACTGGGCGTACTGGGATGACTCCGACAACGCGGCGAGGTGCGGTGCCAGGCGTCGCAGGCCCACGGAGATCGGGGAGACAGGCCCTAGGGGCGGCGCCGGCCCGCTCATCGCGGCGACACCTGTGGCCGGTCCGTGAACAGCTGCGGTATCGGGTCCTCCGGATCGTCGTAGAGGAGCACCAGGTCGCGGGCCCAGTGCGTGCCCTCCTCCGCGGCCTCGGCGGCCTGCGCGCGCAGCTTTCTGACCAGCTCGGGCAGCCGGGCCAGGCCACCCGAGTCGTGAAGCAACTCCCGTACACCGCGGTGGAATTCCTCGCACGAGGCATCACACTCCCGCTCCTCGCCGTGGCCGCGGGCCGGCCACAGCCCGGCCGGGAAGCCGGTGTCCAGGGCGACGCCGACCGCGTCCCGGCCGAACCCTTCGGCGACCGTGTGGCACAGCGCGGGCAGCGCGCCCTCGTCCGCCTTCTCCAGCAGCCGCCAGATCGCCTCGGCGGAGCCCGCGCCGGGCCGCGCGCCGGCGCGCGGCGGAAGGCGCAGCGCCTGTAGTTCGGGCGCGGCGGCAAGGCCCTGCCAGCGGCGCAGCCAGGCCGGATCGACCTGTTCGCGCCGTCCCTGGTCGCGCAGGATCACCGCGCGCCCGGGGCCCACCGGCCGCAGCCGGGCGGTGCGCCGGGTCGAGGCCGCGACCTCCCACTGGCCGGCGGCGGTGTGCCAGCGGCCTTCGGGGACGGCGACCTCCAGGCGTACCCGGGCGCCCGGCCCGGCGTCGCTGTCGGCCCGCAGCAGCCGCCCGCCGAGCCGCCGCAGCACCTGCTCCCTGGCCTCCTCGAAGGGCACCCCGCCGGCCGACTCCTGGACGTCCACCCGCAGCCACTGCCCCTGGCCGTAGCCCTCGCTGACCGACCAGTTGAACAGCTCGTGCCCGCCCTCGTCGTAGAAGAGCGGCTCGAACTCGACGAGCACGGAGCGCGGCCGGCGCCGCACCGGCCCGATCCTGCGGCGGTCCTGCGGCTGCAACACCACCGCCTTGGCCTGCACGAACTCCGTGAGGCGGGCCGCCTCTTCGCGGACCGCGGCGGCCTGTTCGCCCGGTACGTCGCGCACCTCGTCGGCGGTCAGCTGGGCCACGATCCGCAGATAGTGCACAAAGGTGCGGAGCTCGGTGTACGGATCGCTGCCCTGGTAGAGCGCGCCGTGGCCGTCCCGCCAGGTACGCAGCGACCAGGCCCCGGGCCGCTCGCCGCGGTCCAGCACCTCGCCGACCGCCGCCTCCACGGCCAGCGGGTCGCGCGGTGCGGGCAGCCGGGCGAGCAGATCGAGCGCCTGCAGCCGCTCCTGTACACCCCACAGCCGGCCCCGGCCCGCCATGATCGCGTGCTGGGCGTCGAACCAGGTGGGCCCGCCGCTCCGGCCGAGGTCCTGACCGGCCCAGTGCCAGCGGTCGTGCAGGCTCATCAGCGCGTGGTACGGGTCGGGGCCCAGGCCCTCGGCGCCCACGACCAGATGCTCGGGCCCCAGCCCGCGCAACGCGGTGACCGGCACCGCGAGCCCGACATGGTCCTGCTGGTGGCGGCCCTTGACGATGCCGACCACCTCGCCGCGGTCACAGTCCAGCAACGGCCCGCCGGACGCACCGGGCGTGACCCGCACATCGCTGCCGAACTGCAGACCGCGGGCGTCACGGGCGCCGAAGCGGACGGCGATGAAGGGGTCGACGGGGGTGGCGGGGGTACGGGGGGCGGCAGGCACGGCAGGTACGGCGTCGGCGCCACGGCCGTCGTGCGCCTCCTGCGCTCCGCGTACGCCGTCCCCGCCACCCTCCGACTCACGTATTACGCGTTCCTCCGCCGGGCCCCCGGCCGCACTGCCGCTCACACTGCCGGCTCCGCCCGCGCCGGCCCCGGCCGCAACCCCGCCTCCGCCTCCGCCCGACTGATCATGCCCGCGAAAGATGTACGCGTCCTCCAGGAGCGTCGCCGGCTGATCGCTGAGCCAGGCGCAGGGGTGCTCGATCTCCGGGTCGAGCAGCCGGACCAGGGCGAGGTCGGCGCGGGCGGCGGCGGGCCCGGCCTCCGGGTCGGGCCGGCTCAGGTCGTACGCCCAGCGCGCGGACACGACCCGGCCGCCGAACACGACCCCGAAGACACCGGCCGGGCCGGTCTCGCGGCGCCGCCCATCGCTCGCCGCGAGCACATGGGCGCAGGTCAGCACCCATCCCGGCGCGATCAGCACGCCGCTGCCCCACAGCCGGGTGTCGGTCGCGTCCGGCGCGGCGCGCAGTCCGACGGTGGTGCGTCCGGCGTGGTCGAGGAGTTGTGCGTAGTGGGCGCGGTCACCGCGGCCGGTGGGCTGCCCCTCGGAGGTCGCCATCAGCGGCTCGAATCGTCCGGCTCCCGGCGGTCGGCCGCGTTCGCCCGCCGCGGCTCCTCCGGGGAGGAGCCGGCGCGCTCGCTCCGCCAGGTGAGCGTGATGGAGAGGTTGGCCTTCGCCTCGCCGTCCGCGAGCAGCGCGACGGCCTTGCCGGGCTTGGCCGACAGCTCCACGCCGAAGGTCACACTGGTCTCGTGCGGCGCGACCCGCTCGGTGGCCTGCCGGACGCTGTCGGCGACCCCACCGATCACCTCGCGGAGCCCCTCGACCCGGGCACCGAGCGCGTCCCAGGCGCCGACGTCCTCGAAATCCTCGTCCGCCGTCCCGTCCGGATCGTCCACCCCGTCGAGCCCGGGCGCGTCCAGCCGGGAGACCCGGGCCCAGACCTCCGTGCCGTCGGGCAGTTCGATGCGCTGTGCGCGATCTTGCATCACGGCCTCCTGCTCCCCCTGGACGACAATTCCCCAATTGCCGCAGGACCGTTGACAGGTGATCAGGCTAGCCCGCGGGCGCCTGTGGCGCGAGAGGTCCGTGGGCCTGCCTATCCTGGCCGGGAATGTCCCATGACCCCTGATGGAGAGCGCGTGTATTTCACTGACCGTGGCATCGAGGAGCTGGAGAACCGACGCGGCGAGGAGGAGGTCACCCTCGGATGGGTGGCCGATCAGCTGCGTACGTTCGTCGACCTGAACCCGGACTTCGAGGTTCCGGTCGAGCGGCTGGCCACCTGGCTGGCCCGCCTGGACGACGAGGACGAGGACGAGTAGGCCCGGACGAGCAGGCCCCGGACGGGCGTAGGCCCTGGACACGTAGGCCCTAGGGGACGCGTCGGGGGCGAATAGGGGCAAGCTCCGGGGCGGGGCGCTTGACTTCCGCAAGCCGCGATATATCGTGTCTGGAGAAGACGCGATATGTTGCGTTGCACGGCTATCCAGGGGAGGCCAGGAATGTCAGCCCGGACCGAGTGGTCGCAGTATCCGATGCAGGTGGCCGAACCACGCAAGCTGGAGATCACGGAGCCCGTCGAGGCGCTCAACGTGCGCGTGGTCGGCGGCACCGTCAATGTCGTCGGCACCTCGGACGGCAGCCCCGCCCGCCTGGAGATCAGCGAGCTGCACGGCCCGCCGCTGACCGTCTCGTGCAGCGGCGGCACCTTGTCCGTCGGGTATGAGGACCTCCCCTGGAAGGGGTTCTTGAAGTTCCTCGACCGCAAGGGGTGGAACCGCGGCGCGGTGGTCTCGGTGACCGTTCCCGCCGACACCCGTGTCGAGGTCGGCGTGGTCGGCGCCAGCGCGGTGGTCTCCGGCATCGCGGGGCGTACGGACGTCCGCGGCGTCTCCGGTGACAGCACGCTCGTCGGGCTGGCCGGTGCGGTGCGGGCCGACACCGTCTCGGGCAATGTCGAGGTGCAGGCGCTCACCGGCGATCTGCGGTTCAACTCCGTCTCGGGGGATCTGACGGTCATCGACGGCGCGGGCGGCGCGGTGCACGCCGACTCCGTCAGCGGCAACATGGTCCTCGATCTGGACCCCGCGCAGGGCGCCGACATCCATCTGGCGACGGTCTCCGGGGAGGTCGCCATCCGGCTGCCGGACCCGACCGACGCCACGGTGGACGCCAACACCACGTCCGGCACGGTCGCCAACGCCTTCGACGCTCTGCGGGTCAGCGGCCAGTGGGGCGCGAAGAAGATCACCGGCTCGCTGGGTGCGGGCACCGGCACGCTCAAGGTCACCACCGTCTCCGGCGGCCTCGCGCTGCTGCGCCGGCCCGCCTTCGAGGACGAGGACAGCCCGCGGAGCGACCTCGGTGACGGCCCCGCGGGCCCGGGCGACGGCCCGGCCCCGGGCCCGCACAAGGACTCGCCCACCGCCCCGCCCGCCGAGAAGAAGGTGCTCTGAGCATGCCTCCCGTCTTCGCCCATGGCCGCCTCCGCCTCTACCTCCTCAAGCTGCTGGACGAGGCCCCGCGGCACGGCTACGAGATCATCCGCCTCCTGGAGGAGCGCTTCCAGGGCCTGTACGCCCCCTCCGCCGGCACGGTCTACCCCCGGCTCTCCAAGCTGGAGGCCGAGGGCCTGGTGACGCATGCGACCGAGGGCGGCCGCAAGGTCTACTCGATCACCGACGCCGGCCGGGCCGAACTCGCCGACCGTGGTGGCGAGTTGGCCGATCTTGAGCTGGAGATCAGGGAGTCGGTCGCCGCGCTCGCCTCCGACATCCGGGAGGACGTGAGCGGTTCGGCGCGCGATCTGCGCCGCGAGATCCGGGAAGCCGCACAGCAGGCCCGCGCGGATGCGGGCGCGTCCGGTAAGGCCGGGCGGAACGGCGACGGGACGAAGACCGGCACGGACGACGGCGCCGGACGGCCGTTCCCGGGCGCCTCCGACTACTTCGACGGCGCATTCGGCGACAAGGAGTCCTGGCGGCAGGCCAAGGAGGAGTTCCGGCGCGCCAAGGAGGAGTGGAAGGAACAGGCGCGGCGGGCCAAGGAGGAGAGCAAGCGGGCCAGGCAGGACGCCCAGCGGGCCCGTAAGCAGGCCCGGGAGGCCCAGGTGTTCGCGCGCGAGGAGATCCAGCGGGTCATCAAGCACGTACAGGAGCAGGCCCAGGGGGCGGTGCGGACCGGCGACTGGTCGGGCGCGGTGCGCGAGGCGCTGTCCGAGGTGTCCCGCGAGGTCGGCCGCTTCACCGGCGGCCTGCCCGGCGAGGACCGGGCCGGTGCGCAGGACGGCGGCGCACGGAACGGCGACGCCAACGGGACCCGGGTGACGGTCGAGCGCGTCGACCTGGCCAAGGAGGGCCCGGCGGCGGAGGCTCCCCCGGCGCCGGAGTGGGCGCACGAGCCGGCGGGCGACGATCCGGCCCGCGACTTCGACCGGCTGCTGGACCGCTTCCGCGACGATCTGCGGGACGCGGCGCGCGATCACGGCGTCACGGCCGAGCAGCTCAAGGAGTCCCGCCGCCGGCTGTCGACGGCCGCCGCCCACATCGGCGCGCTGCTGCGCCACCCGGAGCAGTACTCCTCGCTCACGGACCCGGACGACTAGCCGGAGGAGCGGGGCGGGCCAACCGCCCGGCTTCCCGACCGCGGTGAGGGCGGACGCGCCGAAACAGTGCGCCCGCCCTCACCGCGGCCGACCGGCCACGCACCCGGCTCCGGCGGCACGACGCCCCGGAGCCGGGCCCGGACCTCACCCCCCGAGGCTGTCCCGCAGCGCCCCGATGAGCCGTTCGGCGCGCTGGTCACCGCCGCCGCCCATCCGGTTGGCGGTAGCGGCGAAGCCGACGCCGAAGGCATCGTCCCCGAAGGTGAATTGGCCGCCCGCCCCGCTGTTGGCGAAGGAGCGCGGGCCGAGCAGCCGGCGGAACGCCGAGTCGACGACGAAGCCGGTCCCCCAGCGCGCGCCCAGATTCGGCAGCCCCGACCACGACGGCCCGCCCGACAGTTCCTTGACCGCGTCGGTGACGGTGTCCTCGGTGAGCAGCCGCGCCGAGCCGTCCACGGCGGTGGCGACCGCCGCGTACAGCGCCGCCAGGCCGCGTGCCGAGGAGACCCGCGCCCGCACCGGGGAACTCTGCGGTCAGCACCGCCGGCGAGTTCCAGCCGTGCGGATCGTCGAGACCGGGGAAGGGCAGTGCCCCGTTCATCGTCACCGCCCGTGCGAGCAGCGCGTCGGCGGGCGGCATCGAGGCCCGCCCCTCGGCCTCGATGAGCCGGGCCAGCTGCGGTATTTCCTCCTCCGGCATGCCGAGCCAGGTGCGCAGCCCCAGTTCGTCGCCGATGATTCCAGGCGGTCAGCTCCTCGAAGGTCAGCCGGCGCTCGGCGAGCGGGATACCGGCGGTGTGGGCGAGCACCATCCGGGTGGTGATCCGCTCCTTGCCGTGCTGTGCGAACTCCGGCCGGTAATTGGCCACCGGAGCGTCGAGATCCAGCCGCCCCTGCTGGGCGAGCAGATGGGCCGAGATGCTCACCAGGGCCTTGGTGCAGGACATGACCGGAAGGACGGTGTCCTTCGTCCAGGCCCGGCCGGTCCGGTCATCGGCGGTCCCGCCCCACAGGTCGGCGACCTTGCGTCCGTCCACGAACACGGCGAGGGCGGCGCCGAGTTCACCGCGCTCCGCGAAGTTCGACCGCATATCGCGCGGACGTCCCGAGCGGACGGTCCGCGGGGCCTCCCGGCGCCGGCGGCTGAAACCCTCTGCGCCCCAACCAGGCGTCAGCTACACAGAGTTGTCATCTACGTGCTGGATTTACGCGGCGTAATCGGGGAAGTCAGTATTTCGCACGGCTTTTCGTCCGGCACCGGGTTCCAGGGAGCCCCAGCTGCCCGATTCCTCGGACCGACGGCCGTGTTCCGGACTACGGTCCAACCCTCCCTGTCTGCGCACGCATCGTGAAGGCCATGAGGTAAAGCGATGTCGGAATACCTTTCGGTCGCCCGCCGGATGTGGCACGTGCTGGAGCCACTGCACGCCACGCTGTACTTCGCCCCCGAGGCCCGGCAGGTCGCCGCCGACCTCGGCTATGACGTCGCCACCCGCTGGCCCAGCTATTTCGCCTGGCGTACGGCTCCGCTGGGCGCCGCCGGGCCCGAGCTGGTGGCCGCGACGTACTACAGCTTCAGCCCGCGGCTGATCGCCCGCCATATCCCGCAGATCTGGACCGTCGCCGAGCCGGCCAAGGTGCTGGACGCACGGCTGCTGGCCATGGACCGCGCACTGACCTCCCTCATCGGCGGCCGGCTCAGCGCCGCCCAGCTCGGCGAGGCGGCCCGGCTGGCCCGCCAGGCGGCCGAGAACGCCGGCCCGGCCGCCC
>NZ_QUAC01000456.1 GCF_003389455.1 Streptomyces inhibens | reverse complement strand
GGCTCGACCGCCCCGCGCCCAGCGCACCGCCCGTACTGCCCGCGCTCGGCGGCCCCGCGCACGGCGCCGCGGGCCGTGGCGCGGCCCCCGTACCCACCAACGAGGGGCTGGCCGACGCGCTCGCACCGCTGCTCAAGGACCCGGCGCTGGGCCCGCTGCGTACGGCCTCCGTCCTCGACGTCGCCGCGGGACGTGAGGTCTTCGGCGCCGGCCAGGACAAGGCCGCCACCCCCGCCTCCACCGTCAAGCTCGCCACCGCCGTCGCCGCGCTCTCCGCACTCGGCCCCGACCACCGCATCAACACCACGGTCGTCATGGCCGGCAAGGACCGCATCGTCCTGGTCGGCGGCGGCGACCCCACCCTCACCGCCCGCGCCCCGCGGCACGGCGCCGAGGAGCAGCCCGCGAATCTGCGCACCCTCGCCGACGCCACCGCGCGCGCCCTGAAGCAGCGCCACCTCTCCAAGATCAGCCTGGGCTACGACACCTCCGCCTACTCGGGCCCCGTTATGCACCCCATCGGCCCCAACGAGAACATCGCCCCCGTCACGCCCCTGATGACCGACGAAGCGCGCCTGGACGACACCGAGCACGGCACCGCCCCCCGCGACGCCGATCCGGCCCGCACCGCCGCCCGCACCTTCGCCGACCTCCTCCACGAGCGCGGCATCACCGTCGACGGCGACCCCACCGGCGCCAAGGCCCCCAAGAAGCAGGAGCGCCTCGCCGCCGTCCACTCCCTCCCGCTCTCGGCGCTCGTCGAGCGGATGCTCACCTACAGCGACAACGACATCGCCGAGGCCCTGGCCCGCCAGACCGCCCTCGCCTCCCGCCGGTCGGCCAGCTTCGCCGGCGCCGGCAAGGCCGTACGCACCGCCCTCGAACGGGCGCACCTCCCCCTGGCCGGCGCCGTCTTCGAGGACGGCAGCGGCCTGGACCGCGACGACAAGGTCTCCGCCGCCCTGCTCTCCCGCCTCCTGCTCCAGGCCTCCGACCCCGAGTACCCCGCCCTGCGCCCCGTCGTCACCGGCCTCCCGGTGGCCGCCTTCACCGGCACCCTGAGCAACCGCTACACGGGCCAGAGCACCGGCGCCGGCGCCGTACGCGCCAAAACCGGCACCCTCACCGGCGTGAACACCCTCGCCGGCACCGTCGTCGACGCCGACGGCCGCCTCCTGGTCTTCTCCTTCATGACCACCGGCACCACCGACCCCCAGGGCGCCCAACAGGCCCTCGACAAACTCGCCTCGGCGGTGGCCAACTGCGGGTGCCGCTAAGGCAGGTCACCACACCCGCAGAAAGCCGGAACCGTGGTCGGCTACCCCCTGGCGGAGTGCCCACGTACGGTGAACCCATGACGAGCATCGGTGGAACCGAGATGGTCGACTGGAATCTCGCGGTCGCGACCGCGACCCGGTTCGTGCGGCCCGGGCCGGAGGTGAGCCGGGACGAGGCGCGGGCGATCGTCGCCGAGCTGCGCAGGCACGCCAAGTCCTCCGAGGCGCACGTCCGCGCGTTCACGCGGATGGCACAGCCCGACGCGACGGGCGAGCTGCCGCACGACACACCTGTCCTGGTCGTGGACCGGCCCGGCTGGATCAAGGCCAATGTCGCCGGGTTCCGGGCCGTGCTCAAGCCGCTGCTGGCCAAGATGGAGGACCGCCGTTCGACGGTTCCCGGTGGTGCGGTGCTCGGCGCGGTGGGCGGCAAGGTGACCGGCGTGGAGCTGGGCATGCTGCTGTCGTTCCTGGCCTCGCGGGTCCTCGGCCAGTACGAGACGTTCGCCCCGGCCTCCCGTGACCTGCCGGCAGCGGCCCAGGGCGGCCGGCTGCTCCTGGTCGCGCCGAACATCGTCCATGTGGAGCGCGAGCTCGACGTGGAGCCGCACGACTTCCGGCTGTGGGTGTGCCTCCATGAGGAGACCCACCGCACCCAGTTCACGGCCGTCCCGTGGCTGCGCGACCACATCGAGGGCGAGATCCAGTCGTTCCTCGGCGAGACGGACATCGATCCGGGCACGCTCCTGGAGCGGCTGCGCGAGGCCGCCCAGTCGCTGGCCGGCGCCAAGCCCGAGGGCGAGGAGGGCGACGACGGCGGCCGCTCCATCGTCGATCTCGTACAGACGCCCGCGCAGCGCGAGATTCTCGGCAGGTTGACGGCGGTGATGTCCCTGCTGGAGGGACATGCCGATTATGTGATGGATGGCGTGGGGCCGGATGTCGTGCCCTCGGTCGCCGAGATCCGGGAGAAGTTCCAAAAGCGCCGGGCCAGTGGTGCCGGACGGCTGGACCAGGCGCTGCGTAAGCTGCTCGGTCTGGACGCCAAGCTGCGGCAGTACCGCGATGGTGAGCGGTTTGTCCGCTCGGTCGTCGAGGAGGTCGGCATGGACGGTTTCAACCGTGTGTGGACGTCGCCGAACACTCTCCCCACCAAACAAGAGATCGCCAAACCGGCGGACTGGATCGCGCGGGTGCACCGCAAGGCCGACGGGGCACCGTAAGCGAACGGCGTGAGCTGGGCACGCCGCGTGGCAGAAGAGCGCCCCTTCTATCACCCGTCTGAGGGACCGTTGCCGATGGATAGGCGTGCAATGCTCGGGGAACCGCTCGTCTCTGTCACCATCTAGGCACTCTGTGTGACGATGTGCCGTCCGCAGCCCGAGGCTCCCCAGCTGAACGATTGGAAACGGACATGGGTCCCCATCCAGCGGTCGCCGCGATACGCCTGGCGGTCCGCCGCGTACTCCACGACGTGCTCAACCACGACTGCGCGCAGGACCGGCGCGAGCCCCCGCTCGTGCTCGTCGCGTGCTCCGGCGGCGCCGATTCGATGGCGCTCGCTTCCGCTCTCGCTTTCGAGGCCCCCAAGCTGGGCGTCCGCGCCGGGGGCGTCACCATCGATCACGGGCTCCAGGAGGGCTCCGACCTCCGCGCCGCCGAGGTCGCCCTGCGGCTGCGGGCCCTGCGGCTCGACCCGGTAGAGGCCATCGCCGTCGATGTGGACGAATCAAACAGGGTGGCGCACAGCGCCTCGTACCGGGGTGGTGGCGGGCGACGGGTGGGCGGGCCCGAGGCCGCCGCCCGTGACGCCCGCTACGCCGCCCTGGACGCCACCGCCGAACGCCACGGCGCCTCCGCGGTCCTCCTCGGCCACACCCGCGACGACCAGGCCGAGACGGTGCTGCTCGGTCTCGCCCGCGGCTCCGGGACCCGCTCGCTCTCCGGGATGGCCGCGACCAGCGGCAGGAACGGCCGCTACCGCCGCCCCTTCCTGGACGTGGACCGCCAGACCGCCCGCAAGGCCTGTCTGATCCAGTCGCTGCCCGTCTGGGACGACCCGCACAACGCCGACCCCGCCTACACCCGCTCACGGCTGCGCCACGAAGGGCTGCCCGCCCTGGAGAAGGCGCTCGGCAAGGGCGTCGTCGAGGCGCTGGCCCGTACCGCCCAGCTCTCCCGCGACGACGCCGACGCCCTGGACGCCTGGGCCGCCGATGCCGAGGGCGCGGTGCTCGACGACACCGGCACCCTCGACGTCGCCGCCCTGTTCGCCCTGCCCCCCGCGGTACGCCGCCGGGTGCTGCGCCGGGCCGTCATCGGCGCCGGTTCACCGGCCGGTTCGCTCTTCGCCCGCCACATCGAGGAAGTGGACCGGCTGATCACGGCCTGGCGGGGGCAGGGGGCCATCAACCTCCCCGGGCGGGTCGGTGTCCGTCGGCAGGGTGGCAGACTGGTCATTCGGCAGGGCTGAGCCGAGACGCTGCCCCGCATCCGAAGTCTCACGACTGACGTGAACACCGAACCAAGCGAGAGTGGCACGGGTGGACGACAAGGACATGAGCACCGACCTTCAGTCGGTGCTCATCACCAAGCAAGAAATCGACGCGAAGCTGGCCGAGCTGGCCGCGAAGATCGACGCGGAGTACGCGGGCAAGGACCTGCTCATCGTCGGAGTCCTCAAGGGCGCCGTGATGGTGATGGCGGATCTGGCGCGTGCGCTGTCCACCCCCGTCACGATGGACTGGATGGCCGTTTCCTCCTACGGCGCGGGCACCCAGTCCTCCGGCGTGGTCCGCATCCTCAAGGACCTCGACACCGACATCAAGGGCAAGCACGTCCTGATCGTCGAGGACATCATCGACTCCGGCCTGACGCTGTCGTGGCTGCTGTCGAACCTCGGCTCGCGCGAGCCGGCCTCGCTGGAGGTCTGCACGCTGCTGCGCAAGCCGGACGCGGCCAAGGTCGCCATCGACGTGAAGTGGATCGGCTTCGACATCCCCAACGAGTTCGTCGTCGGCTACGGCCTGGACTTCGCGGAGAAGTACCGCAATCTGCCGTTCGTCGGTACCCTCGCGCCGCACGTCTACGGCGGCTGAGGGCGTTCCGCGCCCGTCCGGCCGACGTGGCCGGGCGAGGCCCGGACCTGCCGCTGCGCCCCGGCGGGAACCCTTCGGGGCCTCCCGCCGTTGGAGCAGGGAGAACGGAATCCTCGGCTGCATGTTCACCGTCGGCGCAGGCGCCGGGTGACAATGCTGGGGTACCGTCCGAAGGCAGTTCTTTTTCGGGCCAGTAATACACCGTACGCACGACCAGCCCTCCCAAGGGCGTTGTGCCTCACTGTGGCAGGAGGGACGGGGCCTCAGCGGCTCCGTATGGATGGACGTGAAGCGATACTTCCGTGGGCCGGTCATGTGGATCGTGCTGGCCGTCCTCGCCGTGGTCGTGTTGATGCAGGTCGTCGGCTCGTCCGGCGGCTACAAGACGGTGGACACCGGTCAGGTCGTCAAGGCGATCGCTGACAACAAGGTGAAGTCCGCCGAGCTGACGACCGGTGACGAGAACAAGATCAAGGTCGAGCTGTCGGGCTCCAACAAGGTCGACGGCTCCAACAAGATCCAGGCAAGCTACATCGGCGACCAGGGCGTCGATCTGGCGAAGAACCTGCAGGCCAAGTACCAGACCGGCGAAATCAAAGACGGGTACACCGTCTCCCCGTCGAAGCAGAATCCGTTCGTCAGCGTGCTGCTGACGCTGCTCCCCTTCATTCTCATCCCGATCGCCTTCCTGTTCCTGATGAATCAGATGCAGGGCGGCGGCTCCCGGGTGATGAACTTCGGGAAGTCGAAGGCGAAGCTGATCACCAAGGACACCCCGAAGACGACGTTCTCGGACGTCGCGGGGTCGGACGAGGCGGTCGAGGAGCTCCACGAGATCAAGGAGTTCCTCCAGGAGCCGGCGAAGTTCCAGGCCGTCGGCGCCAAGATTCCCAAGGGCGTGCTGCTGTACGGCCCGCCCGGAACGGGCAAGACGCTGCTCGCGCGCGCCGTCGCCGGCGAGGCGGGCGTCCCGTTCTACTCGATCTCCGGTTCCGACTTCGTCGAGATGTTCGTCGGTGTCGGTGCCTCCCGTGTCCGTGACCTGTTCGAGCAGGCCAAGGCGAACGCCCCGGCGATCGTCTTCGTCGACGAGATCGACGCCGTCGGCCGGCACCGTGGTGCGGGCCTGGGCGGTGGCCACGACGAGCGCGAGCAGACCCTCAACCAGCTGCTGGTCGAGATGGACGGCTTCGACGTGAAGGGCGGCGTGATCCTGATCGCCGCCACGAACCGCCCGGACATCCTCGACCCGGCGCTGCTGCGCCCCGGCCGCTTCGACCGGCAGATCGCCGTCGACCGTCCGGACCTGCAGGGCCGTCTGGAGATCCTCAAGGTCCACCAGAAGGGCAAGCCGGTCGCCCCGGACGTCGACCTCTCGGCCGTCGCCAAGCGCACCCCCGGCTTCACCGGTGCCGATCTGTCGAACGTCCTCAACGAGGCCGCGCTGCTGACGGCCCGGGGCGACGAGAAGCTGATCAACAACCACTTCCTGGACGAGGCGATCGACCGCGTCGTGGCCGGCCCGCAGAAGCGGACCCGGATCATGTCCGAGAAGGAGAAGAAGATCACCGCGTACCACGAGGGCGGACACGCCCTGGTCGCGGCGGCTTCACCGAACTCCGACCCGGTCCACAAGATCACGATCCTGTCCCGCGGCCGGGCCCTGGGCTACACCATGGTCCTGCCCGACGAGGACAAGTACTCCACCACCCGCAACGAGATGCTCGACCAGCTGGCGTACATGCTGGGCGGCCGCGCGGCGGAGGAGCTGGTCTTCCACGACCCGACCACGGGCGCCGCGAACGACATCGAGAAGGCCACCGCAACGGCCCGCGCGATGGTCACGCAGTACGGCATGACCGAGCGGCTCGGCGCGATCAAGTTCGGCACCGACAACTCCGAGCCCTTCCTGGGCCGTGAGATGGGTCACCAGCGCGACTACTCCGAAGAGGTCGCCGCGCTGGTCGATGAGGAAGTCAAGAAGCTCATCGAGACCGCGCACAACGAGGCGTGGGAGATCCTGGTCGAGAACCGCGATGTGCTCGACAACCTGGTGCTGACGCTCCTGGAGAAGGAGACGCTCAACAAGGAAGAGATCGCCGAGCTCTTCAAGCATGTGATCAAGCGCCCGGCGCGCCCGGCGTGGACCGGCTCCTCGCGCCGTACGCCCTCCACCCGGCCGCCGGTGCTGTCGCCCAAGGAGCTGGCCCCGGCCAACGGCTCCGTGCCGACGACCGCCACCGTCTCCACGGAGAAGGCGGAGGTTCCCGAGGACAAGCGCCCCGAGAGCTGAGCATCCCGGCGGCCTCAGGCCCCGGAATAAATGCCGCGCCCTTCAGGTTTAGCCTGGGGGCGCGGCATTTCGCGATTCGACCGCGATCCGAGCGGGCGCAGAAGGAACGAGGCACCACATGACGGACCCTGTGACGCTGGACGTCGACGGCAAGATCGGCATATTCGACGAGAAGCGCGCCGAGAACGCCGTCCGCGAGCTGCTCATCGCGGTGGGCGAGGACCCGGACCGCGAGGGGCTGCTGGAGACGCCGGCACGGGTGGCGCGGGCGTACAAGGAGATTCTTGCGGGGCTCTGGCAGCAACCTGAGGATGTACTGACGACGACGTTCGACCTCGGGCATGATGAGCTGGTCCTGGTCAAGGACATTGAAATCGTATCGCTGTGCGAACACCATCTCCTGCCCTTCCATGGTGTGGCGCACGTCGGGTACATCCCGGCCGAGAGCGGCAAGATCACCGGGTTGTCCAAGCTGGCCCGCTTGGTCGACGTCTACGCCCGCCGCCCGCAGGTGCAGGAACGTCTGACCACTCAAATCGCGGACTCTCTCATGCGGATCCTCGAAGCCCGGGGCGCGATTGTCGTGGTCGAAGCGGAACACATGTGCATGTCGGTACGCGGAATTCGCAAGCCGGGGGCCAAGACGACCACCTCGGCGGTGCGCGGCCAGCTTCGGGACGCTTCGACCCGGGCCGAGGCGATGAGCCTGATAATGGCTCGGTAGATCCCTTCAAGCGCAGCGGACCGGCCTGATTGTCACTGCCTCCCCGTACTCCCCGTGGTGCGATGGTTACGCATGAGGGGGTCGGTGTGGGGAGCGGTGGGCTGCCGAGCAGCTGTGAAAACTCATCGCCTGATCCAGGTCAGCACAGCCCGCGCGCTTATCGCGGCCCATGAGAGTTTGCTTCTCACGAGCCCGGACGGCTGGGCGCATGCCGCTGATGCCGCGGAGACCGTTGTGGCGTGGTCCGCTGCCCGAAGCTTTGCCGGGAGTGGCTGTCCATCTGTCCCGGATACCAGCTCGGATATGTCATCGGAGCTACTTGTGCTGATGGGACCGTCGGCACGAACCATGTGTCACTGGTGGTGAACGAGGAGGTGTTCGCCGCCAAGTACGCCGCCGCTCTCAAGGGCGCATCGGGGCTGCAAGCCCGCGTCGAACCAGTCTCCCGGCCGTCCGGCTACCTCGGGCGGGACGTGCCGGGTTTCCGGGTTCGTGTTGTCTGCTCGTACCTGGCAGATCTGTTGCGGCAGTACGTTGGTGGCGATGCGCATCATCTGCGGCAACGATTTCCGCGCGTGGTGCGAACGTACCGGGGCCAGGTTCACGCCGAGCACCGACGGGAGGGCCTCTCAAGTGATTGCTGCGGACAGTTGGCCCGGACGCCGCACGTTCGTACCCGAGGCCCATGCTGTGGAACTCGTCGAAGCCGGATGGGTCCAGGACCCGCGCATCGCCGGAGGCACGAAACCGTTCACGCTCTACAGCTTCCGCCTCGAACCGCACCCGGGTTTCTTGTCCAACGGGCATCTGGCGCGGACGGGACGGTGACGCCCGGGCCCCTCAGGCGTTGCAGGGACCCGGGCGTGTTCAGGACCACACGGGTGTGTCAGGCCTTGAGGTGGTTGCCGATCCACTCCAGGGCGGAGGGGATCTCGCGGCGCCAGGTGTTGAAGTTGTGGCCGCCGCTGTCGAGGATGATCGACGAGATGCGGGTCGGCGATTTCGTCTGCTGGATGAAACGCAGCGTCTGGTGGTAGTTCGCCTCGCCCTGCTTGCTGGTGGTGACCAGCAGGTTCACCGGAGGCGCGGGCTTGTTGCGCTGGCGCCACAGCAGATTGTTCTCGCGCTCCAGCTGCCGGTTGCCGTCGAAGAGGTCACCGGTGGTGGCGTCGAGAGGGGCCTTGTAGGCGCCCGAGAGGGCCACGGCGGTGGAGTACGCCTCGGGGTGGCGCATGGTCATCTTCAGCGCGCAGTAGCCGCCGGTGGAGTCGCCCATGACCCCCCAGCTCTTGGCCTCGCGCCCTATTCGGTAGTGCTCGGCGATATCCGTGCGCAGGTCCTTGGTGAAGAAGGTCTCGGTCTGCGGGCCGTTCGGTATGTCCACGCACTCGGTGTCGCGGGGCGGTGCGACGGTCGGGCGCATCATCACCAGGACCGTCGGCCGCATCTTGTGCTGTTTGAGCAGATCGTGCTGGGTCTGCGGGAAATGCAGCTTTTTGTAGAGGGCCTCGGCGGTGCCGGGGTAGCCGGTGAGCACCAGGGCCGCCGGGAATTTCGTGTTCGCGTATTTCTTCTGGAAGTACTGCGGCGGCAGATAGACGAACGCGGGGCTGGCGATCTTGGAATGCTCCCCGCGGATCAGCACCTTGTCGATCCGGCCGGCGGCCTTGGGCCGGGACCCGTTCTCGACGCTGATGCGCTCGGTGCCCAGCATCTGCAACTTCGTCCCGTTCGGGCCGGTCTGGTAGTTGGTGACCACGCCCGGATCCTGCTCCTGGCCGAAGAGGTCGGCCCAGGAGGCGTAAAAGCCGAAGGAGTTGTTGGCGAACAGGCCGATCGAGGCGAAGAGGGAGAGCTGGGTTGCCAGCAGGAGTCCGATGCGCCCGAGGACGGTGCGCCAGTTCCCCTTGGACAGGCGCGGCCAAAGCCAAACAGTGAGGATGAACAGTGCCACCGCGACGAGGACGGCAAGAAGCAGCACTTTCTTGCTGGTGAGACCCATGTGGTGCTTTCTTCCGGGCGGCCGGGCCATCCGTACCGCTAGTGGAACCCCGAGCCCTGAAACGCCGTCATACAGGGCGCAAAAAGTCCAGATGCTGCGACAAGGCTCGCACGTTCTCTCGACCGGGGCGACGGGAAAGTGATGTCTGACAGGCTAGATGGCGAAAAGTCGGAGACGGTTGCGTGGCGAACGCCACGCTGGCTCCGCGGCCCGCGGCCGGAATCGGTGCCGGGGTTCGTCGGAACGGCCGGCGTGGTCGTCGGTCTGCTGAACCTGGTGGCCGGAGTGTTCCCGCGATTCCGGCACAGCCGGATGCACGCCCTCGCGGAGGTGTTGCCGGGCGCGGTGAGCCCGTTGGCGGCCGCCGCCTCCATCGTCGTCGGCATCCTGCTGCTCCTTTTGGCCCATGGGCTCAAACGGCGCAAGCGGCGGGCCTGGGGAGCGGCCGTGGCGCTGCTCCCCGTAGGGATCGCCGCTCAGCTCGTGTACCGCCACTCCGTTTTCGGAGCGGTGCTCTCGCTTGCGCTGCTGGCGTTCCTGGTGTGGCACCGGAAGGAATTCGCGGCCCTGCCCGATCCGCGCAGCCGCTGGAAGGCCGTAGCCAACCTCGTCGTCCTCGGCGGCGCGAGCTTCGCCATCGGCATGGTGATCGTCAGCTCCCACCACCACCAGATCGTCGGCTCGCCGTCCTTCTGGGACCGCGCCCAGCACGTCCTGTGGGGCCTGTTCGGCTTCGAGGGCCCCATCGGCTACACCAACCAGGTCGACTACACCGTCGGCTACTCGCTCGGCGCGCTGGGCCTGCTGACCGTCGCCACCACCGCGTACCTCGCCTTCCGGCCCGAACACCCGGCGGCCCGGCTGACCGACGACGACGAGCAGCGGCTGCGCGAGCTGCTCGACAAGCACGGCGCCCGGGACTCGCTCGGCTACTTCGCGCTCCGCCGCGACAAGGGCGCGGTGTTCTCGCCGACCGGCAAGGCCGCGGTCTGCTACCGGGTGATCTCCGGTGTGATGCTCGCCAGCGGTGACCCGATAGGCGATGTCGAGGCCTGGCCGGGCGCCATCGAGCGCTTCATGGAGGAGGCACGGGCGCACTCCTGGACGCCGGCGGTCACCGGCTGCAGCGAGACCGGCGGTCAGGTGTGGACCCGGGAGACCGGCATGGACGCGCTGGAGCTCGGCGACGAGGCGATCGTGGACGTCGCCGACTTCACCCTCACCGGGCGCGCGATGCGCAACGTACGGCAGATGGTCAAGCGCATCGAGCGCAACGGATACGAGACCCGGGTGCGCCGGGTGCGCGACCTGGAGCCGGAGGAGCTGGCGCGGATCCAGAAGGCCGCGGACGCCTGGCGGGACACCGACACCGAGCGCGGCTTCTCCATGGCGCTGGGCCGGATCGACGCGGTGACCGACGGCGATGCGGTGATCGCCACCGCCCATCTGGCGGCCGGCGAGGGCGAGGAGGACGGCCCGTACGGGGACCTGAAGGCCATGCAGCACTTCGTGCCGTGGGGCGATACCGGGATCTCCCTGGAGCTGATGCGGCGCGACCGCAGCGCCGACCCCGGCATGAACGAGCTGCTGATCGTCGCCGCGCTTCAGGCGGCCCCCGATCTCAAGATCAAGCAGGTGTCGCTGAACTTCGCGGTCTTCCGCTCCTCCCTGGAGCGCGGCGAGAAGCTCGGTGCGGGGCCCGTCATCCGGGTCTGGCGCGGCATGCTGATCTTCCTGTCCCGCTGGTACCAGATCGAGTCGCTCTACAAGTTCAACGACAAGTTCCGGCCACGCTGGGAGCCCCGCTTCGTGGTCTTCCGCAACAGCCGTGACATCCCGCGCATCGGCCTGGCGGCGCTGCAGGCCGAGGGCTATCTGGAGCTGGGCCTGCCGCGCGTACTGCGGCGCAGGAAGGCCGCCGAGCCGCGGCCGTGCGCGCATGTGCCGGAGCCGGCCCGGGCGGCGGCGGGCGCCGTCGAGCGGGTGGCCTGAGCGGGCCGGCGCCCGCGAGATCCTGCCACACGGTGGCCGCAATCCGGCCGGTCGGCACACGGCCTACGCTGGTGCCATGAGTACGTTGCGTGGCCGGGTGGCCGGACTGCCGGACTGGGACCGCTGCGCGGTGCTGGGCGTCGTGAATGTGACGCCCGATTCGTTCTCGGACGGTGGCGACTGGTTCGACACCGAACTTGCCGTCAAACACGGTCTCGACCTGGTGGCGCAGGGCGCCGACATGGTCGACGTGGGCGGCGAGTCGACCCGGCCGGGCGCGGCGCGGGTGGACGAGGCCGAGGAGCTGCGCCGGGTCGTTCCGGTCGTACGGGAGCTGGCCGCGGCCGGCGTCGTGGTCTCCGTCGACACCATGCGCGCCTCGGTCGCCGAGCAGGCTGTGGAGGCCGGGGCGCGTCTGGTCAACGACGTCAGCGGGGGCGCCGCCGACCCGGCGATGGTGCCGGTGGTGGCTTCGTACCACGTCCCGTTCGTCGTCATGCACTGGCGCGGACAGTCCATCGACATGAACAACCGCGCCGTCTACGCGGACGTGGTCGGCGAGGTCGTCGACGAGCTCGGGCGGAGCATGGAGCGCGCGGTGTCCGGCGGTATCGATCCGGACCGGATCGTCCTGGACCCCGGTCTGGGCTTCGCCAAGGACGCCGGGCACGACCTCGCGCTGGTCGCCCGTCTGGCGCGGCTGCGGGCGCTGGGCCGGCCGCTGCTCGTGGCCGCATCGAGGAAACGGTTCCTGGGCAGGGTGCTGGCAGGCGGCGAGGGAGCCGCCCCGCCGCCGGCCCGGGAGCGGGACGCCGCGACGGCGGCGGTGTCGGCGATCGTGGCGCGAGAGGGGGCCTGGGCGGTGCGGGTGCACGAGGTCAGGGCGAGCGCGGATGCGGTACGGGTGGCCCGTGCCGTGGAGGGCGCGGCGGCAGCGGCCGCCGGCGCCCATGTGGCCGGTACGGCCGGTGGCAGTGATGCGAGCGAGACGACGGCGAACACGACGGGAACGGTGTGAGCGGCTTGGGCCCACGGACGGACATCGAGCTGGTCGAGCAGGCGAACACGACCCTGTACGAGACCATCGAGCGCGGCGATCACGAGGCGCTGTCCGAGCTGTGGCTGGACGGTCAGGTGAGTGTGGTCCACCCCGGGTGGCCCGTGTTGCGAGGGCGCGGCGAGGTGCTCCGCTCGTACGCACTGATCATGGCGAACACCGAGTACATCCAGTTCTTCCTCACGGACGTGGAGATCGATGTCATCGGTGACACCGCGCTGGTGACCTGCACCGAGAACATTCTCAGCGGCGGGCCCGCCGAGGACGACGGCTCGGTGGGGCCGCTGATCGGCCAGCTGGTCGTGGCGACCAATGTCTTCCGGCGTACGGAGGACGGCTGGCGGGTGTGGTCGCACCACGGGTCGCCGGTGCTGGCGGACCGCGACGAGGAGGAGGACGAGGACGGGGGAGTTGGCGAGGGCGAGGGCGACGAGGACGCCCTCTGAGGCCGTTCCCCCAGGGGGACGGGGGCGCCGGGCCCGGTGGGGGCGGGGTGTGAGCCTTCCCATGGCCGCCCGCCCTTGCGCGCGGGTCGATGGCCTGCGCACGCGTCAGCGGCGGGCGTCAGCCGTCCGGTCGAGGCGCACCCGTTCGAGCCAAGTGCGGCACGGGTAGGGGTGGGGCGTGGGGAGGGGGGTAAGAGGCCGCGCGGACGGTCTCCCGGCCTGCTCAGGGCTGCTCTACGGGGCGGCGCCTAGCAGTAGGACGGGGTCTTGTCCATAGCCCCCGTGGGCGAGGACTGTCGGTGCTCGAAGGTAGATTCGATGGCGGGGCAGTGTTGCCGGATCCGTCTGGTGCCTGCCCGAAACCGACGAACAGTGGCGCCAGAGGTGCCGTGGGACCAGTGGGAGTGATTCGGGTGGATCGTGTCGCGCTGCGTGGGCTGAAGGCCCGAGGCCACCACGGGGTGTTCCCCCGGGAGCGCGAGGAAGGCCAGACCTTCATCGTCGACCTGGTGCTCGGTCTGGACACCCGTCAGGCGGCCGCCTCCGACGATCTCGCGAAGACCGTGCACTACGGCGTCGTGGCCGAGGAGGTGGTGGCCGTCGTGGAGGGCGAGCCCGTCGACCTCATCGAGACCCTGGCCGAGCGCATCGCCGACCAGTGCCTCAAGCACGAAGGTGTGCAGGAAGTGGAGGTGGTGGTGCACAAGCCCGACGCGCCGATCACCGTCCCCTTCGACGACGTGACCATCACCATCACTCGGAGTCGAGTACATGAACACCAGCAGTGACCCGACCGTACAGCCGGTGCCCGCCTCCGTCGTGGAGCAGGTGGACGCCGCGGATGTGACGCTCTCCAATCCCAAACGCGCCGTGATCTCCCTCGGCAGCAACCTCGGCAACCGCCTGGAGACGCTGCAGGGCGCCGTCGACGCGCTGGAGGACACCCCTGGTCTGCGGGTCAAGGCGGTCTCCCCGGTGTACGAGACCGAGCCCTGGGGCGTGGCCCCCGGCTCCCAGCCGTCGTACTTCAACGCCGTGGTGCTGATCAAGACGACGCTGCCGCCGGACTCCCTCCTGGAGCGCGGGCATGCGATCGAGGAAGCCTTCGAGCGGGTCCGCGACGAGCGCTGGGGCCCGCGCACGATCGACGTCGACATCCTGGCCTATCAGGACGTGATCTCCGACGACCCGCGGCTGACGCTGCCGCACCCGCGCGCCCATGAGCGGGCGTTCGTCCTCGTTCCGTGGCACGACATCGACCCGGAGGCGGAGGTCCCCGGGCGCGGCGCGGTGGCCGAACTGCTGTCAGTGGTCGGCCGTGAGGGCGTGACCGCGCGAGCGGACCTGGAACTGCGGCTGCCGGAGTAGCCGTTAGGGTTGCGGGTCGGTTCCCTGCGGGATGCATCCGTACGGAACGGACAGCGCGGCCATAGCGGCAAGGATGGTCGTGACGGCAGGCATGGTCATGACGGCGCGAGGGGCGATCGCTCGGTGAAGCAGCTACACATCAAGGTGCTGGTCGGGCTGTTTCTGGCGGCCGGGGTGCTGGCCTGGGGCGGCGCCCGGCTGTGGGACTCGATCGGCACCCTCCCCAGCGTGCCGGTGGCCGCGCCGATCGTGCTGGCGCTGATCGCCGCGGTGCTCGCCGCCACCGCGTTCTCGCTCCGGTCGCGGCTGCGCGCACAGCGCGAGCGCCGGCCCGGCGCGAAGGGCGTCGATCCGCTGGTGGCCGCCCGTGCGGTGGTCTTCGGGCAGGCCAGCGCGCTGGTGGCGTCGCTGGTCGCCGGGCTGTACGGCGGCGTCGGCGTCTTTTTGCTGACCGCGGGGCTCGATGTCGCACCGCGCCGGGACCAGGCGATCTACGCCGGTCTGTCGGTGGTCGCCGGTGCGGCGGTGGTGGCCGCGGCGATCTTCCTGGAGCGGGTGTGCAAGCTGCCGGAGGACGGCGGCAACGGGAACGGCGGGGTGGACGCGGCGCTGTGACGCCGGGCCCGGCCGGGCCCAGGTAGGCGGGGCATGTCGCGCCGCGGCCGCCCGTCGCCCGGTCAGGCGCCGGGGCCCGGGACCGTGTGGCCGGATGCCGGGACGGTGTCGAGGGCTATCTCGCCGCGCGGGAGGTTCGCGGCGTCCGCCGTGGTGGAGCGACGCAGCGCGGTGTGCAGCCGGGCGGGCGTGAGGACGCCCAGGAAGCGGCCGCCGTCCTGGACCGCGACCCAGCCGGCGTCGTGTTGCAGCATCGTGCTGAGCGCCTGCTTGAGCGGGGCGCCGAGCGGCAGCCAGGCGTCCATCCGCCGGGCGTGATCACGGACGGTGCCCTGCGGGGCGAGCTTCTTGGTGCCCGGCCCGGCCGCTGAGCCGCCGGCTGCGCCCGTGAGCGCCGCCGACGGGACCCAGCCGTACAGCGACCCGTCGGCGTCCAGGACGACCGCCCAGGGGGCGCCGTCGGCGCTGAGCCGGCCGGCGGCGCGGGCCGCGGGGTCGTCGAGGCGGACGATCGGGGGCTGTTCCAGGTCGCCGGGCTCGACGGGCGTGACGGAGAGCCGCTTCAGGCCCCGGTCCGCGCCGACGAATTGGGCGGTGTACGGGGTCGCCGGGGCGCCCAGGACCGTCGCGGGGGTGTCGAACTGCTCGATCCGCCCGGCACCGTAGACGGCGATCCGGTCGCCGAGCCGGACCGCCTCCTCGATGTCGTGGGTGACGAAGAGGACCGTCTTGCGGAGCGTGGACTGCAACCGCAGGAACTCGTTCTGGAGGTGCTCGCGCACGACGGGGTCGACCGCGCCGAAGGGCTCGTCCATCAGGAGGACGGGCGGGTCGGCGGCGAGCGCGCGGGCCACACCGACGCGCTGGCGCTGGCCGCCGGAGAGCTGGTCGGGGTAGCGGTCGCCGTACGTCGAGGGGTCCAGGCCGACCAGGTCGAGGAGTTCGGCGGCACGGTCCCTGGCCTCTTTGCGGGGCCGGCCGAGGAGGTGCGGGACGGTGGCGGTGTTGTCCAGGACGGTCTTGTGGGGGAACAGTCCGACCTGCTGGATGACATAGCCGATGCGGCGCCGCAGTTGGACGGGGTCGATCGCGGAGATGTCCTCGCCACCGAGGCTGATACGGCCGCTGGTGGGCTCGATGAGCCGGTTGACCATCTTCATCGTCGTGGTCTTGCCGCAGCCCGAGGGCCCGACGAGCGTGATGAGTTCGCCCTCGGCGACCTCGAAGGTGAGGTCGTCCACGGCCGTGGTGCCGTCCGGGTAGCTCTTGGTGACGTGCTCGAAACGGATCATGATTCCCCCCATGGTGGACGGGCCCATTGTGGACGGGCGGTCGTGAACGCGGTGTTGCGTGTGGATGGCGATGTCGCCCGTGAGCTGCGGGACCGGTCCGATTGTCAGTGGTGGGGTTTAGGGTCGCAGACAGTCACCGGACGGTGAGCGACAGGGGCGGGGGAGGTGACGTGCCATGAGCGGCGGTGCCGCGGGGCCGAGCTGTCTGCAGACGAACGACTGGATCTGCGGTGAATATCTCCGCACCCGCAGCCAGGAGTTGGTCGACGCGACGGTCCAGCACATCGGCATCACGGCGGTGTCCGTGGCGCTCGGGGTGCTGATCGCCTTCCCGCTGGCGCTGGCGGCCCGCCGCTGGCGGGGTGCGGCCGGGCCGGTCCTCGGGCTGACGACGGTTCTCTACACGGTCCCCTCGCTGGCGATGTTCGCGCTGCTGACGCCGGTCTTCGGAGTCTCGGCGGCGGTGGTCGTCACGGGCCTGGTGCTGTATTCGCTGACGATCCTGGTGCGCAACATCCTCGCCGGTCTTCAGGCGGTGCCCGCCGAGGTGCGGGAGGCCGCCCGGGGGATGGGATACGGCTCCGCGCGGCTGCTGTTCGAGGTGGAACTCCCGCTGGCGCTGCCCGCGTTGGTGGCCGGACTGCGGATCGCCACGGTCTCGACGGTGGCGATGACGACCATCGGCTCCGTCGTCGGCTACGGCGGCCTGGGGAATCTCATAGCCAGCGGCATGGAGGGCTTCTTCAAGGCGGAGGTGCTGACGGCGTCGGTGCTGTGTGTGCTGCTGGCGCTCCTCGCCGATCTGCTGCTGATGGGCCTTCAGCGACTGCTGACGCCCTGGACGCGGGCGCAGGCGCGGGCGAAGGCCGGTGCGCGGCGCGGCGGCCGTGTGGCGAAGGTGGCGGGCTGAGCGATGGACGCGATCGCGGGCGCATGGCAGTGGCTGACGACGGCCGCCAACTGGGCCGGGGAGAAGGGGGTGTGGCACCGGCTGGCCGAGCATCTCTGGCTCAGCGCGCTGTGCCTGGCCCTCTCCTGCCTGATAGCCCTGCCGGTGGCGCTGTTTCTGGGGCATATCGGCAAGGGCGGGGCGCTGGCGGTCAACCTCTCCAACGTGGGGCGCGCGGTGCCGACCTTCGCGGTCCTGGTGCTGCTGACGCTCAGTCCGCTGGGCACGCAGGGGGACTGGCCGACGATCATCGCGCTGGTGCTGTTCGCGGTGCCGCCGCTGCTGACCAACGCCTATCTGGGCATGCGGGAGGCGGACCGCGATGTGGTCGAGGCGGCCCGCGGGATGGGCATGTCCGGGCCGCAGCTCCTGCTGCGGGTCGAGATACCGCTCGCCTATCCGCTGATCATGACGGGCCTGCGGTCGGCCACGGTGCAGGTGGTGGCGACCGCGACGCTGGCCGCGCTGGCCGGTGGCGGGGGCCTGGGCCGGATCATCACCGCGGGCTTCGGCAACTACGACACCGCGCAGGTGGTCGCGGGCGCCCTGCTGGTGGCCGTCCTCGCCCTGGCGGTGGAGGGCGTCCTGGTGCTGGCGGAGCGGCTCCTGGACCCGATGCGGGGGCGGCGGCGTGCCGCGCGTACGGGATCGCGTACGCGCGGCGAGCGGTCGGGGGCGACCGGCGTCTTACCGGGCCCGGCAGCCGGACCGTAAGCATCGACCGCGTCGACCCGATTCGACCGGACCAGACCTGATCCGAACGGACTGAATGGTGGCATCCATGAGCAGCAGATCGCGCGCGGCCCGCACCGCGCTTGTCGCGGGCACGGTCATCGCGCTGGCGGCCGGGCTGGCCGCGTGCGGTGGCCAGAGCCTGGAGCAGAAGGGCGGGGGCAACGACAAGGGCGGTGGGAAGGTGATCGTCATCGGCTCGGCCGGTTTCACCGAGTCGAAGGTGCTCGCCGAGATCTATTCCCAGCTCCTCGGCGAGGCCGGTTACCACACACGGGTGCAGACGCTCGCCAATCGCGAGCTGTATGAACCGGCCCTGGAGAAGGGCCAGATCGATGTCGTTCCGGAATATGCCTCCACGCTCGCCGAATTCCTCAATGCGAAGGAGAACGGCAGCAAGGCGAAGCCCGTCGCCTCCAGCGACATCGCCAAGACGGTGACGGCGCTCAAGAAGCTCGCCGGGCCGCGCGGACTCAAGGTGCTGGCGGCGGGCGGCGCGACGGACCAGAACGCGTTCGCGGTCACCAAGGAATTCGCCGCCAAGCACAAGCTGAAGACCCTCTCCGACCTCGGTAAATCGAAGCAGAAGATCAAACTCGCCTCGGGTGAGGAGTGCGAGACCCGGGTGTTCTGCAAGCCGGGCCTGGAGCGGACGTACGGCATCGACATCACGGGCCTGGACCCCAAGGGCGTCGGGACCCCGCAGGCCAAGCAGGCGGTCAAGGACGGCACCGACCAACTGGTGCTCACCACGACCACGGACGCCACGCTCGACAACTTCGGGCTGGTGCTTCTGAAGGACGACAAGAAGCTCCAGAACGCCGACAATGTGCTGCCGGTGGTGAATGCCGAGAGCGCCGGCGACAAGGAGATCGAGACCGCCCTCGGGAAGCTCACGAGTGCGCTGACGACCGAAGACTTGATCGACTTGAACCGCAAGGTCGATGCCGAGCGACTCAAGCCCGTCGATGTCGCGCGGGCATATTTGGAGTCCAAGGGGCTGGTCAAGAAGTAACCAGCGGGAAACGGATTGGCGTGCGGGGCCCCATAGGCCCCGCACGCACGGTAAGTTTCTGGCCATGCCACGAGGACGCCACCGCCATTCACCACCCCTCCACCGGCTGCTTCCTCCCTCGACGGTCGCCGGTGCGTCAATCGCCTGCGCCGCGGGCGCGTGGTTTGTCGGCGACGATCTGGTGCAACGGGTGCTCGCCGCGGGCGCGGCGGCCGCCGCACTCACCGGCGCCGTCCTTCTGCGGACCTGGGACCGCAAGGCCGGCCGACGGGTCGCCGAACTCACCCGCGCCCGGGTGCGCGACGAATGGCGCACCGAGGAGCGGATCGCCGAGCTCGAAACGGATATCGAGGAGTCCCGCGAGATCCGCTCCGCCCTGGACGTCAAACTCCGCGCCAAGCGCGCCGAATTGGCCCGGCTGCGCAGCGAACACGCCGAGCTGCTGCGCCGCTACGCCACCGCCGAGACCGAGCGGGCCAGCGCCCTGGAGGGCCGCCGGCTGCTCGCCATCGAGGCCGCGACCCCGGCCAAGGCGCTGCCGGCCGTCGCCGACAGCCGACCGGCCGCCGCCGCCGACAGCCTGCCGGCCCGGCGCGAGCCCGCCACGCAGCCGGACCG
>NZ_QUAC01000457.1 GCF_003389455.1 Streptomyces inhibens | reverse complement strand
GCGGGCGCGGGGGCCGCGCCCGCCGACGCCGCACCGCCCGCCGCGATCGCGGAACCGGCCGCGGAGAGCACCAGGCCCGCGCGCAGCAGAGTGCGCGGGATGTGGCTGGGCTTGGGACGTGCGTGGGAGGGCATGTGCCACCTGCCTGTGGATCGAGTGCCTTACGGGGGCGTACGGGGTGATTCGAGTGCCGTACGGGGCTGTACGGACCGTGCGGGGCGAGAGGGTTCGGGTAATCGATTGACTGCGTAGCGTAGTTGAGGGGGCGAGGGCCGATCCACCTCGCGCGCCAGGGGTACCCCACTCAGCGCAATACGCGACAATGAGTACCCGTGAGCTCCCACTCCTCCACACGGCCGCCCGCCGCCCGCGTCGTCCTGCTGACCGGGCCCTCCGGTTCCGGCAAGACGTCCCTGGCCGCGCAGAGCGGCCTTCCCGTCCTCAATCTCGACGACTTCTACAAGGAGGGGACGGACCCGACGCTGCCGCAACTGCCCGAGGGCGGCGGCGCCGACTGGGACTCGCCGCTCTCCTGGGACGCCGGCGCGGCCGTCGCGGCCATCGACGCGCTGTGCCGTACGGGTCGTACCGACGTTCCCGTGTACGACATCTCCGTCAGCGCCCGGGTCGGCGCCTCGGGGCTCGACCTCGGCGGCGCCCCGCTGTTCCTCGCGGAGGGCATCTTCGCCGCCGATGTCATCGCGGACTGCCGCGCGGCGGGGCTGCTGGCCGATGCGCTGTGTCTGCGCGGCCGCCCCACCACCACCTTCCGCCGGCGGCTGGCCCGGGATCTGCGCGAGGGCCGTAAGTCGGCCCCGTATCTCGTACGCCGCGGACTGCGGCTGCTGCGCAACGAGCGGTCGATCGTCGCCCGGCACACCGCGCTGGGCGCGCACGCGTGCGCCAAGCCGGAGGCGCTGGCCCGCATATCGGCCGCGAAGGCGGCGGATGCGGTGGGCACGGCGGTACGTTCCTGAACCGCGCGGCCGTACGTCACTGACGCACACGGCCCTGCGCTCCCGACGCGCAGGGACGTACGCTCGGCAGGCGCGGCCCGAACGGCGGCCGACGGCGAACGAGGGGATGCAGGCCGATGCCCAGGCAGCACAGCTATCGCACCAGCGTCACATGGACCGGCAACACCGGCTCCGGGACCAGCAACTATCGCGCATACGACCGGAATCACGAGGTGCACGCCGAGGGCCCGCCGCCGCTGCCGGGCACCGCGGACCCGGCGTTCCGCGGCACGGCCGACCGCTGGAATCCGGAGCAGCTGCTGCTCGCCTCGCTCGCGCAGTGCCACATGCTGTCGTATCTGGCGCTGAGTGCGCTGGAGGGTGTGGTCGTCGTCGCGTACACGGACGACGCGGAGGGCACCATGGCGGAGGACGGCGCGGGCAGCGGACGGTTCACGGAGGTCGTGCTGCGACCGCGGGTCGAGGTGGCCTCGGCCGACGATGCCGAGCGGGCGCGGACGCTGCACGGCGATGCCCACGAGAAGTGCTTCATCGCCAACTCGGTGAACTTCCCGGTGCGGCACGAGCCGGTGGTGACGGTCCGGGGCGCGTAGCCCTGCCCGGCCGCGGCGCTCCTGCCGGCCGCGGCACGCACACGGCAAGAAGCGGGTTCGGACAGACCCCCCGGCCGCCCGAACCCGCTTCTTTTCCCCCGTGCTCCCCCGTACTTTCCCCCGTATCCCCCGATACGTCCGGCCTCCGCGGAGCACTGATCGCTCCGCTTCCGCCGGTTCCCCCGTATCCCCGTTCCCCCTCGGGCTTTCCCCGTTGCCCCCTCGGGCTTCCCCCGATCCTTCAGGCCACCAGCTCGCCGAAGGACTCCTCCTCGTCACGGCCGAAGCTGAGGACCTCGTCCTCGCGCAGCCGGCGCAGGGCGCGCCAGATGCTCGACTTCACCGTGCCGACACTGATGTTGAGAATGTCCGCGATCTCCGGGTCCGTACGGCCTTCGTAGTAGCGCAGCACCAGCATCGTGCGCTGCGTCTCGGGCAGCCGGACCAGCGCCTGCCACAGCACGGCGCGCAGCTCGGTGCCGCGCATCGCGTCCACGTCGCCGGCCGTCTCCGGCAGTTCCTCGGTCGGGTATTCGTTGAGCTTGCGCCGGCGCCAGGCGCTGATGTGCAGATTGGTCATGGTGCGCCGCAGATAGCCGCCGAGCGCCGCCTTGTCGCTGATCCGGTCCCACGCCCGGAAGGTCGAGAACAGCGCGCTCTGCAGCAGGTCCTCGGCCTCGTAGCGGTCGCCGGTCAGGTGGTAGGCGGTGGCGTACAGGGAGGCGCGGCGCTCCTGGACGTAGGCGGTGAAGGCCGCTTCGGCCTCGGCCGCCTCCGACGCGGAGCGCCGTTCCCCCGTGGCCTCCCCGTACTCCGCTCCCCCGTTGTTTCCCCCGTGGGAGGCGCTTCCCCCGTGCCCCCCGGTTCCCCCGTTGATCCCCACCGTCGTCGCGTCGATGGCCACCATGAAGGGCGGCCGCTGACGCCCGGCGCCGCGAGCGCAGCCGCGCCCTCCGACAGCGGACTTCTCCGGCCGTACGACGTCATGGAGCCGCGTGATAACTGCGCTGGAAGTGGTGCCGTGCAGTGTGTTCATCTCGCGCCCCCCGTCGTAGAGCCAGCTCGTTCGGTGTGTCCCGGGTGTTGATCTCTCCCGGTGCCCAAAAGACTGCCAAGCCAGTTTCATCGCGTTGTCCGCCGACTGTCACAGCCCTGTCACAGGGGGCCGGTCCGCCCCGCGCCGGGGCGCGACGAGTGCGGGCCTTGTGTACGAGAGCGCCACTGGTCGATGTCCCGGCGTCCCATGGGCCAGAATGGCTGACGTGCCTTTCCTGTTGCTGATCGAGGACGACGACGCCATCCGCACGGCCCTCGAACTCTCGCTGTCCCGCCAAGGTCACCGTGTGGTGACCGCGGCGACGGGCGAGGACGGCCTGAAGCTGCTGCGTGAGCAGCGCCCGGACCTGATCGTGCTGGATGTGATGCTGCCGGGCATCGACGGTTTCGAGGTGTGCCGGCGGATCAGGCGTACGGACCAGCTGCCCATCATCCTGCTCACCGCGCGCAACGACGACATCGACGTCGTGGTGGGGCTGGAGTCCGGTGCGGACGACTATGTCGTCAAACCGGTCCAGGGGCGGGTGCTGGACGCCCGGATCCGGGCCGTGCTGCGCCGTGGCGAGCGCGAGTCCAACGACTCGGCGACGTTCGGCTCGCTGGTGATCGACCGGTCGGCGATGACCGTCACCAAGAACGGCGAGGATCTGCAACTGACACCGACCGAACTGCGGTTGCTGCTGGAGCTGAGCCGCCGGCCCGGCCAGGCGCTCTCCCGGCAGCAGCTGCTGCGGCTGGTGTGGGAGCACGACTATCTGGGCGACTCGCGTCTGGTGGACGCCTGTGTGCAGCGGCTGCGCGCGAAGGTGGAGGACGTACCGTCCTCGCCGACGCTGATCCGTACGGTCCGCGGCGTCGGCTACCGGCTGGACTCCCCGCAGTGAGGGAACGTTTCACGGAGAGCGGGACGGCGGACGGCGCGGGCGGCGCGGACGGCAGGAACGAAGCGCCTAAGGCTCCCGCGGGCGGGCGGCGGGCGCCTCGGCTGCTGCGCCGGGCGTCGGGGCTGTTGCGCTGGACCAGTCTCCGGCTGCGGCTGGTCGTGGTGTTCGCGCTGGTGGCGCTGACCGCCGCGGTCTCCGCGTCCGGTATCGCGTACTGGCTCAACCGCAACACCGTTCTGGACCGCACACAGAACGCCGTCCTCAAGGATTTCCGTAAGTCGCTGGAGGACAGTACGCGGTCGCTGCCGCTGCACCCGCGGTGCGCAGAACTCCAGGACGCGGCGCGGCAGATAGCGGGCGGGCCGCAGAATTACGCGGTGCTGCTGATCGGCGTGGACCGCGAGGGCAAGGACTGCGCGGCCACCACCGACAAGGATCTGCTGACGCTCAAGAGCGTGCCCGCGTCGCTGCGTACCGCGGTCAACGAGGTGCGCCCGGTCGATGAGTCCAACCGCTACGAGCACCATCTGTACTGGCAGCGCAAGGAGGTCGGGGACGCCCCCTACCTCGTCGCCGGGGCGAAGGTGATCGGCGGCGGACCGACCGGCTACATGATGAAGTCGCTGGCCACCGAGCGGCAGGACCTCAACTCGCTGGCCTGGTCGCTGGGGATCGCGACGGCGCTCGCGCTGGTCGGCTCGGCGCTGCTGGCGCAGGCGGCCGCGACGACCGTGCTGCGGCCCGTACAGCGGCTGGGGCATGCGGCGCGACAGCTGGGCGAGGGGCGTCTGGACACCCGGCTGCGGGTGACCGGCACGGACGAACTCGCCGATCTGTCCCGTACGTTCAACCGTACGGCGGAGCGTCTGGAGAAGCGGGTCGAGGAGCTGAGCGGGCGCGAGGCGGCGTCCCGGCGGTTCGTCGCCGATATGTCGCACGAGCTGCGGACGCCGCTGACGGCGATCACCGCGGTCTCCGAGGTGCTGGAGGAGGAGGCCGACTCCCTCGATCCGATGATCGCGCCCGCGGTGCAGCTGGTGGTCAGCGAGACCCGGCGGCTGAACGACCTCGTGGAGAACCTGATGGAGGTCACCCGCTTCGACGCGGGGACGGCCCGGCTGGTGCTGGACGATGTCGATGTCGCGGACCAGGTGACCGCCTGTATCGACGCGCGGGCCTGGCTGGACGCGGTGGATCTGGACGCGGACCGCGGCATCGTGGCCCGGCTGGACCCGCGGCGGCTCGATGTGATCCTGGCGAATCTGATCGGCAACGCCCTCAAGCACGGCGGCTCGCCGGTGCGGGTGTCCGTGCACACCGAGGACGCGGCGGGTGACGGCGAGGGCGGCAGGACGGGCGGCTCGGCGGTCACGGGCGGCGCCGGGGCGGGCGGTCCGGCCGGTCCCGAGACGGCCGGTGAGCCGGAGGCCGACAGCGGGGACGGCGGCCCTGAGGGGCCGGAGCAGGAGGCGGACGAGGGCCGGCCCGGGGGCGGGGAGCTGGTGATCCGCGTACGGGATCACGGCCCCGGCATCCCGGAAGAGGTCCTTCCGCATGTCTTCGACCGCTTCTACAAGGCGAGCGCCTCCCGGCCGCGGTCGGAGGGCAGCGGTCTGGGCCTGTCGATCGCGCTGGAGAACGCGCACATCCACGGCGGCGAGATCACCGCGGCCAACCACCCCGAGGGCGGCGCGGTCTTCACGCTGCGGCTGCCGATGGACGCCTTCCGGCTGGCGGGCGGCGGCAGGAGGGACGACGGTCCGGCCGGCGCGGCCGGCGAGGGCACGGAGGGCGAGCGATGACGCCGACCAGGCAAAGATGGCGGCGTGCGGCCGGCGCGGTGGCGCTCGCGCTCGCCGCCGCGGGCTGCGGGATCCGGGGCACGTCCGTACCTGTCGACGCGGGCGGTGCGCCCTCGCGGGTGAGCTGCAAGGCGCCGACGGACGAGACGCCGCCGGGCTCGCCCGGTGGTACGCAGGCCACCGTCTATCTGGTGTGCGGCTCGGCGCTGGCGCAGGTGGAGCGGACGGTGCCCCCGGCCAAGGGCGCGTCGGACGCCGATCCGCGGCTGCCGGCCGCCCGGGCCCTGCTGAACGAGCTGCAGCGGCATCCGTCGGCCGACGAGGAGAAGGCCGGCTTCAGCAGCGCGCTGCCGGCGGATCTGAAGGTCAACGGGCCGCGCGCGGGCGATCCCTCCGATGCGCTGCGGCTGAGCATCCGGCCGGACGATCTGCCGTCCTTCGCGCTGGCGCAGCTGGTGTGCACCTACGGCGCGAACGTGGCGCTGGGCCGTACTCATGCGGCGGTGCTGGGCGGGCCGGGCGACGATCCGGCGCACCGCTATGACTGCTCCGCGGATGTGCTGGCCAATCCGGACATAGCGGAGAACGCCGGCTGGGGGGACCCGCTGTCCGAGGAGGGCTGAGCCGGGCGGGTGTGCTGCGGCGGACCAAGACGGGTGCAATGGGGCGGAACCGCGGCCCCCGCTACCGGCGTCCTGGCCTGTGTGCAGCCTCATGGCCCCGGCACCACCGCCGCTCCCCGTATGCGCGTCACCGGACTTCTCCTCCTCGTGGCGCATCTGTCGACCGTCGGCTGGCTCACGCTGCGTCCTCGTACCGTGCCCTGGGTGCCCGCCGCGAATCTCGAACCGCTGGCGACGATCAGGGCCGAGCTGGCGCGCGACCTGTCGTGGGAGGTCGTGCAGCATCTGGGCGGCCCGGTGCTGTTGCTGGCGCCTCTGGGAGTGCTGCTCCCGCTGTCGGCCGGGCGGCTGAACGTGTCCCCGCTGGTGTCCTTCACCCGTACCGTCTTCGCCGGCGCGATGATCGCGCTGGCCATCGAACTGTTGCAGTCAGGGGTGCCCGGCCGGGTGCCGGACGTCGACTCGGTGCTGCTGAACACCCTCGGGGTGGCCCTGGTGCATCTGGCGGTCGTCCCTGGGGCCCGGTCCCGGCTCCGTCGCCGGTACGAGCATCTCGGAGCCATGACCCCGAAGATCCCCAGGGTTGAACTAGCCCCGCAGGCTGACGTCCTCTCGGTCAGCCGGACCTACCTTTGAGACATCGGGGCAAACGCCCCACGAAGTCGAAAAGGAGTCGCCCATCATGGCCGCCGCACTGGTCCGCACCCGCAACAACCGAATGATCGCCGGAGTGTGCGCGGGCCTGGCCCGTCGCTTCGGTACGACTCCGGCGACGATGCGCGTGATCTTCGCGGTGTCGTGTCTGCTGCCCGGCCCGCAGTTCCTGGTCTATCTGGCGCTGTGGATACTCCTCCCCTCGGAGGACAAGGCCACCAGCGCCGCCGCCTGGTAAACCACCGGCCCGTACGCGCGAGGGCGTACGGGCCGTGGCTTGGCGCAGTGCGCGCCCCTGCAGGACGGGCTGTCCTGCGGGACGGGTGTCCTACGGGACGGGCTGGGTGCTGGGCTCAGCCGCCCAGGGGGAGGGTCTTGGTGACGGCGCTGGTCGGCAGACCGCCGAGCAGCTTGTTGCCGTTGGAGTTCAGGTTGGTCTTGACCTTGTTGTCGTCCGACTTGGTCTTGGTGGCACCGGAGACGGTCTTGGTGGCCCCCGAGACGGTCTTGGTGGCGTCCTGCACCGGCAGGCTCTTGAGCACGCCGGTGGCGCCGGCGGTGTCGATCGCCTGGGCCGCGTTGGCGGCGCCCGCGGCGGTGACGGCGAAGGCGGCGCCGAGCGCGGCGACACCGAGAGTCTTGATGGTTCCCTGCTTCATCGAATTACGTCCTCATTGATGGGGGCTTGACCGGCCAATCAACCTAGTGATGCGGCAACCGGCGCCGCAAACAGCCACGACGAATGAAAAAACGGCCGGTGGACATTCCACCGGCCGTTGCGCTATATGCTTCGCGTACTGCTTACGCAGTGTCAGATTTGCTGCTCACAGCGGTCGTTGCACTCACCGGGCGGAAGAGCCATTCGGCCCGCAGCTCCGCGTAACCGGGCTTGATGACGTCATTGATCATGGCCAGACGTTCATCGAAAGGAATGAACGCTGATTTCATCGCATTGACTGTAAACCACTGCATGTCATCGAGCGTGTATCGAAATGTCTTGACCAGGTGCTCGAATTCCCGGGACATGTTCGTACCGCTCATGAGCCGGTTGTCGGTGTTGACCGTGAGCCGGAACTGCAGTCGACGCAGCAGACCGATGGGGTGCTCCGCGTAGGACGGGGCGGCGCCGGTCTGGAGGTTGGAGGTGGGGCACATCTCCAGCGGGATGCGCTTGTCCCGTACGTACGAGGCGAGCCGGCCGAGCTTGACCGAGCCGTCGTCGGAGACCTCGATGTCGTCGATGATCCGGACGCCGTGGCCGAGGCGGTCGGCGCCGCACCACTGGAGCGCCTGCCAGATGGACGGCAGGCCGAAGGCCTCACCGGCGTGGATGGTGAAGTGGTTGTTCTCCCGCTTGAGGTACTCGAACGCGTCGAGGTGGCGGGTGGGAGGGTAGCCGGCCTCGGCGCCCGCGATGTCGAAGCCGACGACGCCGGTGTCGCGGTAGCGGTTGGCGAGTTCGGCGATCTCCAGGGCGCGGGCGGCGTGCCGCATGGCGGTCAGCAGGGCGCCGACGCGGATGCGGTGGCCGTTCTCGCGGGCCCGCCGCTCGCCCTCGCGGAAGCCCTCGTTGACCGCCTCGACGACCTCTTCGAGGCTCAGCCCCTGTTCGAGGTGCTGCTCGGGCGCGTAGCGGACCTCGGCGTAGACCACGCCGTCGGCGGCCAGGTCCTCGGCGCACTCGGCGGCCACCCGGGCCAGTGCGTCGCGGGTCTGCATGACGGCGCAGGTGTGCGCGAAGGTCTCCAGATAGCGCTCGAGCGAGCCGGAGTCGGCGGCCTCGCGGAACCAGATCCCGAGCTTTTCCGGGTCGGTTTCCGGCAGTCCTTCGTAGCCGGATTCGCGGGCCAGGTCGACGACCGTGGCGGGGCGCAGGCCGCCGTCGAGGTGATCGTGGAGCAGCACCTTGGGGGCGCGACGGATCTGTTCACTGGTCGGGAGGGTGGTGGTCTCGCTCGTCATTTCGGCACTCTAGCCCCTACGCGCGTAGATCTCACCGAACGATACGTAACAGTGACCCGTCCACGGGGTGGCGGGCACGCCACCATCTGCCATCGTTCTCGTCATGGCTCAGCAAGCGCTGCCGGTCCGCGAGGCCCGGCTGGGAAAACCGCTGGGAACGGGCGGTACGGAGAGTGCGGTGAGCGGGGTCGCCCTCTTACTGCCCGGTGGCGGACCGACCGGCGTACGACGCCCGTCGCCGGTGCCCGCACTGGCGGTACGCCCGCTCGCGGCCCGGCTGGCGAAGGCGGGGCGCCCCGAGGGGCTGACCGCCCATGTCGTGCACTACCGCTGCCGCGGCTGGAACGGCGCCGAGGCCCACCCGGCACGGGATGCGACCTGGGCCCTGGAGGAGGTGGTCCGCCGCTACGGCGATGTCCCGGTCTGCCTCGTCGGTACGGGCATGGGCGCCCGCGCCGCCCTGCACGCCGCCGGCCACCCCGCCGTCAACTCCGTACTGGCGATCGCCCCTTGGCTGCCCGACCCCCGCCAGGACAGCACCCGGCCCGATCCGGTCAAACAGCTCATCGGCCGCCAGGTCCTGCTGGTCCACGGCACCAACGACGAGCGCACCGACCCCGATCTCTCCTACCGCTACGCCGAGCGCGCCAAGAAGGTCAACCGCGACACCTGCCGCTTCGAGGTGCACTCCGACGGCCACTCCCTGCACCAGCACCGCGCCGAAGTCCTCGCCCTGGCAGCCGACTTCATGCTCGGCTCCCTCTTCGCCCGCGACTACGCCCGCCCCCTGCGCGACGCCCTGGCCGCACCCCCACCCCTGGGCCTCCGCATGCCCCTGGCCGCGGGCTTCGGGATGTCACTGCGGCACTGAGCCCAAGACGGCGCCTGTTGCCCGGTCATCTGGGCAACAGGCGTCCCCGGCGGCTCAGCAGGAACTTTTTGAAGGCGGCTACCGGGGGTGTGTCGGGGTGGCCGTCGAGCCAGGCGACGCCGATTTCGCGGACCGCGCGGGGGGCTGTCACGGTCAGTTCGGCGACGCCGGGGCGGGGGACGGCGGGGGGCGGGAGGAGTGCCACGCCCAGCCCGGCGGCGACCAGCCCGCGCAGGGTCTCGGCTTCCTCGCCCTCGAAGGCGATGCGTGGGGTGAAGCCCGCTTCGGCGCACAGGGCGTCGGTGATCCGGCGCAGGCCGTAGCCCGGTTCGAGGGTGACGAACAGCTCGCCGGCGGCCTCGGCGAGGCGGACCCGTTTGCGGGCGGCCAGCGGGTGGTCGTCCGGGACGACCAGGCGCAGTTTCTGTTCGTCGAGCCGGCGGGCGACCAGGTCCGGGTAGTCCGGGACCGGTGAGGTCAGGCAGAGGTCGAGGTCGCCGGCGCGGAGCCGTTCGATCATCGCCTCGCCGTAGTTCTGGACGAGCTGGAAGCGGACGCGCGGGTGGTCGGCGCGGAAGCTGCGGATCAGGCCGGGGACGGTCTCCGAGCCGAGGGTGTGGAGGAAGCCGAAGGCGACCTTGCCGGCGGCGGGGTCGACATCGGCGCGTACGGACTCGGTGGCGCGTTCCAGGTCCGTCAGCGCGCGTTCGGCGGAGGCGAGGAAGGCGCGGCCGGCCGGGGTGAGGGAGAGGGTGCGGCCGTGCCGGGCGAAGAGGGCGACGCCGAGGTCGTCCTCCAGGCGGACGATGGCGCGGCTGAGGGTCGGCTGCGGCATGCCGAGCTCCCGGGCCGCGCGGGTGACGTGCTCGTGCCGGGCGACGGCGGCGAACTGGGCGAGCCGCGGGGCCAGGGTCAGCGCCCACGAGTCGGTGCCGAGCTCGGCGGGCTCCCCCGCGTCCGGGCCGAGGCGGCCCGGTTCGGCAATGTCTTTTCTGTTGCGACCTCGCAACAGCGATGCGCGTGAACTGGGATCATGTGTCACAGCATCGATTATGGCGTTTCTATGCATTGGACGCATGAACTGCGGAGTCCTACCTTCGAAACATGCCTCCCGCTGATACCAAGGCGTCCGTCACCGACCGTGCGGCCGCCTCTCCCCAGTCGTCCACAGACTCCTCTTCCTCCGCCGCCGCGCTCGACCCCGAGTCGGGCAAGCTGCGGCCGGGCGGCCCCGGCTACCGCCGGATGAGCTTCGCCCTCTTCGCCGCCGGAGTGGCCACCTTCGCGCTCCTCTACTCCACGCAGGCGCTGCTGCCCGCGATCTCCAGCGACCTCGGGGTGAGCCCGGACCAGGCGAGCTGGACGGTGTCGGCGGCCACCTTCGGGCTGGCGCTCGGGGTGATTCCGCTGAGCGCGGTCTCCGAGCGCTTCGGGCGGCGCACGCTGATGACGGTGTCCCTCTCGGTGGCCGCGCTGATCGCGCTGCTGGTGCCGTTCGCCCCGTCGATCGGCGCGCTGATCGCGCTGCGCGCCGTCCAGGGTGTGGCGCTGGCCGGGCTGCCGGCCTCGGCGATGGCCTTCCTGGCCGAGGAGGTACGCGCCAAGGCGCTGGTGGCGGCCATCGGACTGTTCGTGGCGGGCAACAGCATCGGCGGGATGTCCGGCCGGATCGTGACCGGCTGGGTCGCCCAGGCCTGGGGCTGGCGGGCCGCGCTCGGCGCGGTGGGTGTGCTGGCCGTGGTGTGCGCGGTGACCTTCCGGCTGCTGGTGCCCAAGGCCCGGCATTTCGCGCCCCGTTCGGTGGGCCCGCGGGCGCTGGCCCGTACGCTCGGCGGCCACCTCGCCGACCCGCTGCTGCGCCGCCTGTACGGCATCGGCGCGCTGTTCATGACGGTCTTCGGCGCGGTCTACACGGTGATCGGCTACCGCCTGGTCTCCGAGCCGTTCAACCTGCCGCAGGGCATTGTCGGTTCGATCTTCGTGGTCTATCTGGTCGGTACGGTCTCCTCGGCCGCGGCCGGCCAGCTGGTCGCCCGGGTCGGCCGCCGCGGCGCCCTCTACCTGGCCGTCGGCACCACGTCGACGGGTCTGCTGCTGTCCCTCGCCGACTCCGTCGCCGCGGTGCTGGCGGGCCTCATCCTGATCACCGCCGGTTTCTTCGCGGGCCATGCGGTCGCCTCGTCCGCGGTCAGCCGCACCGCCAAGACGGCGCGCGCCCAGGCGTCGGCCCTCTACCAGTGCGCGTACTACGTCGGCAGCAGCCTGGGCGGTGCGCTCGGCGCCGCCGCCTTCCACGCCGTCGGCTGGGAGGGCACCGTCCTCCTCGGCCTCGCCGCGATGCTGGGCGCCGCCTCGATCACCGTCTACGCGACCCGTAAGGCCGTGGCCGAACGCCGGCTGCTCCACCTGGAGAAGGCCGCATAACACCGCCGCAGCGCCGCGGCACATCGAGCGCGAAGGGCCCGCCCCGCCACCTGTCCTGGTGGGGCGGGCCCTTCGTCACTCCTGGAGTGCCCTTCGCCGTCAGACGCCGCCGAAGGGAAACACGCTGGTATCGATGGTGAGTCCGAAGGGGTCTGGGAGGTGGATCTCCTCGCCGAACTTCACCTTCTGCAGCTCCCGGTAGACCTCGTCCTTCGGCTCCCCGTACAGCGTGACGGTGGGCCCGGGAGGAGCGAAGCGGTCGATGAGGAGGTACAGCGGAACACCCGCCTGCGCGTAAGCCGCCGCCTTGTTGATCCGGTCGAAGCTCGCGTTGGACGGCGAGGTGATCTCGACGACCAGCTCCGCGGCCGGGAGCGAGGCGGAACTGCCGCCCTCAGCCTCATCCACGACCGCGTACGGAACCACGACGAGGTCCGGGATGTACAGGCGTCCGCGCGAGGGATGGGCGGTTCCGAGGGTCTGGTAGACCCCCCAGTCCTTGGGAAGCACGGTGTAGAGACTGCGGTGGACCAACTCGGCGATGCGGTTGTGGGGCGCGGCAGGCGGTGGTGTCACAACGATGATCCCATCAATGATCTCCACCTTGCTGCCCTCAGGCCAGTCCGACTCCTCCCAGAAGCGGACGAGCTCATCCCAGTGCCGGCCCGGAGCGGGGTCGACGGGGAGTGCACTCATGGCGGTCTCCTTACTAGTTGTGACACCGATCCCAGCATGCCGAACGGGACCCGCAGGCGTCCACAGGTCCCGTTCACCCATACGAGAAAACCCCAGGTCAGGAGATACGTTCCAGCACCACCGGGGTGGCGGCGAAGGCGGCGTCCTCGGGGCCGACGAGGACGCCGCCGTCCAGCGCCTCCAGGGCGTAGCCGAACTTCTCCGGGGTGTCGGTGTGCAGCGTCAGCAGCGGCTGGCCCGCAGTGACCGTGTCGCCGGGCTTGGCGTGCAGCTCCACGCCCGCGCCCGCCTGGACCGGGTCTTCCTTACGGGCGCGGCCGGCGCCCAGGCGCCAGGCGGCGAGGCCGACGGCGTAGGCGTCGAGGGTGGTGAGCACGCCGGAGGAGGAGGCGGTGACGACATGCTGTTCGCGAGCCACGGGGAGGGCCGCGTCGGGGTCGCCGCCCTGGGCGGTGATCATGCGGCGCCAGTGGTCCATGGCGGAGCCGTCGGCCAGCGCCTTGGCCGGGTCGGTGTCCTTGAGGCCGGCCGCGTCGAGCATCTCGCGGGCGAGGGCGAGGGTGAGGTCGACGACGTCCTGGGGGCCGCCGCCGGCCAGCACCTCGACGGATTCGCGGACTTCGAGGGCGTTACCGGCGGTCAGGCCGAGCGGGGTGGCCATGTCGGTGAGCAGGGCGACCGTCTTCACGCCGTGATCGGTGCCCAACTCGACCATGGTGGAGGCGAGTTCACGAGCGTCGTCGAGGTGCTTCATAAAGGCGCCGGAGCCGACCTTGACGTCCAGGACCAGGGAGCCGGTGCCCTCGGCGATCTTCTTGGACATGATCGAGGAGGCGATGAGCGGGATGGACTCGACGGTGCCGGTGACATCGCGCAGCGCGTAGAGCTTCTTGTCGGCGGGGGCGAGGCCGTCGCCGGCCGCACAGATGACGGAGCCGACGTCGCGCAGCACGTCCAGCATCTCGTCGTTGCTCAGCTGGGCGCGCCAGCCGGGGATCGCCTCCAGCTTGTCGAGCGTGCCGCCGGTGTGGCCGAGGCCGCGCCCGGAGAGCTGCGGCACGGCGGCGCCGCAGGCGGCGACGAGCGGGGCGAGCGGCAGGGTGATCTTGTCGCCGACGCCGCCGGTGGAGTGCTTGTCGGCGGTGGGGCGCGGCAGCGACGAGAAGTCCATCCGCTCGCCCGAGGCGATCATGGCCGCCGTCCAGCGGGCGATCTCCGTGCGGTTCATACCGTTGAGGAAGATCGCCATCGCCAGGGACGACATCTGCTCATGCGCGACCTCGCCGCGGGTGTAGGCATCAATCACCCAGTCGATCTGATCGGCGGTCAGCTCGCCGCGGTCGCGCTTGGTACGGATGACGGAGATGGCGTCCATGGACGGTTCCTTTCGAACGGGTGGGTCCGTTCTACACGCATAGACATCGCGGTGCCAGACCCGGGCCCAGGGAACGCGCGAGGCTGTGTCCCCTGGATGACGGGGTGCGATACGTAACCGCAGAGGTGTTCCCTCACAACTCACGGAATCCCGGCAGGGGCGGGCCAAGAACCCCGTTCCGATCGTCCCCGCCCTGGACGAGTCGGGCAGTCGGGCGGGTCGCACATGCACGACGACGAGGAGCGCGAAGGGCAGTAGCGCATGATCCACGGCGAGAACCTGGCGAAAGACCTACGGCGCGACCATGGGTTCATACACATCGGGCGCACCAAGGACGGCAACGCCGTCATCATGCGCAAGGGCGACCGATGGACCGTCGTGCCGCTTCGGTGGCTTACCAGTGACGCCGTGGACACCATCAAGGCCCAGGCAGGAGTCAGCCTCGTCCGAGTCATCACCACAGCCCCGCCCGTGCGTTCCTCCCCCGAGGTGTAGGGGGGTTTCCGCTTGTCGGGCGGTGCGTATCCCGGGCGGTCGAACAGACCCTGGTGATGTGGCGTGCTGCACGCCCCCATCGCCCGCCAACGGCCAACGGCGGCCGGTGTGCTTCGCCGGGTCGCCGGTGTCGGCGACATCGTCCAGCGGTGGGCATGCCTTTACCCTTCTTGGCTCGCCCACTCGTACATGTCCGCCGGAGAGGTCGAGCAAGCAGCAAGCACGGCAGGCTGCGGGCGCCCCGGTAACCGCGGGCGCCCCGGTAGCCGCGGATGCCGCCCGCCGTCAGCCGGTCAGATGCCCCGGCCCGAACGCGTCCGGCAGCAGCTCGGAGAGCGGGCGGATGCCGGACGTGGTGTCCACCAGGAGGTCCGGACCGCCGTGTTCGTACAGGAGCTGGCGGCAGCGGCCGCACGGGACGAGTAGTTCGCCCGTGCCGTCCACGCAGGTGAAGGCGGTCAGCCGGCCGCCGCCGCCGGCGAACAGGGCGGAGATCAGGCCGCATTCGGCGCACAGGCCGAGACCGTACGAGGCGTTCTCGACATTGCAGCCGGTGACGGTGCGGCCGTCGTCCACGAGGGCGGCGGCGCCGACGGGATAGCCGGAGTACGGGGCGTAGGCCCGGGACATCGCGTCCCGGGCCTGCCGCCGCAGCGACTCCCAGTCGGGAGCTGAGTTCACTTGCCCTGGCCTCTTCGGTAGATCTTGCCGATGGCCTTCGGCGGTCGCAGTCGCTGTGCGGCCAGCGAGAGCACCAGCAGCGTGGCGATGTACGGGGCGACGCCGACGATCTCCAGCGGGACCGTGTCGGAGGTGGCGTACCAGACGGCGAGCAGCACGGCGGCGACCAGGCTGATCACGGCCTGGGTGCGCTGTCCGCCGCGCAGCTTCCACACCGCCAGGCCGACCAGCAGAACGGCGAGCAGGAGCAGCAGCGCGTGGACGGTGGGGCCGCCGCCGCGCAGCTGGAGCGCGTCCATGAAGCCGAACAGGCCGGCACCCATGGCGACACCGCCCGGCCGCCAGTTGCCGAAGATCATGGTGGCAAGGCCGATATAGCCGCGGCCACCGGTCTGGCCGTCCTGGTAGATGTGCACGTAGATCGCCAGGAACGCGCCGCCGAGGCCGGCCAGCGCGCCGGAGACGGCCACCGCCGCGTACTTGTAGCGGTAGACGTTGACGCCCAGCGACTCGGCCGCGATCGGGCCCTCGCCGCAGGAGCGCAGCCGCAGACCGAAGGAGGAGCGCCACAGGACGAAGAAGGTGAGCACGAAGATGACGGCGGTCACCACGGTCAGCCAGGAGACGTTGGTGACCAGGGAGCCGAGGATGCCGGCCACGTCGGAGACCAGGAACCAGTGGTGCTGCTCGATCGAGTAGAGCCAGTCGGACAGGCCGGGGACGGTGAACGTCGGCATGTCGGGCATCGGTGGCGACTGCTTGTCGTTGCCGCCGGCGGCCGACGCCGCGCTGCCGTCCGCGCCGAACCACAGCTTGGCGAGGAACTGGGTCAGTCCGAGCGCCATGATGTTGATGGCGACGCCGGAGATGATGTGGTCGACGCCGAAGGTGACGGTGACGACGGCGTGCAGCAGTCCGCCGAGCGCGCCGCCGAGGATGCCGGCCAGCGCCGCGGCCCAGGGGCCGTGCTGCCAGCCGACGGCGCCCGCGGAGAAGGCGCCGAGCATCATCATGCCTTCGAGGCCGATGTTGATGACGCCGGAGCGCTCGGACCACAGACCGCCGAGGCCGGCCAGGCCGATCGGCACGGCGGCGTTGAGCGCGGCGGTGTACTGGCCGGATTCGGTCAGGTTGTTGGCGCCGGTGACGATCCGCAGCAGGGACAGCAGGATCAGGCTGCCCGAGATGATCAGCAGGACCTTGGGGTAGCTGAGCTTGGGCCGGCGGGTCTTGGGCTTGTGATGGTGGGGGCTCTGGTCGACCGGAGCCGTGAGGTTCGTACTCACGAGGACACCTCCGCCTTCTCGGTCTTACGGGCCTGGGCGGCGAGCTCCTCGCCGACCTGCCGCTGCTGGAGTCTGAGGCCGTAGCGGCGCACGAGTTCGTAGGCGACGACGACGCACAGCACGATGACGCCCTGCATCACGCCGACGATCTCCTGCTGGTAGTCCTCGAATTCGAGCTGGGTGCCGGTGCGTTCGAGGAAGCCCCACAGCAGCGCGGCGACGGCCATTCCGACCGGGTGGTTGCGGCCCAGCAGCGCGATGGCGATGCCGGTGAAGCCGATGCCGATGGGGAAGTCGGTGCCGTAGTTGTACGAGACGCCGAGCAGGGTCGGCATGCCGATCAGGCCCGCCGCGGCACCGGACAGCAGCATGGACGTGATGATCATCCGCTTGACGCTGACGCCGCTCGCCTCGGCCGCGGACTCGGACTGGCCGACCGTACGGAGGTCGAAGCCGAAGCGGGTGCGGTTGAGCACGAACCAGTACACGAAGCCGACGACGACGGCGATGACGAGGAAGCCGTCGATGGGAGCGGGCGTGGTGGGGATGGTGAAGAAGTGGCTGGAGGCCGGGAGGTTCGGCGTGTGGAAGAGGTTGCCGTCCTTGACCGCGAGCCGGCCGTCCTGGAGGAAGTAGCCGATGACCGCGGCCGCGATGGCGTTCAGCATGATCGTGGTGATCACCTCGCTGACGCCGCGGGTGGTCTTCAGCAGGCCCGCGATACCCGCCCAGACCGAGCCGACCAGCATCGCGACGAGGATGATCAGCGGGATCTGCAGGAAGCCGGGGAGCGTCAGCGCACCGCCGACGACCGCGGCGAAGAACGCCGCGATGCGGTACTGGCCGTCGACGCCGATGTTGAAGAGGTTCATCCGGAAGCCGATGGCGACGGCGAGCGCGGACAGGTAGTACGGGATCGCCTTGTTGATGATCCAGACCTGGCTGTCGCTCTTGGAGCCGAAGTCGGCCATCACCGTGTAGGCGTGGATCGGGTCCTTGCCGGTGGCCAGGATGATCACCGAGGTGATGGCCAGCGCGGCGACGATCGCCAGGACGGGCGCGGCGATGCCCAGGATCAGCTTGTTCTTGTCGAGCTTCTTCACTCGGACTCCCCCTCCTGGGACGAGCGCGGCTCCGGGTCCGCGGCGGGGCCGTTGTCGGAATGGGTGAGATGGCCGCTGGCGGCGCCGGTCATGGCCGAGCCCAGCTCCTCCGGGGTGATGGTGGCGGGGTCCGCGTCCGCGACCAGGCGGCCGCGGTACATGACCCGCAGGGTGTCGGACAGCCCGATGAGCTCGTCCAGGTCGGCGGAGATCAGCAGTACGGCCAGCCCTTCGCGGCGCGCCTCGCGGATCTGGTCCCAGATCTGCGCCTGGGCGCCGACGTCCACGCCCCGGGTGGGGTGCGCGGCGATCAGCAGATTGGGGTGATGGCTCATCTCACGGCCGACGATCAGCTTCTGCTGGTTGCCGCCGGAGAGCGAGGCCGCGGTGACCTCGATGCCGGGCGTACGGACGTCGTACTCGGCGACGATCCGCTCGGTGTCCGCGCGGGCGGCCTTCAGGTCGAGCAGCCGGCCCTTGGCGTTGGGCTTCTCGGTGACATGGCCCAGGATGCGGTTCTCCCACAGGGGGGCCTCCAGCAGCAGGCCGTGCCGGTGGCGGTCCTCGGGGATGTAGCCGATGCCGTCCTCGCGCCGGGTGCGGGTGGGCAGATGGCTGATGTCGATGCCGTCCAGCGTGATGGTGCCGCCGTCGGGGTCGCGCATGCCCATGATGGCCTCGACCAGTTCGGCCTGGCCGTTGCCCTCCACGCCCGCGATGCCCAGGACTTCGCCCTTGTGGATGGTCAGCGACACATCGTCCAGGACGGTGCGCTCGATCCCCTCCGCGTCGGCGGTGGTCAGCCGCAGCCCTTCGACCTTCAGCATCTCCACGTCCGTGACGGTGGACTCGCGGGTCTGCGGCGAGGGCAGTTCGCTGCCGACCATCAGCTCGGCGAGCTGCTTGGGCGTGGTCTCGCTGGGGACGACGGAGGCGACGGTGGTGCCGCGCCGGATGACGGTGATGTCGTCGGCGACCGAGAGCACCTCGCCCAGCTTGTGGGAGATGAAGATGACGGTCAGGCCCTCGGCCTTGAGCTCACGCAGGTTGTCGAAGAGCGCGTCGACCTCCTGGGGGACCAGGACGGCGGTCGGCTCGTCGAGGATGAGCGTACGGGCGCCGCGGTAGAGGACCTTGAGGATCTCCACGCGCTGGCGGTCGGCGACGCCGAGGTCCTCGACGAGGACGTCGGGGCGGACGCCGAGGCCGTAGCGGTCGGAGATCTTGAGGATCTCGGCGCGGGCCTTACCGCTGATGCCGTGCAGTTTCTCGCCGCCGAGAACGATGTTCTCCAGGACGGTGAGGTTGTCGGCGAGCATGAAGTGCTGGTGCACCATGCCGATGTTGCGGGCGATGGCGTCGGCCGGGCTGTGGAAGCTGACCTGTTCGCCGTCGATGCTGATGGTGCCCTCGTCCGGCTTCTGCATGCCGTAGAGGATCTTCATCAGCGTGGACTTGCCCGCGCCGTTCTCGCCGACCAGCGCGTGCACGGTGCCGCGGTGGATGGTGATGTCGATGTCGTGGTTGGCGACGACTCCCGGGAACCGCTTGGTGATCCCGCGGAGTTCCACCGCCGGTGCTGCGGCGGGGGCGCTGTCTGCCTGGGGGCTGCTGGACGCTTTGATGGCGCACTCTCCTCGGGGGACAGGGAGTGGTACGGAGGAGCGGGGAGGTGACGATATCGCGCCAACTCCACGCTACGCGCGTAGTGTTGACGCCGAAAAAAGCCGAAAGGGCTGCCGGATCGCTCCGGCGAACGGGTCCGGTGCGGCGGCGTGACGGCCGCCGCACCGGAC
>NZ_QUAC01000452.1 GCF_003389455.1 Streptomyces inhibens | reverse complement strand
GGCGGCCGTGCAGGCCGGCGGCCAGGGCCGCCGCCGCGGCGGCTCCCGCGGCGCCAACCGCCGCCCCAGCGGCCGGGAACGGCACGACGAGAAGATCACCGTCTATGTCTCCGCCGAGGAGCTCATGGACCTCGAACATGCGCGACTGGTGCTGCGCGGCGAACACGGCCTCGCCGTCGACCGCGGCCGGATCGTCCGCGAGGCGGTCGCCGTCGTCCTCGCCGACCTGGAGTCGCGCGGCGACGCCAGCATCCTGGTGCGGCGGCTGCGGGGCCGCTGACGCTCGGTCCCACGGTCCATGCGTGGGGCGCGGTCGGTTCGGCACCGCGGGGAGCCGCCGTCGTGGTCGCTCGCCGTTGCGGAGAATTCTTGCGGCAGCTGTCGCGGTGCCGAAACGTCACGCCGGGCGGGTCGGGATAGCCTGCCACCTCGGCGGGGTGTCCCGCCCGTGACCAGCCCGTCGCCCCCGGCACGGGACCGCAGCACCATGGACCGCGATGCCGACGACCCACGACGACGCCCCCGCTCCCCGCGCCCGCCGACAGCTCGGGCGCGGGCCGGGTGCGGGCCCGGCGGCACCGGACGAGCCCGCGACGCCGGACCGGCCCGAGGCTCCTGATGAGCCCGCGACGCCGGACCGGCCCGAGGCTCCTGATGAGCCCGGGGCTCCGGAGCCGTCGGAGGCCCCAGAGGCGTCAGAGACCTCCGAGTCATCAGAGGCTCCTGAAGAGCCAGACGCAGAGACTCCGCCCGAGCCAGAGACTCCGGCCGAGCCAGACGCTCCGGACCAGCCCCCGGCGGCTGCCCCCGACGCCGCGGCCGCCGAGGCGCCCCCCGAGAGCGGCGACGGCAGGTTCACCCTCCGGCTGGACAACTTCGAGGGCCCCTTCGACCTCCTCCTGCAGCTGATCTCCAAGCACAAGCTGGACGTCACCGAGGTCGCGCTGTCGAAGGTGACCGACGAGTTCATGGCGCACATCCGGGCCATGGGGCCCGACTGGGATCTGGACCAGACCACGGAGTTCCTGGTCGTCGCGGCGACACTGCTGGATCTCAAGGCGGCCCGGCTGCTGCCCGTGGCAGAGGTGGAGGACGAGGCGGACCTCGCGCTCCTGGAGGCCCGCGATCTGCTCTTCGCCCGGCTGCTGCAGTACCGCGCGTACAAACGGATCGCGGACATCTTCAGCGGCCGGCTGGCGGACGAGGCCCGGCGCCATCCCCGTACGGTCGGGCTGGAGCCGCACCATGCCGAGCTGCTGCCCGAGGTCGTCATCAGCATCGGGGCGGAGGGGTTCGCGAGGCTCGCGGTGAAGGCGATGCAGCCCAAGGCCAGGCCCCAGGTCTATGTCGACCACATCCACGCGCCGCTGGTGAGCGTGCGGGAGCAGGCCGAGGTGGTGATGGCACGGCTGCGCGAGGCGGGCGAGACCAGCTTCCAGGAGCTGGTCGCCGATGCGCCGGACACCCTCACCGTCGTGGCGCGCTTCCTGGCCCTGCTGGAGCTCTACCGGGAGCGGGTGGTGGTCCTGGACCAGGAGGAGGCCCTGGGGGCGCTGACGGTCCGCTGGACGGGCGCGGAGGGGGCCGAGCCGGTGGTCACGGACGAGTTCGACCAGGAACCGGGCCGGCGCGCCACCGGGGCGGAGCAGGGAGAGCAAGGAGAGCAAGCGGAAGAGGAGCGGGCATGAGCGGCGGAGCCGGTGGCGAGACGTACGACACCGAGACGTACGACACCGAGGCGTACGACACCGAGGCGTACGACCTCACGGAGGCCGACGGAACGGCTGGTGCGGACGGCGGCCCGGGGGAGCGCCCCGAGGCGCCCGCGGGGGCGCTGGGCGTCGCCGAGCTGGCGCTGAAGCCCGCGCTGGAGGCCGTCCTCATGGTCGTCGACGAGCCGGCGACCGAAGAACACCTGGCCAGGGTGCTGGAGCGGCCCCGCCGCGCGGTCGCGCTGGCGCTGCGCGAGCTGTCCGACGACTACACCCGCCAGGGGCGCGGATTCGATCTGCGGCTGGTCGCCGGGGGCTGGCGGTTCTACTCCCGGGCCGAGTACGCGGACGCGGTGGAGAGCTTCGTCCTGGACGGCCAGCAGGCCCGGCTCACCCAGGCCGCATTGGAGACTCTGGCCGTGGTCGCGTACCGTCAGCCGGTCAGCCGTTCCCGAGTCTCGGCCGTACGCGGCGTGAACTGTGACGGTGTGATGCGCACGCTCCTCCAGCGCGGCCTGGTGGAGGAGGCGGGGACGGAACCTGAAACAGGTGCGATCCTGTACAGGACGACGAACTACTTTCTGGAGCGGATGGGCCTGCGTGGCCTGGACGAGCTCCCTGAGCTCGCACCGTTCCTCCCGGAGGCGGACGCGGTCGAGGGTGACTCCGCGGAAGGTATTCCGTCGTTCGACGTAGACGACAGCGGCGACTCTCAGACGGATCATTGATGCGAAGCAGCGGCAGGAACAACAGGGACAGCGGTCGGGGCAACTACCGCGGCGCCGATGGGGGCTCCGCCCGGCCAAAGGCGGGGGGGAAGCGGGACGACAAGCAGCAGCGCGCGGGCCGTCCCCGTCCCGAGGAGCGCCGCTACGACGTGGGCGGTACCGGTGGACCCGGCGGCTCCTCGGACCGCAAGGACGAGCGTGGCGCCGGCCCCAAGAGCGGTGGCAGCCGGGGCGCGGCGGCCCGCGGTGGCGCCAAGGGCGGTCCGCGTACGGGTGCTGCGTCCAAGGCGGCCCGCCCTGGCGGCAAGGGCGCCCCGCAGCGCGGCCGCGGCCAGGCACCCTCGCGGCCCCGTGAGCTGGACGCCAAGATCGAGGAGCGCAACCGCGCCCGGCACAGCAAGCCGCCGGTCAAGACCCCGAAGACCTTCGGTGACCAGGAGGGCGAGCGGCTGCAGAAGGTGCTGGCCAGGGCCGGTATGGGCTCGCGGCGGGCCTGCGAGGAGCTGATCGACCAGGCGCGCGTCGAGGTCAACGGCCGGATCGTCAGGGAGCAGGGCGTCCGGGTCGACCCGGAGAAGGACGAGATCAAGGTCGACGGCCTGACGGTCGCCACCCAGTCGTATCTCTTCTTCGCGCTGAATAAGCCGGCCGGTGTCGTCTCCACGATGGAGGACCCGGACGGCCGCCAGTGCCTGGGCGACTACGTGACCAACCGCGAGACGCGGCTGTTCCACGTCGGCCGGCTGGACACCGAGACCGAGGGCATCATCCTGCTCACCAACCACGGCGAGCTGGCGCACCGTCTGACGCACCCGCGCTACGGCGTCAAGAAGACCTACCTGGCGGCGATCCAGGGCCCGCTCCCGCGTGACCTGGGCAAGCAGCTCAAGGACGGGATCCAGCTGGAGGACGGCTACGCCCGCGCCGACCACTTCCGGGTCGTGGAGAACACCGGCAAGAACTACCTCGTCGAGGTGAGCCTGCACGAGGGCCGTAAGCACATCGTGCGCCGGATGCTCGCCGAGGCCGGCTTCCCGGTCGACAAGCTGGTACGGACGGCCTTCGGCCCGATCGCGCTGGGCGACCAGAAGTCGGGCTGGCTGCGCCGGATGACCAACACCGAGGTCGGCATGCTGATGCGCGAGGTCGAGCTGTAACCCTCCCGCGGGCCTTCGCGGCGCCGTGAAACGCCTTGCGGTGCCGCCTCACCACCCCTTAATGTCACAGTGACATTAAGGGGTGGTTTTTTCATGGTGTCCACGGGGTCCGCCGCAACCGGCTCGCTGATCGGGCTCGCTCTCGGTGACGCGCTCGGCTTTCCCACCGAGTTCAACGATGTGCCGTCGATCCTGGCCAAGTGCGGCCCGTGGCGGCAGATGGCGCTGCCCCAGCCCGCCTTCGTCACCGACGACACCCAGATGACGCTGGCGTTGGGGCGCGGACTGCGGACGGCCATGGGGCACGGAGCCCTGACACCACTGGCCCTGGCAGGCCCGGTGCGCGCGGAGTACGTCGACTGGTGGCGCTCGCCCGACAACAACCGGGCGCCGGGCAACACCTGCCTGCGGGCCTGTCAGCTGCTCAGCGACGAGGACCGGCCGTGGGCAGAGGCCAGCCAGACCGGGTCGAAGGGCTGCGGCGCCAATATGCGGGTCGCGCCCGTCGGGCTCGCGCCGGGCCTGAGCCCGCAGCAGCGCTCCGGTGCCGCACAGCTGCAGTCCGCGCTGACCCATGGGCACCCCACCGCGCTCGCCGCGAGCGATCTGACCGCCCACGCCGTGCGCGTCCTCGCCGACGGCGCCCGGCCCGCCGAGCTGACCGGCCTGCTGCGCGCCCACGCCCACGACCACCGCACCGACTACCGGGAGGACTGGCTCGGCGACCTGTGGCAGCACGCCCAGGACCCGTCCCCCACGGCATTCATCGCACGCGGCTGGGACGACTGCCTCGGCGTCCTGGACCGCTTGGACGCCGCACTCGGCGCACCGGACCCGGAGGCCGATCCTCCCCCAGACTCCGTCCGGGGGTGCCCCCAGCCTGGCCACCGGAGCCGGCTGGATCGCGGAGGAGGCGCTGGCCACCGGCCTGCTGTGCTTCCTGCTCTTTCCCGACGAGCCGCTGACCGCGCTGCGCCGGGCCGCCTGCACCTCCGGCGACTCCGACTCGATCGCCTGCCTGACGGGCGCCTTCGCGGGCGCCCGCCTGGGATGTCTGAGCACCTGACAGCCGCCGGCCGGGACGCCGTCCTGCGGGCCGCCGGGCTGCCCGCCGTCGACCTGGCCGCCGTGGTCGCCGAACAGGACGATCCGCTGGTCTTCGCGACGGTCTCCGGCGCGCATCTGTACGGCTTCCCCTCCCGCGACTCCGACGTCGACCTGCGCGGCGCCCACCTCCTGCCGGCCGCCGCGCTCGTCGGGCTGCACGAGCCCGAGGAGACAAGGACCCGGATGTGGGACCGGGACACGGTCGAGATGGATCTGGTCTCGCACGACCTGCGGAAATTCGCCCGGCTGCTACTGCGCCGCAACGGCTACGTACTGGAGCAGCTGCTCTCACCCCTGGTCGTGCACACCACCGACGTGCACAAAGAGCTGATCGCGCTCGCGCCGGACCTGCTCACCGCCCACCACGCCCATCACTACCGCGGCTTCGCGACCACCCAGTGGCGGCTCTTCGAGAAGACCGGCGAGCTGAAACCGCTGCTCTACACCCTGCGGGTGCTGCTCACCGGCATCCATCTCATGGCCAGCGGCCGGCTGCAGCCCCATCTGCCCACCCTGGTGGGCGAGTTGGCCGCACCCGCCTATGTACCGGAGCTGATCGCGGCCAAGGAGGCGGCCGAACACGGCCCGGCCGGAGAGGTCGTGGACACGGCCCGGCTGCGCACGGACGTCGAGGCGCTGTACGCACGGCTGGACGCCGCCCAGGCCGCGACCGCCCTGCCGGAGGCCCCCGGCGCCCGCGATGCGCTGCACGACCTGATCGTCCGGGCCCGGCTCGCAGGGCCCGAAGCCCCCTCAGCCGAGCGCTGAGGCGCGCCGGGCCCGGAACAGGAAGTCCGCCACCCGGGCCCGGTCCGGCTCGGCCGGCAGCGGCGAACCGGACACCGCCACCTCGGCCTCCTCGGACAGCCGCGCCATCCGGCGCTCCACCGTGTCCCAGGTCACCTCGCCGCGCCTGACCGCGAGCAGCTCCTCCCGGTCCTGGCCGACGTCCAGTGTGAGCACGCCCGTACGGAGCAGATCGCGCGAGCACGCCAGCAGCCGCAGCAGATGCATGGCCGGCTTCCAGCGGGGCGTGCCGCGCTGCCGCACATCGGCCCGCAGCTGCTTCAGCTGGCCGGTGGCGTAGCCGGCAAAGGTGCGGTGGACCTGCCGGGACAGGAAGGCGTCGCGCAGCGCGAGCAGCTCCCGGCCGGTGGCGTCGATGCGCTCCACCAAGGGGGAGTGCAGGCACTCCAGGGTCGTGGGGTTGGCGCGCAGCGCCAGCTGGCAGAACCGTTCCAGCTCCCAGGAGAACTCCTCCTCGCGCGGCCCCTCCACATGGGTCGGCGGCTTCTCGAAGCCCCAGAAGAGCCGGGTGGGTGCGAGATACACCCCACGCCGGTCGGTGTCGCTGCTCTCTGTCGCCAGTCCGAAGGCGCGCGAGCCCATCACACATGCGTAGACGGTGTGCTCGGCGACCAGGGAGTGACCTGCGGCGGCTGCGGACATGGCGGCGATTGTCGCTGGCGGGGAGGGCGGATGTCATCAGGTTTCGGCGGCGGATCGCGGGCCGGCCGGCAGCACGGAATGCCGCCGCGTACGGAATGTCGGCGCGGCTGGTTACGCTGATCAGTGCGCGCACAGGTGCGTGACGCGGCACATGACGCAAGGGGAGCAGTGACGTGGCGGTACGAGCGGTCCGCGGGGCCGTCCAGCTGGAGCGGGACGACGCGGAGCATATGCAGGAGCAGGTCGGCGAGCTGCTCACCGCCGTCCTGGAGCGCAACGACCTCGTCGCGGACGACCTGATCAGCGTGTGGTTCACCGCCACCCCCGATCTGCACAGCGACTTCCCGGCCGCCGCGGCCCGCGCCCTGGGCATCACGGACGTCCCGCTGATCTGCGCCCAGGAGCTGGACGTCACCGGTGCCATGGAGCGCGTGGTGCGGGTGCTCGCCCATGTCGAGACCGGGCTGTCCAAGGCCGGGATCGCCCATGTCTACCTCGGCGCGGCCGGGGCGCTGCGAAAGGACATCGCGCAGTGAGGACCGCACTCGTCATCGGAACGGGCCTGATCGGCACCTCGGCCGCGCTCGCGCTCAACGCACGGGGCGTGCAGGTGTTCCTGGAGGACCACGACCAGGCGCAGGCCCTGACGGCCGCCGCGCTCGGCGCGGGCGCCGCGGAGGCGCCACCGGGACCGGTCGATCTGGCCATCGTGGCCGTGCCGCCGGCCCATGTCGCGGCGGCGCTGGCCGGTGCCATGCAGCGCGGTCTGGCCCGTGCGTACATCGACGTCGCCAGCGTCAAGGGCGGCCCGCGCCGCGAGCTGGAGGCCATGGGCCGCGATCTGACCGGCTACCTCGGCACCCACCCGATGGCCGGCAAGGAGCGCTCCGGCCCGCTGGCCGCCACCGCCGACCTCTTCGAGGGCCGGCCCTGGGTGCTCACCCCGACCCGCGACGGCGACACCGAGGTGCTCAACCTCGCCCTGGAGCTGGTCGCGCTGTGCCGGGCCGTCCCGGTGGTGATGGACGCGGACGCCCACGACCGCGCCGTCGCGCTGGTCTCGCACACCCCGCAGCTGCTCTCCAGCCTCGTCGCCGCCCGGCTCAAGGGTGCCGACGAGACCGCCGTGCGCCTCTGCGGCCAGGGCATCCGGGATGTGACGCGGATCGCGGCCTCCGACCCCGGGATGTGGATCGACATCCTGTCCGCCAATCCGGGCCCGGTCGCCGATGTGCTGTCCGAGGTCGCCGCCGACCTGGACGAGACCGTACGGTCGCTGCGTGCCCTGGAGTCCGCCGACGAGGACAAGCGCGGCGGCGGCGCCAGCGGCATCGCGGACGTACTCCGCCGTGGCAACGCCGGCCGGGAGCGGGTGCCCGGCAAGCACGGCGCCGCCCCCGCCGCGTACGAGAACGTCGCCGTCTACATCGGTGACCAGCCCGGCGAGCTGGCCCGGATCTTCGCCGACGCCGGCCGGGCCGGGGTCAACATCGAGGACGTCCGCATCGAGCACGCCACCGGTCAGCAGGCGGGCTTCATCCAGCTCATGGTCGAGCCGCAGGCGGTGCCGGTGCTGACCGCGGAGCTGCGTGAGCGGGGCTGGTCCATCCGGCAATGACACCGTGGACGGCGCCGTGCGGGTGAGCCAGTAACCTTGTCCGAGGCCCGCATGGCCCTTGGACCCCCGCCCCGTGTACAAGAAAGGTGTTCGTCACCGTGGAAACCGCCGCTCGGACCGCCCCGGCTGCAGTGATTGTCGCCATCGACGGCCCCGCTGGCACGGGCAAGTCCAGCACGTCCAAGGCCGTGGCCGCCAAGCTGGGCCTCGGCTATCTCGACACCGGTGCCCAGTACCGTGCGATCACGTGGTGGATGCTGACCAACGGCATCGACGTCCATGACGCGACCGCGGTGGCCGACGCCTCCGCCAAGCCCGTGATCGTCTCCGGCACCGACCCGGCCGCCCCGACCATCGCGGTCGACGGCCTGGACGCCGCGGGCCCGATCCGCACCCAGGAGGTCACCGCCGCGGTCAGCGCCGTCAGCGCGGTGCCCGAGGTGCGGGCCCGGATCACCGACCTGCAGCGCAGCATCGCCGCCGAGGCGCCGCGCGGCATCGTCGTCGAGGGCCGGGACATCGGCATCACCGTCCTGCCCGACGCCGACCTCAAGGTCTTCCTGACCGCCTCCCCCGAGGCCCGGGCGGCCCGCCGCAGCGGCGAGCTCAAGGGCAAGGACGCCACCGACCTGGCCGCCACCCGCGAGGCGCTGATCAAGCGGGACGCCGCCGACTCCTCCCGTAAGACCTCCCCGCTGGCCAAGGCGGACGACGCCGTCGAGGTGGACACCACCGAGCTGACGCTGGAGCAGGTCATCGAGTGCGTGGTCACCCTCATCGAGGGCGCCGCCGCCGAGAAGGCGGGGCGGGTCGTTCGGTGACCGACAGTGGCAGGGCGGCGGGGATCCGCGCCCTTCGGCGCCCGACGCACAGCCCGGTGCCGAGCGCGGAGGGTGCCGCGGTCGGCAGGCGGATCGGCATCGGCCTGATGTACGGGCTGTGGCGGCCGCGGGTGCTGGGCGCCTGGCGGGTGCCCTCCACCGGCCCGGTGATCATCGCCGTCAACCACTCGCACGGCATCGACGGCCCGATGGTGATGGGCACCGCGCCGCGGCCGGTGCACTTCCTGATCAAGAAGGAAGCCTTCGTCGGCCCGCTGGACCCGTTCCTGCGGGGCATCGGGCAGGTGAAGGTGGACCGCAGCACCGCCGACCGCAAGGCGATCACCGACGCGCTCGGGGTGCTGGAGCGCGGCGGGGCGCTGGGGATCTTCCCGGAAGGCACCCGTGGCGAGGGTGACTTCGCCTCCCTACGGGCGGGCCTGGCGTACTTCGCGGTGCGCTCCGGCGCCCCGGTGGTGCCGGTGGCGGTGCTCGGCAGCAGGGACCGCCACAGCCGGCTGACGTCGGCCGTACCGCCGCTGCGCGCCCGCGTCGACGTCGTCTTCGGCGAGGCCTTCGAGGCGGGCGACGGCAGCGGGCGGCGCACCCGTAAGGCGCTCGACGAGGCGACCGTACGGATCCAGGAGCGGCTGACCGCCCACCTGGCAGAGGCCAGGCGCCTGACCGGGCGCTGACCGACACTTGAGTAGTGGGACGCGTACGAGCGGCCCACCGACCACGCGGCGGCAGCCGCATATTTGACAGCATGGACGAGGAACGGACTTCATGAACGACCAGATCCCCACCGGCGACGAGCACGGTGCGCTTGGCGACGCCGAGTACGCGGAGTTCATGGAGCTTGCCGCGCAGGAGGGCTTCGACCTTGAGGAGGTCGGGGGCGACATCGCCGCGGCCGGCCATGGCCCGCTGCCCGTCCTCGCCGTCATCGGCCGCCCCAATGTCGGCAAGTCGACACTGGTGAACCGCATCATCGGCCGCCGTGAGGCGGTCGTCGAGGACAAGCCGGGCGTCACCCGCGACCGCGTCACCTACGAGGCCGACTGGAACGGCCGCCGCTTCAAGGTCGTCGACACCGGCGGCTGGGAGCAGGACGTTCTCGGCATCGACGCGTCCGTGGCGTTGCAGGCCGAGTTCGCCATCGAGGCCGCGGACGCGGTCGTCTTCGTCGTCGACTCCAAGGTCGGCGCGACCGACACCGACGAGGCCGTCGTCAAGCTGCTGCGCCGCGCCGGCAAGCCCGTGGTGCTGGTCGCCAACAAGGTCGACGGCCAGTCAGGCGAGGCCGACGCCGCCATGCTGTGGTCGCTGGGCCTCGGCGAGCCGTACCCGGTCTCCGCGCTGCACGGCCGGGGCACCGGCGACATGCTCGACGCCGCGCTGGAGGCGCTGCCCGAGGCGCCCGCGCAGACCTTCGGTGCGGCCCTCGGCGGCCCCCGCCGGATCGCGCTGATCGGCCGCCCGAACGTCGGCAAGTCGTCGCTGCTGAACAAGGTCGCAGGCGAGGAGCGGGTGGTCGTCAACGAGGTGGCCGGCACCACCCGTGACCCGGTCGACGAGCTGATCGAACTCGGCGGCAAGACCTGGAAGTTCGTGGACACCGCCGGTATCCGCCGCCGGGTGCACCTCCAGGAAGGCGCCGACTACTACGCCTCGCTGCGTACCGCGGCGGCCGTGGAGAAGGCCGAGGTCGCGGTCGTCCTGATCGACGCCGGTGAGTCCATCAGCGTCCAGGACCAGCGGATCATCACGATGGCCGTGGAGGCCGGACGCGCCCTGGTCATCGCCTACAACAAGTGGGACAACCTCGACGAGGAGCGCCGTTTCTACCTGGAGCGGGAGATCGAGCGGGACCTCGTGCAGATCCCGTGGGCGATGCGGGTGAACGTCTCCGCGCGCACCGGCCGCCACATGGAGAAGCTGGTCCCGGCGATCGAGACCGCGCTGGCCGGATGGGAGACCCGGATCCCCACCGGGCGGCTGAACGCCTTCCTCGGTGAGATCGTCGCCTCTCACCCGCACCCGATCCGCGGCGGCAAGCAGCCCCGCATCCTCTTCGGCACCCAGGCCGGCACCAAGCCGCCGCGCTTCGTGCTGTTCGCCTCCGGCTTCCTGGAGGCGGGTTACCGCCGCTTCGTCGAGCGGCGACTGCGCGAGGAGTTCGGCTTCGACGGCACGCCGATCCACATCTCGGTGCGGGTGCGCGAGAAGCGCAGCAAGAAGAAGTAGCGGCCGATCTCCCGGCCGGGCCGGCCGTGCGGATCAGCGTCCGTGCGGCCGGGCGTCCCGCTGCCCCGGTGGCAGCGCCGCCGGGGCATGGGCCCGTGGGTGGTACGGCTGCCGGCCCACGACCTCCCAGTGGCCCGTGGACGCCGCCGTACGGCCCCAGTTCCCGCTGCCGCGCAGCACTTCCGAGGTCTCCGGCTCGTCCGTACGGTCCCCGGGCAGGGCCCGGAAGGAGCGGCGGTACTCGGCGTACAACGCGTCATAGATCGGCGTGGTCGAGCCGCGGTCGGCGGTCTGCGTCGTCCCCTGTTCGTGCGACGGGCGCATGCCGGGGATCGGGTGGGTGTACTGGGCGCGGGAGGACGGGTCGTATGCGTGCACGTATGTGCCAACGACCCCGGTGGCTGCGGGATGCGGCTTTCGTACGGAAATGGCTGATCGCGGGCGCATGACCGGCCGAATCGGCGGTCCTGCCCCCGCGATCGGGTGCCGGTGGGCTGTCAGGTGCCGGCCAGCGGCATGACCGCCGCGACCAGGGCGCCCTTCGCGGCGGCGTCCTCCAGCGCCTGCCGCATGAGGTCCTCACGCGGCTGGTGGCCGATGGTGCCGGCGGGCGCGGCGTACATCAGCACCGCCTGCGCCTTGTTGGCCGCGGCGCGCCAGCCGTCGGACACGGCCAGCGGCTGATGGGCCTGCCACCAGGCGGCCTGGCTGCCGGGGTTGCCCGGCTGGAGTACGGCGTGCAGCTTGCCCATGGCCAGCAGGGCGGACCAGCCCGGGTTCGGGGCGGGCAGCTGGTTCATGTCCGTCACCGGATGGAAGCCCTGCTCCAGGAGCAGCGGAAGGAAGTCGTCGTTCAGGCTGACGGAGCCGGGGCGGGCGATCGGGCCGTCCGGCTCGACCACCAGGGCCGGGCGCAGATCGCCCTCGATCAGCACCAGACCGCAGGTGATCCCGAGGGTCGCCTGGCGTCCGGTGGTGGGGACCGGAGCGGCCGGCGCGGGCACCGCTCCGGGCGTACGGGGGGCGGCGTCCTCCCCGGTGATGGAGCGCACGGCTCCCTGGAGCTGCTCCTCCGACACCGGGACGACCTGCGAGGGGATGCATGTGGCATGGGCGAACGCGAGCACCGCGGTCTCCTCGCCCACGAACAGGACGGTGCTGGTGCGCTCCTGCTCGCTGTCGCCGGGGGTCCGACAGGAGGTGCAGTCATAGCTGCCGGGGGCGTCGCCACCGGCCAGCAGGCGGTCGGCTTCTTCGTCGCCGATCTCGGCGCGAACGTCGTCGCTGACGTCGAGCATGCGCGGCACGGGTGGCTCCTCGATCTCTGTGCGTCTGCCGGGCGGTCTCCCGGCTCGTACAAGGACAACGGGTGACCTGCGGCAGGAGTCACGCGAGGACGGGAACGGAATCGAACCAATCGCCGCACAGCGGAAATCCGCGGAAAGGTGTTCCGGAAGCGGTCACTTACTGCCAACTCTTGCGCAGAACTTGGCGCAGTCGGCGGTGTTCCGTACACCGGACCGGGTGGCCCCGGGGCCTGGAGGGCGCGGCGCACTGGCCAACGGCAGGCGGCTGCCTACCGTCACCGGCTATGTCGGACAACTCTTCGGCGCCACGGCGCCTCGTGGGATCCGTCGGGCTGCTCACCGCGGCGGCCACTGCCCTGGTCCTGTGCCTGCCCGGTGGCGCCGCCGCCGGCGAGCCGAACGGGGCGGACGGGGGCGCCAAAGGCGGCGACGGTGGCGGTGGCAAGGGCGCGCACGCCTGCGCGGTCGACCAGTGGCCATGGGGCTGCCTCGCGGAGTGCGAGAGCAGCGGCGACTGGCACGTCAACACCGGCAACACCTTCTACGGCGGGCTGCAGTTCTGGCAGCCCACCTGGGAGGAGTTCGGCGGCCTCGCCTTCGCGCGGCGGGCCGACCTCGCCAGCCGCGACGAGCAGATCGAGGTCGCGAAGAAGGTGCAGGCCGCCCAGGGCTGGGGTGCCTGGCCCGTGTGCGCCAGGCGCTACGGGCTGACCCACGGCGAACGCACCCATGTCGTACGGCGCGGTGACACGCTCGGCTCGATCGCGCGCAAGCACCGTGTGAAGGGCGGCTGGCGGGCGCTCTACAGGGCCAACCGGGAGGCCGTCGGGCGGAACCCGGACCGGCTGAAGATCGGCACCGAGCTGAGGCTGCCCTAGGACGCGTCACTGGGGCGGAGGGGATTCGTGGCCGGGAGGTTCCCTCGTGCGGCTACCGATGGCCTAACTGTTTCGGAACAACTTGGCGAAAGCCCCCAACCCGGAACCCCCTTTCGCGGTCCTTCCGTTCAGCAGTGGGCTGCATCGCGCCGTCGGGGAGGGGGCGCGATGTGGTCCGCGGGGAGACCAGGAACGACCGGAAGACCAGGGGACGCGGGGGCGGATGCACATCTCATTCCTGATTCACAATGCCTATGGCATCGGGGGGACGATCCGGACCACGTGCAACCTGGCCCGTACGCTCGCCGAGCAGCATGACGTCGAGATCGTGTCCGTCCTGCGCCACCGCGACGCCCCGCTCTTCGACCCCGGGCCCCGCGTCGCGCTGCGGCATCTCGTCGACATCAGGGAATCCAGCCCCACCTACGAAGGCGCGGACCCGGCGCACGCCCGGCCCGCCAAGGTCTTCCCCGCCGCCGAGGGGCGCTTCGACCAGTACAGCGAGCTCACCGACCGCCGGATCGCCCAGCATCTGCGCCGGATCGAGGCGGACGTGGTGGTCGGCACCCGCCCCGGACTCAATGTGCACCTCGCCAGGCAGACGCGCCGCGGCCCGGTCCGTATAGGCCAGGAGCACCTCACCCTGGACACCCACCCCCGGGCGCTCAAGCTGGCGCTGCGCGGCGCCTATCCGCGGCTCGACGCCGTCACCACCGTCACCGAGGCCGACGCCCGCGCCTACCGCCGGACGCTGCGGCTGCCCGGCGTGCGCATCGAGGCGGTGCCCAACAGCGTGCCGGCGCCCGTCCTTCCGCCCGCCGACGGCAGCGGCAAGTGGGTCGTGGCGGCCGGCCGGCTCGCCCGCGTCAAGCGCTATGACGTGCTGATCCGCGCCTTCGCCCGGGTCGCCGCCGAGCGCCCCGACTGGCGGCTGCGGATCTACGGCGGCGGCGCCGAGAAGGCCGCCCTGCGTGCCCTGATCGACGAACTCGGCCTGTACAACCATGTCTTCCTGATGGGCCCGGCCAACCCCCTGGAGCCGGAGTGGGCCAAGGGCTCGATAGCCGCCGTCTCCTCCAGTCTGGAGTCCTTCGGGATGACGATCGTCGAGGCCATGCGCTGCGGTCTGCCGGTCGTCGCCACGGACTGCCCGCACGGCCCCGGCGAGATCATCGCCGACGGGGTCGACGGCAAGCTGGTGCCGGTCGGCGACCCGGAGGCGCTGGCCGGCTCGCTGCTCGCACTGATCAACGACGATGCCGCCCGCAAGCGGATGGGCGGCGCCGCGCTGGCCTCGTCCGCCCGCTTCGACCCCGCCACGGTCGCCGGGCGCCATGAAGCGCTCTTCGGCGAGCTGCTCACGCGCCGGCGGGGCCATCAGCTGCGCGGCAGCCTGCATCGCGCCCGGGGAGCACTGCTCAGCGGCGCATACGCCACCAAGGACGCGGCCCGCGCCGCGCTGAGAGGGGTGCGGACGGCGTGACCGCGTCGAGCCGGCGGACCATGACCGAAGACCAGATGAAGGAGTCCTCTGCCATCGATCAGGAACCCACGGTTCCGGTGAGCGCGGGACCCGACGGCGCCGAGCGGCCGCGCAGGCGGGGCGGCAAGGCGGCGCCCGCGGAGCTGCGGGCCGACTGCATCGCGGACTCCGCGGGCGGCCTCACCTTCGATCTGAGCGCCCCCGAGGACACCCACACCACCTGGAGCGCGGCGCTGGTGCTGCGGCTGCGCGGCGGCGACGGCGCGGACGACGAGGTGCGGCTGCCGCTCGGGCCGAACGGCGCCGGCCGGCTGCGTGCCGTACTGCCCAGCACCGTCGCGCTCGCCGAGGGCCGCTGGAACGCGTACGCGGACTTGGGTGACGGGCAGGACCCGCGGCGCCTGCAGCCGGGCGTCAACGATCTGCGGTCGCTGGTGGACCGCCGGCCGCTGTCGGGCATCGGCCGGCTCGGTGTGCGTATCCCGTACGCGACCAAGTTCGGCAATCTCGCGCTGCGCAGCTGGCTGCGCGGCCCGCATGCCGAGGCCGGCGACATCCTGGTGGCGCCGGACGGGCTGACGGTCTCCGGCCGGCTCTACGGTGCCGCCCCGGCGGCCGGCGCCCGGGCCGAGGCCCGCGCGCGCCGCGCCCCCGACTCCCCGGCCGCGGTCACCGTCCCGCTGACCGTCGACGGCGCGGACTTCACCTTCACCCTGCCCTACGAGGAGCTGGCCGGCCGCTGGGAGCGGGGCAGCGAGCCGTGGGACCTGTGGCTGCGCCCCGCCGAGGGTGCCCGGCCGGTCCGTATCGCCCGTCTCCTGGACGATGTCGCGGACAAGAAGCAGGTCTTCAGTTATCCGGCGCTGCCGGTGCCGGCCGAGGCGGGGCAGGTCAGGATCGGTCCGTACTACACGCTCGACAACGACCTGGCCATACGGGTCGCCGGACCGGACGAGAGCTGACGTATCGTCAGTTCTGATCCCGGGCCGTATCGAGGACCGTAGCTGTCCGCGAAGGCTGCGAGACTCGGCGCATGTTGGAGACCTCCGCACGTCTGCTGCGCCTGCTCTCGCTGCTCCAGGCCCATCGGGAGTGGTCCGGCGCGGAGCTCGCCGACCGGCTCGATGTCACCCCGCGCACGGTCCGCCGGGACATCGACCGGCTGCGCGAGCTGGGCTACCCCGTCCACTCCGCGCCCGGGACGGCCGGCGGCTACCGGCTCGGCGCCGGCGCCGAACTCCCGCCCCTGCTGCTGGACGACGAGGAGGCGGTGGCGGTCGCGGTCGGGCTGCGCACCGCGGCGGCCGGCGGCGTCGAGGGCATCGAGGAGACCTCCGTACGGGCACTGGCGAAGCTGGAACAGGTGCTGCCGCACCGGCTGCAGCGCAGGGTCGGCGCGCTGAACGCCTTCACCGTGCCGATGTTCGGCAGCGGCGGCCCCCGGGTGGACCCCCATGTCCTCACCGAGCTCGCGCACGCCTGCCGGGACTGCCAACGGGTGCGGTTCGACTACACCGCCCACAACGGCACGGTCTCCCGTCGCACCGTCGAACCCCACCGCCTGGTCTGCGCCCAGCGCCGCTGGTACCTCGTCGCCTGGGACGTGGACCGCGCGGACTGGCGCACCTACCGCGCCGACCGCATCACCCCCACCCCGCCGCACGGCCCCCGCTTCACGCCCCGTACCCCGCCCGCCGAGGACCTCGCCGCCTATGTCTCCCGTGGCATCTCCACCCGGGTGTACGCGGAGCAGGCGACGGTGTTGCTGCATGCCTCGGTCGAGCAGGCCGCGGCCCGGATCAGTCCGTCCGCGGGGGTGCTCGAAGCGGTCGACGAGCACCACTGTCTGCTGCGCACCGGGGCGCACAGTCTGGAGCTGATGGTGCTCCATATCGTGCTGACGGGCTTCGACTTCGAGGTCCGCGAGCCGCCGGAACTCCTCGACCGGGTACGCGAGATCAGGGACCGGCTTGCCCGGGCGCTGGAGCCACCGGCTGCTTGGCCACCTCCGGGTGGTGCAGATCGAACGCCGGGGACTCGGAGCGGATCCTCGGAAGGGTCGTGAAGTTGTGCCGGGGCGGCGGCGAGGAGGTCGCCCACTCCAGGGAGCGGCCGAAGCCCCAGGGGTCGTCCAGCGCGATCTTGGCGCCGTAGCGCGTGGTCTTCCAGACGTTGTAGAGGAACGGCAGGGTCGACAGGCCGAGCAGGAACGAGCCGATGGTGGCGAGGGTGTTGAGGGCCGTGAAGCCGTCGGCGGCCAGATAGTCGGCGTAGCGGCGCGGCATGCCCTCCACCCCCAGCCAGTGCTGGACGAGGAAGGTGAGGTGGAAGCCGGTGAACAGCGTCCAGAAATGGATCTTTCCCAGGCGCTCGTCGAGCATTTTGCCGGTGAATTTCGGCCACCAGAAGTAGAAGCCCGCGAAGGTGGCGAAGGCGACCGTCCCGAAGACGACGTAATGGAAGTGGCCGACGACGAAGTACGAGTCGGTGACGTGGAAGTCCATCGGTGGTGAGGCCAGGATGACGCCGGTCAGCCCGCCGAACAGAAAGCTCACCAGGAAGCCGACCGACCACAGCATCGGGGTCTCGAAGGACACCGAGCCCTGCCACATGGTGCCGATCCAGTTGAAGAACTTCACCCCGGTCGGCGCCGCGATCAGAAACGACATGATGGAGAAGAACGGCAGCAGCACCGCCCCGGTCACGAACATATGGTGCGCCCAGACCATCACCGACAGGGCCGTGATGGCCATCGTCGCGCCGATCAGCATGACGTAACCGAAGATCGGTTTACGGGAGAAGACCGGGATGATCTCCGTGATGATGCCGAAGAACGGCAGCGCGATGATGTAGACCTCGGGATGGCCGAAGAACCAGAACAGGTGCTGCCACAGCAGCGCACCGCCCCACTGTGCCTCGAACACCACCGACCCGTAGTGCCGGTCCGCCTCCAGCACCAGCAGCGTGGCCGCCAGTACGGGGAAGGCCATCAGCACCAGGATCGAGGTGAAGAGAATGTTCCAGGTGAACACCGGCATCCGGAACATCGTCATGCCGGGCGCCCGCAGCACGATGATCGTGGCGATGAAGTTGACGGCACCGAGGATGGTGCCGAAACCGGCCAGCGCCAGGCCCATGATCCACATATCGGCGCCGATGCCGGGGGAGCGGACCATCGAGTTGAGCGGGGCGTACGCCGTCCACCCGAAGGCCGGGCCGCCGAACGGCGTGAGAAAGCTGCCCAGCACGATCAGGCCGCCGAAGAGGTAGAACCAGTACGAGAGCATGTTCAGCCGCGGGAAGGCCACATCGGGCGAGCCGATCTGCAGCGGCATGATCTCGTTCGCGAAGCCGGCGAAGGCGGGGGTGGCGAACAGCAGCAGCATGATCGTGCCGTGCATGGTGAACGCCTGGTTGTACTGCTCCGCGGTGATGAGCTGAAGCCCGGGCCGGGCCAGCTCGGCGCGCATCACCAGCGCCAGCAGGCCGCCCACCAGGAAGAATCCGAACGAGGTGATCAGGTAGAGATGCCCGATCTTCTTGTGGTCGGTGGTCGTCAGCCAGTCGACCAGCACCGATCCGCGGCGCCGCGGCCTCGGGGGCCGGAGGCTTGCCCGGTCGGTGTCCGTAACCATCCGCTGCACCTCGTTCGTCGAAGGTGTACTGGCGCCCGGGACATGATGCTCGGGCGCATGGCGCAGTGCGAGAGGGCGCTCCGGTCCGTTCCGGTGGAACCGGCGGCCGGTGGATGCGGTGGTCCGGCGGACGGGCGGCGGGGGAGTGGACGGGGTCCCGGCGGCCGGGGGCGATGTGCGGGAAATGTGTATGGAGTGTGTCTCGTTGGACAATTTTCCGACGGCTGATAAACGCCTTCGGGTAAGGGGAATCCAATGCTGACGGGGGATTAATTTCGCCGCCGTGCGCCGAGCCGTCCGGAGCGGCTGTGCCCGTTCCCTATTTGATCAAGGCGGAATTCCGGCGACTTTATTTTTCCACCCGGTTGCGGCGTCACTCGGCGCGTACGGGTGACGGAGGTTCCGGCAAACGCAGGAACGTCCGCTGTGACACAAGTGTGACCAATGACGGACCGGTAAGTCACCGGCGTGTGCGCCGGACGGGCCTTCCGCGGGCCGCCGCGGGCGCCTACGGTGGCTGTCATGGCTGACGTACCGAACCTTCCGAACAACCCTCAGGACGACATCGAGGCGTATGTCGGCCTCGACCGGCAGGACGCCGAGGAGCGGGCCAGGGAGCGCGGCTGGACCACCGTCCGCTCGCTGCCGCCGGGCGCGATGATCACCATGGAATACCTGGCCGGCCGGCTCAACTTCGAGGTCAAGGACGGCGCGGTGCACCGCAGCTGGCAGGGCTGAGCACCGCAACCACGACGAAGGCCCCGGCCGCTCGGGAGAGAGCGGCCGGGGCCTTCGTTGCGGGGTGGGGTTGTGCGTACCGGCCCCGCGGCT
>NZ_QUAC01000454.1 GCF_003389455.1 Streptomyces inhibens | reverse complement strand
GTGGGTTCGGGGGTGGGGGGGACGGCATCCCACGGCAACGGCCCCAAAGCCGCGTCGCACACAGGGCGGAGGAAACCAGGACGAAGGCAGGAAAGCAGAAGGAAGGCAGGAAGAAAGCCAGAGGTAGCGGCAAGATGCGGCAAGAAGCGAAAGCCGACCGGAAGAGCCGCCCGCCCCCTCAGCCGCCCTCGCTCCCTCCCCCCGCAGCCGCCCTCGCCACCTCCCCCGCAGCCGCCCTCGCCACCTCCCCCTCAGCCCGTCTTCCCCGCCCGCCCCGCCAGCGCATCGAGGTCGGCGCGGGTCAGGCCGGTGAGGCGGGCGACCTCGGAGGTGTCCACGGCGCCGCAGTCCAGGCCGCGCAGCAGATAGCCGCTGAGCGCCTTGGCGGTGGCGGGCTCGTCCATGACGTCGCCGCCCGCCTTGGCCACATACGCGGCGAGACGGGCCGCGGCCTGCTCCAGGCCCTCCCGGTAGAAGGCGTACACCGCCGCGTAACGGGTGGGCAGATGGGCCGGGTGCATGTCCCAGCCCTGGTAGTAGGCGCGGGCCAACGAGCGGCGGACGAGGCCGTGGTGGAGCCGCCAGGCGTCGTGCACCTGGGTCGTCGGGCCGACCGGCAGGACGTTGGTGGAGCCGTCGGAGAGGCGTACGCCGGTGCCCGCGGCGGCGACCTGCATCACGGCCTTGGCGTGGTCGGCCACCGGGTGGTCCAGCGACTGGTGGGCGGCGCTGACGCCGCAGGAGGCGCTGTAGTCGAAGGTGCCGTAGTGCAGGGAGGTGGCGCGGCCCTCGGCGGCCTCGATCATGCGGGCGACGGTGGCGCGGCCGTCGGCGCCCAGGATGGACTGGGTGGTCTCGATCTGGATCTCGAAGCCGATCCGGCCGCTCTCCAGGCCGCGTGCCTTCTCGAAGGCCTCCAGCAGCCGGACCATGGCGGTGACCTGCTCGGCGTAGGTGACCTTGGGGAGCGTCAGTACCAGGCCGTCGGGCAGGCCGCCGGCCTCCATGAGGCCGGTGAGGAAGATGTCGAGGGTGCGGATGCCGCGGTCGCGGACGGCGGCCTCCATGCACTTCATCCGGATGCCCATGTAGGGAGCCGCGGTGCCTCCCCCAGCCTCCGGCCGGGAGGTGCCCCCACGGTAGGCGGCGGCCACCAGGGCGGCGGCGCGGGCCGCGGCCTCGTCCTCCTCGGCGTCCGGGCGGGGGCCGTAGCCGTCCTCGAAGTCGATCCGCAGGTCCTCGATCGGCTCGCGCTCCAGCTTGGCGCGGACGCGGTCGTGGACCGGCCCTGCGAGCTCGTCGGAGATGCCGAGGACGCCGGCGAGCGCGCCGGCGTCGGGGGCGTGCTCGTCGAGGGCGGCGAGCGCCTGGTCGCCCCAGGAGCGCACGGTGTCGGCGGCGAAGACGTCGCCGGGGACGTAGACCGTGTGGACGGGCTGGCGGGTGCCGGGGTCGCCGGGGTAGCGCCGCGCCAGATCCGCGTCCACCTCGGCGAGGGCGGCTCCGATTCCCTCGCGTACGGTGTCGGCGAGGCTCGTCGCCACGGTCTCCTGCTGCCCCATTCGATACCCTCCCGGTGCTTACGCCCGACGATCGAGCGTTTTCCGCGTAACGGAATCAACAATCCGCATAGCGAAGTTAACCGGGTCGATGGGTGAGGTCAACACCCCTCACCCGAGGCGACGCAGGTCACGGGCCCGCGGTCGCCCTCCGGAAACCCCGTGGCGGGCCGTGGCCGGTAACGCCACACTCACCCTCATGACTTGGATCGCACCCCCCATCGAGCGCAGAGAACTCCCGACCGCGGCCGGCGAACGGGAGATGCTGCAGGGCTGGCTCGACTTCCATCGCGACACCCTGCTCGCCAAGTGCGCCGGACTCACGCCCGACCAGCTCGCCGCGGCGAGCAACCCGCCGTCCACCCTCACGCTGCTCGGCCTGGTCCGCCACCTGACGGACGTCGAGCGCACCTGGTTCCGGAAGCGCTTCCTCGGCGAGGACATCGGCGATCACTACTTCACCGAGGACAACATCGACGCCGACTTCGACGACGTCGACCCGGCCGCCGCCGAGGCGAATGTGGCAGCGTTCCGCGCCGAGATCGAGGCCTGCGACAAGGCGGTGGCGGACCGCGGGCTGGACGAGACCTTCGCGGCCTCGCGCGGCCGGACGCTGAACCTGCGCTGGGTCTACGTCCACATGATCGAGGAGTACGCGCGCCACAACGGCCATGCGGATCTGCTGCGTGAGCGGATCGACGGCGTGACGGGCGACTAAGGTCACTCTTTTCTCTCCAAGATCACATCCACCCACAACCCCAGGAGGCCCCGTGCCCGTCGTCGTCGCCACCATCAAGACCAAGCCCGGCCGCCGCGAGGACGTCCTCGCCGCGTTCCGCCGGCACACACCCGCCGTGCACGCCGAGCCCGGATGCCTGCTCTATGCCGTGCACGCCGGCGAGGACCGGGTCACCGTGGTGGAGAACTGGGTCGACCATGCGTCCCTCGACGCGCACTCGGCCGGACCGGCCCTGGAGGCGCTGGGCGCGGAGATCGCCGAGGCGCTGGCCTCGCCGGTGGATGTCGCGGTGCTGGAGCCGGTACCGGCCGGTGAGCCGGGCAAGGGCAGGCTGCCGAACACCTGAGTCGCCGCCCGCCCGGGCCACGGCAGCACGAGGCCCCGTACGCACCGCGCGTACGGGGCCTCGTGCGATGGCCGTGGGCTCCGGCGAGCCGAACGGGCTCAGCCCTTGCGGGACTTGACCTCGTCGGTGAGGGCCGGGACGACGTCGAAGAGGTCGCCGACCACGCCGTAGTCGACCAGGTCGAAGATCGGCGCCTCGGCGTCCTTGTTGATGGCGACGATGGTCTTCGAGGTCTGCATACCGGCGCGGTGCTGGATCGCACCGGAGATGCCCGCCGCGATGTACAGCTGCGGCGAGACCGACTTACCGGTCTGGCCGACCTGGTTGGTGTGCGGGTACCAGCCGGCGTCCACGGCGGCGCGCGAGGCGCCGACGGCCGCGCCGAGCGAGTCGGCGAGCGCCTCGATGACCGGGAAGTTCTCGGCGCCGTTGACGCCGCGGCCACCGGAGACCACGATCGCGGCCTCGGTCAGCTCCGGGCGGCCGGTCGACTCACGCGGCGTGCGCGAGACGATCTTGGTGCCCTTGGAGGAGTCGGCGACGGTCACCGCGAGCTGCTCGACGGTGCCGGCGGCCGGCGCGGCCTCCGGGGCGGCGGAGTTGGGCTTGACGGTGATGACCGGGGCGCCCTTGGTGACGCGGGACTTGGTGGTGAACGAGGCCGCGAAGACGGACTGCGTGGCCACCGGGCCCTCGTCGCCGGCCTCCAGGTCGATGGCGTCGGTGATGATGCCGGAGCCGATACGGACCGCGAGGCGGGCGCCGATCTCCTTGCCCTCGGCGGAGGACGGCAGCAGCACGGCGGCCGGGGAGACCGCGTCGTAGGCGGCCTGCAGCGCGTCGACCTTGGGGGCGACGAGGTACTCGGTGAACTCGGGGGCGTCGGCGGCCAGGACCTTCACGGCGCCGTGCTCGGCGAGGACCTTCGCGGCCTCCTCGGCGTTCGGGCCGAGGTGCACGGCCACCGGCTCGCCGATACGGCGGGCGAGGGTGAGCAGCTCAAGGGTGGGCTTGCGGACGGCACCGTCCACGTGGTCGACGTAGACAAGGACTTCAGCCATGGGAATGCTCTCCTGCGGGAAGAATGAGGGCGGTTGAGAGGGTGGCGGGCCTTAAATGAACTTCTGGCCCGCGAGGAACTCGGCGAGCTGCTTGCCGCCCTCGCCCTCGTCCTTGACGATCGTGCCCGCCGTACGGGCCGGACGCTCGGCGGCGTCGTCGACCTTGGTCCAGGAACCCGCGAGGCCGACCTCGTCCGCGTCGATGTCCAGGTCGTCCAGGTCCAGGGACTCCACCGGCTTCTTCTTGGCGGCCATGATGCCCTTGAAAGAGGGGTAGCGCGCCTCACCCGACTGGTCGGTGACGGACACAACGGCGGGCAGCGCGGCCTCCAGCTGCTCGCTGGCGGTGTCGCCGTCCCGGCGGCCGGTGACCTTGCCGTCGGCCACGGAGACCTCGGAGAGCTGGGTGACCTGAGGGACGTTCAGCCGCTCGGCGAGCAGCGCGGGCAGCACACCCATCGTGCCGTCGGTGGAGGCCATACCGCAGACGACGAGGTCGTAGCCGGTCTTCTCGATGGCCTTGGCGAGCACGAGCGAGGTGCCGAGCGCGTCGGTGCCGTGCAGGTCGTCGTCCTCGACGTGGACGGCCTTGTCGGCGCCCATGGAGAGGGCCTTGCGCAGCGCGTCGTTGGCGTCCTCGGGACCGACGGTCAGGACCGTGATCTCCGCGTCGTCGGCGGCTTCCTTGATCTGCAGGGCCTGCTCGACGGCGTATTCGTCGAGCTCCGAGAGCAGACCGTCCACGTCGTCACGGTCGACGGTCAGGTCCTCGGCGAAGTGCCGGTCGCCGGTGGCGTCGGGCACGTACTTCACACAGACAACGATCCTCAAGCTCACGCCGGCTCTCCTACCTGCTTCGTCTCTTCAGAACTGCCTTGTGCTGGCAGCATAGGCGCCTGTTGGGGCGGCTCCCGGTCGGATGCGGTTCCCCACGCCGACCGCCATATTACTCGCCAGTACATCCAGTCTTGTGCCCCGAATCAAGGCCGTCGAAATGTGACCTTGCCAACGGCCCTGACGGGGGAATGACGAAGTGCCGCGGGAACCGGTCAGTCCCGCAGCGCGTTGAAGCGGCCCTGGTGATACAGCAGCGGACGGCCGGGCCCCGCGGGGTCGCCGACGAGCGGCTGGGCGAGCACGATGCGGTGGTCGCCGGCCGGAACCCGCGCGACGACCTTGCACACCAGCCAGGCGAGCACGCCCTCCAGAAGGGGGACGCCCTCGGGGCCCGTGCGCCAGGAAGTGGCGGGGCCGAAGCGGTCGGCGCCGCTGCGGGCGAAGGTGGCGGCCAGCTCCTGCTGGTGCTCGCCGAGTATGTGGACGCCTATGTGCTCGGCCTCGGAGACGGCCGGCCAGCTGGAGGAGCCGGTGCCGATGCCGAACGAGAGCAGCGGCGGTTCGGCGGCGACGGAGGTCAGGGAGGTGGCGGTGAAGCCGACGGGGCGGGAGCCGTGTGCGGTGATCACGGCGACGCCGGCGGCATGCTGCCGGAAGACGGAACGCAGGAGTTCAGGGGAGGCGGTACGAGGCGCGCCGAGGTCGGGCGAGACCGTCATGGAGTTGTCCTTCTGCTGAGGAGTACGGGCCCGGGCGGAGCCGCCGACGGCCGTGCGGCTGCCGGCAGCAGTGATGTCGTCGCTGCTCACACGCCCGGACAGCGGGCACTGGCAGTCCGCAGAAGATCGACGTGGGCGCGTCCGTAGAGAAGGAGTCCTGGCCGCATCACGTCAGAGTGACGATTCGTGACCCACAGCGTCAAGGCACGTCCGGCATCTGGGAGATCAATCACGGACGGCCGCGCCCAGCGCCGCGATGACATCGGCCTTGCGGGGCTGCCCGGAGGCGCGGCGGACGATCGCGCCCTCCGCGTCGAGCACCAGCACCGTGGGGGTCCGCAGGATGTTCAGATTCCGTACGAGGTCCAGATGGGCCTCCGCGTCGATCTCGACATGGGTCACCCCCTCGACCATCCCGGCGATCTCGGTGAGGGTGCGCCGGGTGGCGCGGCACGGCTGGCAGAAGGCGCTGGAGAACTGCAGCAGGGTGACCCGCTCCCCCAGCTCCACGCCGATCTCGGCCGCGCCCAGCCGCGCCGTGTCGTCCCGCTCCCGCACCGTCAGCCTCCCATTGCGGCGTTGGTGCCACACGCCGAAGACACTCGCCGCCGCAAGCACCGCCATGCACACCATGAATCCAGTCATCGACGGGTCCAGCGTTCATGAGACCGCAAAGATTCCCGGCACCGCGGGCGGCCCGGTCTGCGAGAGGGTGAGGGCATGCCTATCGACAGTATCGACGTACGGGGTCCGAGGTTCGGGGCGACGCTGACGACCGTCGTACTGGCGGCCGTGCTGATCAGCGGGAGCGGCCGGCTGCTGGCCTTCCAGGCGCTGGTGTTCGCCATCGGGGCGGTGGCGGGCGTCCAGCGGTCGCCCTACGCATGGCTGTTCAAGGTGGCGGTGCGCCCGCGGCTGTCGGCGCCGACCGCGTTCGAGGACGCCGCGCCGCCGCGCTTCGCGCAGGGCGTCGGGCTGTTCTTCGCGGTGGTGGGGCTGGCCGGCTACTTCGTGGGGCCGCAGTGGCTGGGGCTCGCGGCCACCGGCTGCGCGCTCGCGGCGGCCTTCCTCAACGCCGTGTTCGGGTACTGCCTGGGGTGCGAGATGTACCTTCTGTTCCGGAGAACGGCCGGCTGAACCGTGTCGGTCCGTGCGCCGCACGTGACAAGAATCTCCCGGTCCTGGCGTCCGGCGCGCTGGCCGCCACGGCCGTCATCGGGCACGATCTCCCGAAAGCCGCAGTTACGGCTGCGTAGGTATCCGCCGGGAGAACCCTCCCCAGGCACGGAAAAGGGGTCCTCCGGACAATGGCAGAGCTCGTCTATCCGCCGGTGATCGGCGCCGCCCGCACCCTCTTCAAGGCGCTCGATCTGAAATTCGACATCGCCGGGACGGACAACATTCCGCGTCGTGGCGGGGCGGTTCTGGTGAGCAATCACATCGGGTATCTGGACTTCGTCTTCGCCGGGCTGACGGCGCGGCCGGCCAAGCGGCTGGTGCGCTTCATGGCGAAGGAATCGGTCTTCCGGCACAAGGTGTCGGGGCCGCTGATGCGCGCGATGAAGCACATCCCCGTGGACCGCGGCCAGGGGATGCATGCCTACAAGCATGCGCTGTCCGCACTGCGTTCGGGTGAAATCATCGGGGTCTTCCCCGAGGCGACGATCTCCGAGTCCTTCACCCTGAAGAACTTCAAGTCGGGTGCGGCGCGGCTGGCCCAGGAGGCCGGGGTGCCGCTGCTGCCGGTGGCGCTGTGGGGCACCCAGCGGCTGTGGACCAAGGGCCACAAGCGCGATCTGGGCCGTAACCACTTCCCGATAACGATCCGGGTGGGCGAGCCGATGGAGGCCGACCCGGCCGAGCAGGCCGAGAAGGTCACCGACCGGCTGCGGTCCCGGGTGCAGGATCTGCTGGAGGCGGCCCAGCGCGCCTACCCCGTACGCCCCAAGGGCCCCGAGGACACCTGGTGGATCCCGGCCCACCTCGGCGGCACCGCGCCCGCGGCGCCCGGGTCCATCGCGTAACCCCGGCCGGCGCTCAGACCGCGTCGTCCCAGGGGCCGCCCTCCGCGCGCTCCTGGGCCGCAGCGATCTCGTCGCCGTGCCGGAACGCCCACCGTCCGAACGCGTCGATCGGCTCCAGCAGGCTGCGGCCGAGCTCGGTCAGCTCGTACTCGACGCGCGGCGGCGCCTCCCGGTAGGCATGCCGCGCGACCAGCCCGTGGTGTTCCAGCCGGCGCAGCGTCTCGGTGAGGACCTTGGCGCTGATGCCGCCGATCCGTGTGCGCAGCGCGACCGGTCTGCTGGGTCCTTCGCGCAGCGCCCAGACGACGACGGCGTTCCAGGTGTTGCCGATCAGGTCGAAGGCGAGCCGGGCGCGGCAGTCGGCGAGGAAGGCGTCCTGCGGGGCGCGGTCGCTGCGGTGGTGGGTCATCGCGCCCAGTATTGCCGGTCGTTGGGCACCGTTCGGTGCCTGTCGGAATCCCTACGGTCTCCGGTATCCAACGACCGGAGGAGTACGGCATGCGTATCGGGATTCTTGGTTCGGGCGGGATGGCGGACGCGCTCGGCACACAGTGGGCGCGGGCGGGGCACGAGCTGATGGTCAGCGGGCGGGACGCGGACAAGGCCGCGGCGCTCGCGGGGCGGCTGGGGCCGGCGGCGCGGGCGGGCGGCTGGTCCGAGGCCGCCGCGTTCGGTGAGGCGGTACTGCTGGCCGTCAGCCATCAGGCCGTGCCCGCGGTGCTGGCGGCGGCCGGCCCGCAGGCGCTGGAGGGGCGGGTGCTGATCGACTGCACCAACGCGATGGTGGACGGCTTCCGGTTGGCGCACGGCGACGGGGTGTCGATGGCCGAGCGGATCGCGCGGCTCGCGGCGGGCGCCCGGGTCGTCAAGGCGTTCAGCCACTGCCATATCGATGTCTGGCGGATGGCGCCGCCGGTCTTCGCCGGTGAGCCGCTGGCGGTGCCGCTGTGCGGGGACGACCCGGGCGCGCTGGCGACCGTGGGCCGGCTGGTGAAGGACCTGGGCTGCGAGCCCGTGGAGGCCGGTGGGCTGGAGCGGGCCGGACTGGTCGAGGCGGCCACGGCGTTGCTGGTGGGCCTGTGGGTCGGCGGGGCGGATCCCCGGGCGATGCTGCCGCCGAAGGCGTTCGCCTTCGGCGGCTGAGCCGGCCGGTCCGCGGCGGGAGCCGGGCCCGGCCGGGGCGGATCACTGCGACCAGATGTCGCCGATCTCGATACGGGCGTCCGGGCAGGCCTTGTGCAGCGCCTCGGCGAGCTCGGCGCCCGCGGTCGCGAGCTCGTCGAGGGTCATCGGGGCCATCCGCTCCAGCAGGAACAGGGCGCTGACGGAGTCCTCGGTGAGGCGGGTGCGCACGCCCTGGCGCCAGTTCCAGCGGCGACAGGTGACGCCCTCGTCGTCGCACCACACCACCTCGCCCGCATCCGGGTGCTCGACGACCTCGGCGCCGCCGGCCGCAGTCGCGAACGGCTCGTCGCCGGTGGCCCGTACGAGCCGCATCCGGCCCTGGATACGGTCCAGGTCCTCGCCGCCCACCGGGATGAGGTGGGCGACGCTGATGGCGTTGTAGAGGTCGACGAGGCGGTTGATGCGCGGCAGACCGCCGTCCGCGAGGGCACGCTTGGCCAGTGCCTCGGCGGAGTTGCGGGTGCGCGAGGGCTTGCTGCCGAAGGCGGTGTACGCGGCGCGCCAGGCGGCGATGTGCGGGTCGTCCTGCGGGGCGCGCCCGTCGAGGCGCTCGGCCAGGCGGCGGGTGGCCTCGTCCAGGAGCGCCGAGCCGGCCTCGTCGCTGGGCCCGTTGGTCAGGCCGTGCGCTTCGACGGCGAGGTAGCCGAAGCCGGGTGCCAGGGCGCGTACCTCGTCGGACACGTGCAGGGGGCACCGCATGTCGGAGACGTGCAGGGGGCTGGACATCGGGCCGTTCCTCAGAGATCGGTGGGGAGTAGCTGCCAGAGGTGAGGCCGGTCGGCGGCCTCCCGGAGGCATTGGAGCACGACAGGGTGCGGTTCAGCAAACAGCACCGGATAGTCCAGTTCGTTGCACTCAGGGCGGGCGGTGTAGGCGAGCTGTTCGCGGTCGAGGCGGAACTGCGCATCGATGCCGGGGATGTTGCCCCGCGGATCCTGCCGCGCCCAGCGCTCCTCGCCGGGCAGCTTGACGGCGACCAGGCCGTGGACGAATCCGAGCTTCTGGTAGCAGAGCGCGGCAGGGATGCCCCGCGCCCGGAGCAGGGCGGCGAGCGCATGCGACTTGGCGTAGCAGATGCCGGTGCGCTGCCCGAGGACGTCCGAGGCGCGCCAGGTGACCCTCCCCCAGCCTTCGGCCGGGGGGACCCCCATCTCGCTTCGCTCGTCGCCGGTGTCGTAGCTGTGCGGGATGGTGTCGCGGACGAATGCGAAGGCGGCCTTGGCGTATGCATATGCATCGGGGGCGTCGGCGGACAGGGTGGCCGCGGTGGCCCGGACGAGCGGGTGCTCGTGGTCGATGACGTCACTGGCCGCCAAGTAGGCGGAGATCTCCGGGGTGTTCTGGATCAGCTCCATGCCCGGGGAGCGTAGCGATGCGCCCGGCCGAAGGTCAATGACTTTTCGGTCGGGCGCATAGCTATGCAGATGCAGAGGTGGATCAGGTCTCAGCGCTTCACGCCCTAGCGGGCGATCTCCTCGCGGAGCGCGGCGAGGAAGCCGTCGACGTCCTCCTCGGTGGTGTCGAACGCGCACATCCAGCGCACATCGCCGGCCTGCTCGTTCCAGAAGTAGAAGCGGTAGCGCTTCTGCAGCCGCTCGCTGACATCGTGCGGCAACCGCGCGAACACGGCGTTGGCCTGCACGGGGTAGAGGATCTGCACCCCGTCGATCTCCCGCACCCCGGCCGCCAGCCGCTGCGCCATCATGTTGGCGTGCCGGGCGTTGCGCAGCCACAGGTCCTTGGCGAGCAGCGCCTCCAACTGGACGGAGACAAAGCGCATCTTGGAGGCCAGTTGCATCGACAGCTTGCGCAGATGCTTCATCGCGCGCACCCGGTCGGGGTTGAGCACGACCACGGCCTCGCCGAAGACCGCACCGTTCTTCGTGCCGCCGTAGGAGAGGATGTCGACCCCTACGGCGTTGGTGAAGGCCCGCATCGGGACATCGAGCGACGCCGCGGCGTTGGCTATCCGTGAGCCGTCGAGATGCACCACCATGCCGCGCTCATGGGCGTGTTCACAGATCGCCCGGATCTCGTCGGGGGTGTAGAGCGTGCCGAGCTCGGTGCTCTGGGTGATCGAGACGACCTGCGGCATGGCGCGGTGCTCGTCGTCCCAGCCGTACGCCTCGCGGTCGATCAGCTCAGGGGTGAGCTTGCCGTCCTCGGTGGGTACGGTCAGCAGCTTGAGCCCGCCGACCCGCTCCGGCGCGCCGCACTCGTCGACGTGGATATGTGCGGAGGTGGCGGCGATCACCGCGCCCCAGCGGTCGGTGACGGCCTGGAGCGCGACGACATTGGCACCGGTCCCGTTGAACACCGGGAACGCCTCGGCGCGCTGACCGAAGTGGCTGCGGAAGACGCGCTGGAGGTGTTCGGTGTAGTCGTCCTCGCCGTAGGCGACCTGGTGGCCGCCGTTGGCGAGGGCGATCGCGGCGAGGACCTCCGGGTGGGCGCCCGCGTAGTTGTCGCTGGCGAAGCCGCGTATCTGAGGATCGTGGTGCTGCCGGGCGTCGGTCTTCGCTCCGGTCACGGCTCGGGGGTCAGCCACAGACGCTGTCCATTCACTTCCTGGGCGGGCCGGCTCCAGACCCCGGCGATGGCCTCGGCCAGCTCCGTGACGTCCGTGAAGCCCGCGAACTTGGCGTTCGGTCGCTCGGCGCGCATCTGATCGTTGACGAGCGCCTTCACGACCAGGATGGCAGCCGCCGCGCGCGGTCCCTGCTCACCCCCCGACTTGCGGAAGCCGTCCGCCATGGCGAGCGTCCAGGCCTCGGCGGCCGCCTTGGAAGCGGCATAGGCGGCGTTGCCACCGGTGGGATTGCTGGCGCCGGCCGCGCTGATCAGCAGAAAACGGCCGTTGCCGCTGCGTTCGAGGGCTTCGTGGAAGGCGAGGGAGGTGTGCTGAACGGTGCGGATCAGCAGCTTGTGCAGCACGTCCCAGTCCGCGATGTCGGTCTCCGCGAAGGTCGACGAACCGCGCCAGCCGCCGACCAGATGGACCAGGCCGTCGATCCGGCCGAACTCCTTCTCCGTACGGGCCGCCCATTCGCGGGCCTGGTCAAGGTCGAGCAGGTCGACGGTGTCCCCTATCACCGTGGCACCGCCGTGGGCGTAGCGGGCCGCGTCCACGGCCTCCGCCAGCCGCTCGGGGTTGGCGTCCGAGCCGACCACCACCGCGCCGGCTTCGGCCAGTCGCAGCAGGGTGGCGCGGCCGGCCGGTCCGGCCGCCCCCGCCACGGCGATGACCGCGCCCTCCAGCGGCCCCTGGCCGCCCGTCGAAGTAACCATCTCCGTCGCCTCCTCGTCCTGTCCCTCGACGGCCATCCGCCGGGTGCTCCGGCCGGTCCTCACGCCGCCGCCAAAGCGTCGCTGTGGGCCGTGATGCCCTTGGTGGATGCGATCACAGCGCGCAGCTTCTTGGCGAGCGCCTCGTAGAACATGCTCAGCGGGAACTCGTCGGGGAGCACGTCGTCCACGAGTTTGCGCGGCGGCTGGTCCAGGTCGAGGGCGTCCGGCCCCTTGGCCCAGACCGAGCCCGGGTGCGGGGCGAGATAGGTCGAGACGAGGTCGTACGCGGCGAACCAGTGGACCAGCTTGGGCCGGTCGATGCCGTCGCGGTAGAGCTTTTCGATCTCGCCGCACAGCTGGTTGGTGACCTTGGGCGCCCGCTCCCAGTCGATGTGCAGTGTGTTGTCCGTCCAGCGTACGACGTCGTGCTTGTGGAGGTACGCGAAGAGCAGCTGTCCGCCCAGGCCGTCGTAGTTACGGACCCGGTCACCGCTGACGGGGAACCGGAACATCCGGTCGAAGATCACCGCGAACTGCACATCGCGCGCCTGGGTGTACCCCTCGGCCTCCAGCTTCACGGCCTCCTTGAAGGCGGTGAGGTCGCAGCGCAGCTCCTCCAGGCCGTACATCCAGAACGGCTGGCGCTGCTTGATCATGAACGGGTCGAACGGCAGGTCACCGTGGCTGTGGGTGCGGTCGTGAACCATGTCCCACAGGACGAACGCCTCCTGGCAGCGCTCCTGGTCGCCGAGCATCTCGCGGAGGTCCGCGGGAAGTTCGACGCCGAGCGTCTCGACGACGGCCTCACTGACCCGGCGGAAGCGGGCGGCCTCGCGGTCACAGAAGATGCCGCCCCAGCTGAAGCGCTCGGGGGCCTCGCGGACGGCGATGGTCTCCGGGAAGAGCACGGCGGAGTGCGTGTCGTAGCCGGCCGTGAAGTCCTCGAAGGTGATGCCGCAGAAGAGGGCGTTGTCGTAGCGGGTGCGCTCCAGCTCGGCGAGCCAGTCCGGCCAGACCATGCGCAGGACGACGGCCTCGAAGTTGCGGTTCGGGTTGCCGTTCTGGGTGTACATCGGGAACAGCACGAGGTGCTGGAGGCCGTCGGCGCGCTGCTGGGCGGGCTGGAAGGCGAGCAGCGAGTCGAGGAAGTCCGGCACACCGAAGCCGCCGTCGGCCCAGCGGCGCAGGTCGGTGGCGAGCGCCTGGTGGTAGGCGGCGTTGTGCGGCAGCAGCGGGGCGAGCTCGGCGACGGCCGCTATCACGCGGTCGACCTCGCCGCGGACGGCGTCGGCGGACGGCGCGCCCTCCGCCTCCAGGTCGATGGAGCCGTCCTTGGACTGCCAGGGGCGGATGGTCTCGACCGCGTCCTTGAGCACGGGCCATGCCGGATGCTCGACCACACGCTCTGCGGTCAGAGTGCCCCCCTGGACACCCACAGGCGAAAGAATTTCCGTCATGACTGCCCTCCGGCGGTAGATCGTGTTGTCAGCACACCGTAACCAGCCAAGGATCGTCCACTCAAGTGGGGTAGCCGAAAATTATTCTGTTGACACCCCGCGATCACGATCATTTTTCCTGTGGGGAGCTACTCCAACACCACTTCCTGCCAGTAATGCCAAGGGTTTCCGCGCTTTCTCCTGGGACCGCAACGGCGGACGGAAGCCTCCGGACGGGCCGGTCGCGCTCATCACATCCGCCCTCCCGACCCCCGGTCCACGGTGCGGGAGCGGCCCTCGGAGATATACGGAATGGCCGATTCACCCCACTGGGGGATGGTGTGCCGGCGGACCGGACCGGCTTGCCGCGGGAGGCGTCAGCGCGCGGAGGACTCGCCCACGCAAGGGTGAGGCGGTCTGAAGCCGGATATGGCGGGTACCGGTACTGGACACACCGCGGTCCCGTCCGGCGCCCCGTTCACGCCACCCGGGGCCGTTAGGCTGTGCGCCATTTCGTACCACCGTTGCCGACGGTCGACGGTCGACACTGACAGAGAGCCGACAGCACTACCGAGCCGACAGAAGCGAGGCAGCCTTGTCCTTTCTCACCATCGGACACCGCGGGATCATGGGCGTGGAGCCGGAGAACACCCTGCGCTCCTTCGTACGCGCCGAACACGAGGGCCTCGATGTCATCGAACTGGACCTGCATCTGAGCAAGGACGGCGCGCTCGTGGTGATGCACGACGCGGACGTGGACCGGACCACCGACGGCGCCGGCCCGATCTCCGAGCGCACCCTCGCCGAACTGCGTGAGCTGGACGCCGGGCAGGGCGAGCGGATCCCCGTCTTCGAGGAGGTCGTGGAGGCGGTCAAGGCGCCGCTGCAGGCCGAGATCAAGGATGTGGCGGCCGCGCAGGCGCTGGCCGAGGTGATGCGGGCGCGCGATCTGGTCGGCCGGGTCGATGTGATCTCCTTCCACGACGAGGCGCTGGCCGCGATCCGGACGCTGCTGCCCGGGGTGCGCACCGCGCTGGTCGGCAGCCGCTACGGCGCCGATGTCGTCGACCGCGCACAGGCCGTCGGCGCGACGATGCTCTCGCTGAACATCCGCCGGCTCACCCTCGAACTCGTCGAGCGCGCGCATGCCGCGCATCTGAAGGTCGTCGCCTGGACGGTCAACACCCATGACCAGCTGCGGCTCGCGCGCGGCCTCGGGCTGGACGGTGTGGTGACCGACCTGCCGGAGATCCGGCGGGCGGTGCGCTTCACCGCGTGAGGGTGCGCGGCACGGCATGAGCCGGGCGGGGCGTACCGGATCACGGGGCGGGGCGTTCCGTGGTCCGGTACGCCCCGGCGCACGGAGAAACCCGCAGTTCACAGACGCGCAACGTCCTTCCAGCATGTGGACGTTTTCCCCGATGATCTCGACAGATGGCCTCGCGCACTGCCACTCTCCCGCCATGCGCCTCGCCAACCGCCCCCTTCAGCTTGCCGTTTGCGCCACCGTCGTGCTGCTCACCGCGGCCGTCGGCTGTGCCCCGCAGGACGCGTCCCCCGGTGGCTCGCGGGCCGCCGGGCAGGGCAAGCAGAGCTGTGACCGCGGCAAACTCGCCACCGTCGCGGCCGGCAAGCTCACCGTCGGCACCGACAAGCCCGCGTACGCGCCGTGGTTCCACGACGACGACCCGGCCAACGGCAAGGGCTTCGAATCGGCGGTCGCCTACGCCGTCGCCGAGCAACTGGGCTACGGCAAGGGCGCGGTGCGCTGGCAGACCGTGCCGTTCAACAACGCCTTCGCGCCCGGCGAGAAGAAGTTCGACTTCGACATCAACCAGATCTCCATCAGCGCCTCGCGCAAGCGGGCCGTCGCCTTCTCCTCGGGCTACTACGACGTACGGCAGGCGGTCATCGCGCTCAAGGGCTCCAAGGCCGCGCACGCCAAGAGCATCGCCGACCTCAAGAACGTCAAGCTCGGCGCGCAGGTCGGCAGCACCAGCCTGGACGTCGCCAACGACACCATCCGGCCGACCCGGCCCGTGGCTCCCTTCCAGAAGAACGACTTCGCCAAGTCCGCGCTGAAGAACGGCCAGGTCGACGCGATCCTCACCGATCTGCCCACGGCCTTCTACATCACCTCGGCGGAGGTGCGGGACGCCGAGGTGGTCGGCCAGTTCGCCCTCACCGGCGCCGCCAACGAGCAGTTCGGGCTCGTCCTGGACAAGGAGAGCCGGATCACCGGGTGTGTGACGGCCGCGGTGGACGCCCTGCGCAAGGACGGCACGCTCGCCGCGCTGGAGAAGAAGTGGCTGACCGACGCCGTGGACGTCCCGGTGCTCAAGTGACGTACCGCAAAGGGTTGTTGAAGGAGCCGGCCGAGATGCCGGAGCAGGCCGGCGAGGCCTATGCGCCCTCGCAGCGGCGGATCGAGCGGGAGCGCTTCAAGCGGGCCAGGGCCCGGCGTGCCACCGCCGTCGCCGCGCTGAGCACCCTCGTCACCGCCATCGTCCTCTTCCTTGTCATCACCGGCTCCCCCGGCTGGCCGCGCACCCGGGAGACCTTCTTCAGCGCCGAGTACGCACGCAAGGCGCTGCCGAAGGTGCTGGAGGGGCTGCTGCTGAATCTGCAGTTGCTGGTGGTGTGCGGGGCGGCGGTGCTGGTGCTCGGGCTGCTGCTGGCGGTGGCCCGGACGCTGCACGGCCCGGTGTTCTTCCCGCTGCGCGCGCTGGCCACCGCGTACACCGACTTCTTCCGCGGACTGCCGCTGATCATCTGTCTGCTGATGGTGGTCTTCGGCGTTCCGGCGCTACGGCTGCAGGGCGTGACCACCGATCCGGTGGTGCTCGGCGGCTCCGCGCTGGTCCTGACGTACTCGGCGTACGTGGCCGAGGTCTTCCGGGCCGGCATCGAATCGGTGCACCCCTCGCAGCGGGCCGCGGCCCGGTCGCTGGGGCTCTCCAGCGGACAGGCGCTGCGCTTTGTGGTGCTGCCGCAGGCGGTGCGGCGGGTGGTGCCGCCGCTGCTGAACGATCTGGTGTCGCTGCAGAAGGACACCGGTCTGGTGTCCATCGCGGGCGCGGTGGACGCGGTCTACGCGGCGCAGATCATCGCCGGCAAGGACTTCAACTTCACGCCGTATGTCGTGGCCGGGCTCGTCTTCGTCGCGCTGACGATCCCGATGACGCGCTTCACGGACTGGGTCACGGCCCGGATGGACCGCCGGCGCGCCCAGGGAGGCATCGTATGAGCACGACCGAGAAGACACCGGTGCCGGCCGCCGGGGCGGTGCCCGACGGTGGCCCGGTGCTGCGGCTGGAGTCCGTACGCAAGACGTACGGGCGCGGCACGGTGGTCCTGCGGGATGTGGACCTGGAGGTGCCGCCGCACAGCGTGACCGTACTGATCGGCGCCTCGGGATCGGGCAAGTCCACGCTGCTGCGCTGCGCGAATCTGCTGGAGGAGATCGACGACGGGGCGATCTTCCTGGACGGTGCGGAGATCACCGATCCGCGGGCCGACGCGGACGCGGTGCGCCGCCGGATCGGTGTGGTCTTCCAGGCCTACAACCTCTTCCCGCACATGACCGTGCTGGACAACATCACGCTGGCGCCCCGCCGGGTGCACAAGGTGCCGCGCGCCGAGGCGGAGGCGCGGGCCCGTGAGCTGCTGGAGCGGCTGGGGCTCGGCGGGCGGGCCGATGAGTACCCGGACCGGCTCAGCGGCGGTCAGCAGCAGCGGGTCGCGATCGTCCGGGCGCTGGCCGGACGGCCCCGGCTGCTGCTGCTCGACGAGGTCACCGCGGCGCTCGACCCCGAGCTGGTCGGCGAGGTGCTCGGCGTCGTCCGCGATCTGAAGGAGGAGGGCATGACCATGGTCATCGCCACCCATGAGATGGGCTTCGCGCGGGAGGTCGCCGACCAGGTGTGTTTCCTGGACGGCGGGGTGGTGCTGGAGCGCGGCACTCCCGAGCAGGTCTTCGGCGATCCGCAGCACGAGCGCACCCGGCGGTTCCTGCAGCGGATCATCGAGGCGCGGCGGCTGTAAGCGGCTTGACCAGCAGTTCGAACTCCAGGTCGGCGCGCTGCGGGATGCCGAACCGCTCATCGCCGTACGGGAACGGGGTGAGCTGTCCGGTGCGCCGGTAGCCGCGGCGCTCGTACCAGGCGATCAGCTCCGCGCGCTGCCGGATGACCGTCATCTGCATCTCGCGCGAGCCCCAGGTGTCCCGGGCGATCCGCTCGGCCTCCGCGATGATCACCTTGCCGAGGCCGCCGCCCTGGAGCTCCGGGCGTACCGCGAACATCCCGAAGTACGCGTGGTCCCCGCGGTGTTCGAGCTGGCAGCAGGCGATCAGCCGGCCGTCCCGCTCGGCGACCAGCAGCCGGCCGGTCTCGTTGCCCACCACGGCGGCGACGCCCTCCGGGTCGGTGCGCTGCCCCTCCAGCAGATCCGCCTCCGTCGTCCAGCCGCCCCGGCTCGCGTCCCCGCGGTAGGCCGACTCGATGAGCTCGACGAGCCCGGGGATATCGGCGTCGAGGGCGGTACGGAAGGTCAGCTCGCTGGTGGGCATGGTGCGCGGGGTCCTCTCAAGGCCGGACGAATGGCTGAAAGGAGGCTAACAAGAGGCATGTGCGCCGTGTCAGGGACTTTGGTCACGGCCGTGCGGTGGCGAGGCCCGGACACGCGGGGGCGGCGGCGTAGGGTCCACCCCATGGTGCACGTACTGAGCAGCAGGGTGCTGTTGCGGCCATCCGATCCCGAGCGGTCACGGGCGTTCTACGGCGAGGCGCTGGGGCTGGAGATCTACCGGGAGTTCGGTACCGGGCCCGAGCGCGGCACGGTGTACTTCCTCGGCGGCGGCTTCCTGGAGGTCTCCGGCAGCGCCACGGATCCGGCCACGGACACCCTCCAACTGTGGCTCCAGGTGGCGGACGCGGCGGCGGCGCACGAGGAGCTGGTGGCGCGCGGGGTGGCGGTGCTGCGGCCGCCCGTACGGGAGCCGTGGGGTCTTATCGAGATGTGGATCGCCGACCCGGACGGCCATCGCCTCGTGCTGACGGAGGTACCGGCGGACCATCCGCTGCGCTACCGGCCCTGACCGGCCGCCCGTCCCGCGACGCCGGCGCCCCTTGCGCGCTCCCCCCTTTGCGTCCGTGCGCTCCCATGTGCGGGGCGCCGGGCGGGAATCCTGCACGCGATGCGTACGGGTGCGAGGACTGGCCCCAAGGGAGGTGCTCCGTGCACGGATCTTTGTGGGCCGGCTGGCTGCTGGTGCTGTTGTGTACCGGGGCCGGCGCGTACTGCCTGGCGCGGGCGCGCAGCGGTCCGGCCGCGCAGCGGGTCGAGGTGCGCGGTGAGGGGCTGATGGCGCTGGGGATGGCGGCGATGGCGTTGCCGGCGTCCGCCGTGGCGCCGCCGGCGTGGTCGCCGTGGCTGTTCGCCACGGCCTTCGGGGCGGCGGGCCTGTGGGCGCTGCTGCGGCGGCATCTGCATCACGCGGTGGGCGCGTGGGCCATGGTGTACATGGCGGTGGCGATGATGGTGCCCGCGGAGCACATGAGTCAGATGGGTCGGATGGGCCGGATGGTGCACTCCGCGCCGGGCGGGGTGCCGTTGCTGACGGGGCTGTTGCTCGCCTACTACACGGTGTACGTCATCGGGGCGGGGGTCCGGCTGGTGCCGGCGGCAGGCACGGCGGCCGAAGGGCCGGTGGCGGGCGGGCCGG
>NZ_QUAC01000455.1 GCF_003389455.1 Streptomyces inhibens | reverse complement strand
TTCGAGGGTGGACTGCTGGCGGTGCAGCTCGGCGTCGAGGGCGGCGGCGACATCGGGGTCGAGCTCATGGAGGGAGCTGTTCAGAAGCGACATGAGTCTTTCCTGGAGGAGTCAGGGGCGCGAGGGGAGTCCCCCGGAAGGAGTCCGGGGGAGCTTCCACTCGGGCGGTGGCGGGATGGCGGGGTGGCCTGCCGGACGGCTCAGCCGGTGATGAAGGCGGCGTACTCGTCGGCCGAGAGCAGCTCGCCCGGCTCACCGCTGATCTTCAGCTTGAACAGCCAACCGCCCTCGAACGGGGCGGAGTTCACCAGCGAGGGGTCGTTGACGACATCCTCGTTGATCTCGACGATTTCGCCGTCGACGGGCGAGTAGAGATCGCTGACCGACTTGGTCGACTCCAGCTCACCGCAGGTCTCGCCCGCCGCGACCGTGGCGCCGACCTCCGGGAGCTGCACGTAGACGACGTCGCCGAGTGCGTTGGCCGCGTGCTCGGTGATGCCGACCGTCGAGACGCCGTCCTCGGCGCCCGACAGCCACTCGTGCTCCTTGCTGTAGCGCAGCTGCTGGGGGTTGCTCATGGCTCGATTCTCCTGTACGCGACGGTGTGATCGTGAATGGGGGCACCCTCCCGGACGAAGTCTGGGGGAGGGTCTTGCACAGTGAGACGCGCGGGCGCGCGCCACTGCCGGGCCTGCCGTGGGTGAACCGCTACTTCTGCCGCTTGTAGAACGGCAGCGCGGTGACCTCGTACGGCTCATGGCTTCCACGGATGTCCACGCAGACACCCTCGGTGCCCGGTGTGGCGTAGGCCGCGTCGACGTAGGCGATGGCGATCGGCTTGCCGAGCGTGGGGGAGGGGGCGCCGGACGTGACCTCGCCGATGACCGTGCCGTCGGCCGCGACGACCGGGAATCCGGCGCGCGGGACGCGGCGGCCCTGGGCGATCAGACCGACCAGCTTGCGCGGCGGGTCGGTCTCGGCGCGCTCGGCGGCCGCCGCCAGCGCGGCGCGGCCCACGAAGTCACCGCCGTTGGTCGTCTTCTCGAACTTCACGACCCGGCCCAGGCCCGCGTCGAACGGGGTGGTCGCGGTGGTCAGCTCGTGCCCGTACAGCGGCATGCCCGCCTCCAGGCGCAGCGTGTCGCGGCAGGACAGGCCGCAGGGGATCAGACCGACGTCCTTGCCGGCCTCGGTCAGCGCCTCCCAGAGGGCGACCGCGTCCGCCGGCCGGACGAACAGCTCGAAGCCGTCCTCGCCGGTGTACCCGGTACGGGCGATCAGCGCGTCGACACCGGCGACCGTGCCGGGCAGGCCCGCGTAGTACTTCAGACCGTCCAGATCGGCGTCCGTGAGCGCCTTGAGGATGCCGGGGGACTCCGGGCCCTGCACCGCGAGCAGTGCGTAGGCGTCCCGGTCGTCGCGGATCGCGGCATCGAAACCGCCGGCGCGCGCGGTCAGCGCGTCCAGCACCACCTGGGCGTTGGAGGCATTGGCGACGACCATGTACTCCTGGTCGGCCAGGCGGTAGACGATCAGGTCGTCGAGGATGCCGCCCTCGGCCTCACAGATCATGGTGTAGCGGGCGCGGCCGGTCTTGACGCCGCCGATGTTGCCGACCAGCGCATAGTCGAGGAGGTCGGCGGCCTGCGGGCCGGTGACGGTGATCTCGCCCATGTGGGAGAGGTCGAAGAGACCGGCGCGGGTGCGGACGGCGACATGTTCGTCGCGCTCGCTGCTGTAGCGCAGCGGCATGTCCCAGCCGGCGAAGTCGGTCATGGTCGCGCCGAGCGCGCGGTGCGTGGCATCCAGCGCGGTGCGGCGGGGGGCATCAGTCATGGTTCTGGGCTCCCAGGCATGGGTGACAAGACGTTCTCCCCATCTGTCATCGGAACCTGAGAGGTTCACCGGGATCCCACGAACGGACCCGGTTTGCACCTTGGGTGGAGCCACCCCGTAGGCCGGGCAGTGGCTCGCTTTTCAGATCTGCCTCGCCCGCGCGGTATAGGGGCCTGAGAGATTCAAGGGAGGACTTGCTCCTTCGGCGCCCCGCCGTGGCGGCCGGGGACTCTCCCGCGCGGATTCAAGCGGCCGGTATGGAGTTGGCGGTGCACAGGTGAGCTGAGATGTGCACGTGGCGGCCACATCATTGCACGGGATCGCCGGATACAGGAGACCCGGTCGGCGCACCGCCCACGACGTGGGCGGATCGGACAATCGCCTTGATGGGCATTACCTTTTCTTGACACTCTGCGGGTAAGGGACGGAGTCCAACCGGACCAGAAGCGGGCGGGGAGGGCGATCACGGTGCACAGGGAAGCGGCATGCGCGGCCACTGCGGGGGCCGTGCCCCCGGACGCCGTGCCGGTGGCGCCGTCCGCCGGATCCCGGGCCCGGCGCCCGGCGCGGTCCGTCGTCCGCCTGGGGCGCAGCGCCCAGGTCGAGGACCTGCGCGCCGAGGAGACCGGGTCCGCCACCACCGAGCTGCGGTTTCCGGCCGGTGACCTGGTCGTGGTCTCCGGCCTGCCGGGCAGCGGCAAGAGCACCCTGATGCACCGCCTCGTGCCACCGCTGGACGGGCACGGCGCCGCGGTGCACCGCATCGATTCGCAGGACGTACGCGAGCGCTGGGAGCACGGCAGGCTGCGCCGGCTGCCCTACGGCCTGTACCGCCCGCTGGTCCGGGCCGCCCACTATCTGGCGCTGCGCCGTGCGCTGCGCTCCGGCGACAGCGTGGTGGTGCACGACTGCGGGACGCTGGCGTGGGTGCGCCGCTGGATCGCGCGGTCGGCAGCGCGCGGCGGCCGTGGGCTGCATCTGGTGCTGCTCGACGTACCGCCCCGGGTGGCGCTGTCCGGCCAGGAGTCGCGGGGGCGCGGGGTATCGGGGTACGCCTTCGCGCGGCACCGCAGGGCGGTGACCCGACTGGTCGACGCGGCGGAGTCGACCCGTCTGCCCAAGGGCTTCGGCTCGGCGGTCCTGTTGGACCGGCGGGCGGCGACCGCACTGGAGACGGTCACTTTCGACTGAGGAGACGGCCGTTTTCGGTCAGCGGCGCGCACCTGTCCCCGGGTCCGCCCCCGCACGCTCCACCTCGCGCTTTCTCGTCTAGTGTCTTCGGCCAGACGGCGCGGTTTTGGAGCGGGTGGGTGCAGATGACTTTTCCGGAGCAGCAGGGGATACCGCAGCTGGCGTGGCCGGCTAATGAGCTCGAAGAGGTGCTGGGCGCTTCGGTCGGGCATCCGGGCGCCGGCGGGCGGATCGTCGAGGTCCTGGGCCGCAGCCGGGTGTGGGTGCCGCTGCCCAACGGCGGCGGCCCGGAGAGCGCCGGGCCCGGCGCCCGCGGCCTCGATCTGCCCACCGTCGAGATCGACGGTGCGGCCTATGTCCCGGTCTTCAGTTCCGAGCAGGAGTTCCTGCGGGTCGTCGGCTCGCACATGCCCTTCACCGTGGCCCCGGCCCGGGAGTTCGCCCGCGGTCTGCCGCCGCGGATCGGTATCGCGGTCAACCCCGACGGCATGATCGGCGTTCCGCTGCCGCCGCCCGCGGTGGCCGAATTGTGCCGGGAGGGGCGTCATGAATCGGGTCCGCTGCCGAGCGGCGGCCGGGTGCGGCTCTTCGAACCGGACTGGCAGGAAGAGCCGGTGGACTTTCTGGCCGCGGCCGGACTGGAGTTCTCCGGCGCCGGAATTGTCCTGAGTGCCCGACGTGCCCTGGCAAGTGTCGAGGGCGACACGCCCGCACTGTTCGTCGGTGTTCAGGTCGCGGCGCCCCCCGCCGCACTGCACGACGGCAGCGCCCGCGAGACGGTCCTGGCAGCCCTCGGACGTGCGCTCGGCGCCGTCCCGGTGCCCTGGCCCGTACAGCTCGTCATGCTCGATCTGGCCCAGGGTGACCCGGTCGCGGACTGGATGCTGGAGCGTGTGCGGCCCTTCTACTCTCCGCACCACTCGTAAGCTGGTTGGATGACGGGCGGGCGCACCCACACGTGCCCTGCTGACAGAAGGGACGGACACGTGAGCGCGGGTGCGCATCAGGGACCGGCGGCGGCCGGACAGCTGGAGCAGCTGCTACAGCAGGTCTCGCCCGGCCGTTACGACGCCTATGAGGCGCTGCTGCAGGCACTCGCCGCCGGCCAGGTCTGGATGCTGCTCTGGCACGGCCGGGCCGGTATGCCCGATGCGCAGTACGGAAACATGGAGGTCGACGGCCTCGGCTATGCGCCGTGTGTGACCTCGGCGCCCGAACTCGCCGCCTCCGGCTGGAACCGCGACCACGAAGTCGTCACCGGCGTCGAGATCGCCGCCTCGCTCTTCCCCGACCGCTGGGGCCTGTGGCTGAATCCGCACGCTCCCGGCGGCGGTGTCGGCATCCCCTGGCTGGATCTGCGCCGTATCGCCGGCGGCCTCGACCGGCTGCCCGCCGGACCGCTGCGGATCTCGGAACCGGTCATCGACATCCCGCAGTTCTACGCCCTGCTCGCCCAGAACGCCCACCGCACGCCCGCCGTACGGTCGTTGCGCCGGGCCTGGGTGCAGCCCGCGCTGGGCGCCCCTTATCTGGCGATCGGGCTGGATCTGTACGACACCGGCCAACAAGCGGTGGATTCGGTGCGGTTGATGATCCAGCAGTCGATCGGTGCAGTTCCGGACGGTTTGCCGGTCTCCACGGTCGCGATGAACGACGAGTACGACCCGGTCGGGATGTGGATGCGGGCCTCCGCCCGTCCCTTCTTCGACCGCGACGGCTACGCCCAGCCGCCGGCGATCGCGCCCGCGCCCTCGTACGGCTACGGCTACCCGCGCCCTTACTGACAGTCTGTCTCCGACTCCCGACCGTGCCGCTCCGGCGCGGCTCCGGCGTCGATCTTGGGGTGAATTCGCCCAGTACGCCCGGCGGTTGAGGCCCTCTCCCGCCGGCGTTCGCTCCGCTCAGCCCGAACTGCTGTCCGTATAACGGAAAGCCGTGGACCACATCACAGTTACGCATCCATTCACCTTCAGGACTGGTGAGTGATCGCGAGTGGGATGAAGACTCCCGAAACAGAGGGCCTCGGTCCTTTGTACGAGCGTCATCCCGTACGGCGTCGCGCGAGCCTTCCGACTTCGACCGAGCGAACTCCCGCGATGCCCCCAGGACTTGCACCAGTGATGTGAATCAGGCCGCTACCGCGGCGGGCATGGGCCGGCCATCGTCGGCCGAGAGGGGTCAAAAGCACCGTGACCGCACCGATCGAGACCACCGGGGCGGCTGCTGAGGCGCAGCCGGAAGCGGTGCTGAAAGGCGTGGAGGGCAAGCGCATCGAGGGGCGCTCGCTCGGGCAGATCGCATGGCTGCGCTTCCGGCGGGACAAGGTTGCGGTGGCGGGTGCCATCGTTGTCATCCTGCTCGTCGCCGTCGCCGCGCTCTCCCGCCCCCTCCAGGCCTTGCTGGGCCTGGACCCGAACAGTCCCAATCAGTCGCTGATCGACCCCAACACCACGCTCCCCAAGGGCGACTTCGGCGGTATGAGCGGGGATCACCCGCTGGGCGTGGACCCGAAGTTCGGCCGCGATCTGCTCGCCCGGATCCTGGAGGGCTCCTGGGTGTCGCTGATCGTGGCGTTCGGCGCGACCCTGCTGTCGGTCGCCATCGGCACCGTCCTCGGCGTGGTCGCCGGCTTCTACCGCGGGCGCGTGGACGCCTTCATCAGCCGGATGATGGATGTCTTCCTGGCCTTCCCGCTGCTGCTGTTCGCCATCGCGATCTCCGCGTCGCTGCAGGGCGGGGCCTTCGGTCTGGAGGGCCTGCCGCTGCACATCTCGGTGCTGATCTTCGTGATCGGCTTCTTCAACTGGCCGTACATGGGTCGGATCGTGCGCGCGCAGACGCTGTCGCTGCGGGAGCGCGAATTCGTGGACGCCGCCCGCGGCATGGGTGCGCGCGGCCCGTTCATCCTCTTCCGGGAGCTGCTGCCCAACCTGGTGGGGCCGGTCATCGTCTACTCGACGCTGCTGATCCCCTCCAACATCCTCTTCGAGGCGGCGCTGAGCTTCCTGGGCGTCGGCATCCAGCCGCCTCAGGCGTCCTGGGGCGGCATGCTCAACCAGGCGGTCAAGTACTACGAGGTCGACCCTCAGTACATGATCGTCCCCGGCCTCGCGATCTTCGTCACCGTGCTCGCGTTCAACTTGCTCGGTGACGGTCTGAGGGACGCGCTGGACCCGCGCAGCCGCTGACGGCGGTGCGGGGCGCCCGCCCAGATGTCTCAACTGTGTTTGTGACGTTTCGACGTTTCTGATGTTTCGAAGGTTCACATTTCTCGACGAACGAAGGGGACACCGACCATCATGCGAAGGTCAGTTCCGGTCGCGGCGGTCGCGGCCATCACCAGTGCGGGCCTTTTGCTGGCCGGCTGCAGCGGGAGCAAGGGCTCCTCGGAGGGCTCGGGCGAGGCGAACGCCGCCACGAAGGGCATCGTCAACGCCTCGGACGCGAAGGGCGGCACGGTCACCTACGCGATCAGCGACGCCCCCGAGTCGTTCGACCCGGGCAACACGTACTACGCCTTCATCTACAACTTCAGCCGGCTCTACGCGCGCCCGCTGACCACCTTCAAGCCGGGCCCCGGCGCCAAGGGCAACCAGCTGACCCCGGACCTCGCCGAGTCGATGGGCAAGCCCAGCGACGGCGGCAAGACCTGGACGTACAAGCTCCGCAAGGGCATCAAGTACGACGACGGCTCCACGGTCACCTCGCAGGACGTCAAGTACGCCGTCGAGCGCAGCAACTTCGCGCGTGACACCCTCTCGCTGGGTCCGAACTACTTCCAGCAGTTCCTCAAGGACAACGACGGCGGCTACAAGGGTCCCTACAAGGACAAGAGCAAGGCCGGCCTGAAGTCCATCGAGACCCCTGACGACCAGACGATCGTCTTCCACCTGAAGAAGCCGTTCGCCGAGTTCGACTACCTGGTCAGCGCCCCGCAGACCGCCCCGGTCCCGCAGGCCAAGGACAAGGGCGCGGACTACACCAAGTCCGTGCTGTCCACCGGCTCGTACAAGTTCGAGAGCTACGAGGAGGGCAAGCAGCTCACCCTCGTCCGCAACCCGCAGTGGTCCGCGAAGACCGACCCGCTGCGCAAGCAGCTGCCCGACAAGATCGTCCTCAAGCTGAAGGTCGCCCAGTCGACCATCGACAAGGACCTCCAGTCCGGCAACACCCTGGTCGACCTGGCCGGCCGCGGTGTCGACGGCCAGACGCAGGCCCAGCTCCTGACGAACTCCAAGGAGAAGGCCAACACCGACAACGCGCTCGGTCAGCGTCTGGTCTACACGGCGCTCAACACCAAGGTGAAGCCGTTCGACAACATCGAGTGCCGCAAGGCCGTCGAGTACGCGATCGACAAGAAGGCCGTGCAGACCTCGCTCGGCGGCCCGATACGCGGCGAGCTGGCCTCCACGGTCCTGCCGACCGACATCGACGGCTACCAGAAGTACGACCTGTACCCGCAGAAGTACGACGGTGACAAGCTGGACCTGACCGAGGCCAAGAAGCACTGGGACAAGTGCGGCGCCGGCAAGATCTCGACCACGATCCTGGCCCGCAACGACCGCCAGGACGAGGTCGACGCGGCCACCTCGGTCATCGACTCGCTCAAGAAGATCGGCGTCACCGCCAAGATCCAGTCGTACCCCACCAGCAAGTACTTCTCGGACTACGCCGGTGTGCCGAAGTTCAACAAGAAGAACAACGTCGGCCTGATCATGATGCAGTGGGGCTCGGACTTCCCCACCGGCTACGGCTACCTCCAGCAGATCCTCAACGGCAAGGCGATCAGCCAGTCCGGTAACACCAACCTCTCGGAGCTGGACGACCCGGAGATCAACAAGCTGCTCGAGAGCGCCATCGCCAACACCGACAAGGCGGCCCGCGAGAAGGCGTACGCCGAGATCGACAAGAAGACGATGGAGCAGGCGGCGCTGGTCCCGCTCACCTACTTCAAGGTCCTGATGTACCGCTCGCCCAAGGCCACCAACCTGGTGTCCACCTCGGCCTTCAGCGGTCAGTACGACTACCTCAACATCGGCGTCAAGAAGTAGCAGCCCTGGAAGGCAGGTGAAGGCATTGGTGTCCGCGGGCCGGCTCAGGCCGGCTCGCGGCGCCGACGCCGCATCCCCGTGTTCTCGTACATCATCCGCAGGTTGATCAGCGCAGTGATCCTGCTGCTGATCGTCAGCGCGGTCACTTTCGGCATCTTCTTCCTGCTGCCGAAGCTGGCCGGGCAGAGCACCGACCAGCTTGCCCAGCAGTACATCGGAAAGGCCCCCACGCCCGCGGACATTGCCGCGGTGAAGAAGAATCTCGGCCTGGACAAGCCCGTGTACGAGCAGTACTGGGAATTCCTCAAGGGCATTTTCGTCGGTGTCGACTACAAATTCGGTCCGGAAGCGGCCAAGTGCCATGTGCCGTGCTTCGGTTACTCCTTCAAGACACATATCGAGGTCTGGCCCGAGATCCAGTCCCGGCTCCCGGTGACGCTGTCGCTGGCCGCCGGTGCCGCCGTGCTCTGGGTCGTCTCCGGTGTCGCCACCGGTGTGCTGTCCGCGCTGCGCCCCGGCTCGTTCTTCGACCGGATGGCGATGGGCGTCGCGCTGGCCGGTGTCTCCCTCCCGATGTTCTTCACCGGCGCCCTGGCGCTGGCCCTGTTCACCTACCAGTGGCCGATCTTCGAACGCAGCGACTATGTGCCGCTGCTGGAGGATCCGCTCCTGTGGGCCCGGACCCTGGTCCTGCCCTGGGTCACGCTGGCCTTCCTCTACTCCGCGCTCTATGCCCGGCTCACCAGAGCGGGCATGCTGGAGACGCTGAGCGAGGACTACATCCGTACGGCCCGCGCCAAGGGCCTGGAGGAGCGCAAGGTGGTCGTACGGCACGGTCTGCGGGCCGCGCTCACCCCGATCATCACGGTCTTCGGTATGGACCTGGGCCTGCTGCTCGGCGGTGCGCTGATCACCGAACAGGTCTTCTCGCTCAAGGGAGTCGGTGCCTTCGCCGTCGAGGCGATCAACGCCAACGACCTGCCGAACATTCTCGGCGTCACCCTGCTCGCCGCGTTCTTCATCGTCATTTGCAACCTGGTGGTGGACGTTCTGTACGCCGCCGTAGACCCGCGGGTGAGGCTCTCGTGACCGACTCCTCCGAGGACAAGACCGCCACGGCAGTGGACGAGCCGGCCGCGGCCGGCTCCCGGCCGCCCTCCGCCTTCCTCGAAGTGCGGGACCTGAAGGTGCACTTCCCCAGCGACGACGGCGTGGTGAAGTCCGTCGACGGCCTGACCTTCAGCCTGGAGAAGGGCAAGACGCTCGGCATCGTCGGCGAGTCCGGCTCCGGCAAGTCCGTGACCTCGCTCGCCGTGATGGGGCTGCACCGGGCCTCCCGCCAGCAGCGCAGCAAGGTGAACATGTCCGGCGAAATCTGGCTGGACGGCAAGGAGCTGGTCTCCGCCGATCCGGACGAGGTGCGCCGGCTGCGCGGTCGCGAGATGGCGATGATCTTCCAGGATCCGCTGTCCGCGCTGCACCCCTTCTACACGGTCGGCCAGCAGATCGTGGAGGCGTACCGCGTCCACAACAACGTCGACAAGAAGACCGCGCGCAAGCGGGCGATCGAGATGCTCGACCGGGTCGGCATCCCGCAGCCCGACAAGCGTGTGGACGACCATCCGCACCAGTTCTCCGGCGGTATGCGCCAGCGCGCCATGATCGCGATGGCGCTGGTCAACAACCCCGAGCTGCTGATCGCGGACGAGCCGACCACCGCCCTGGACGTCACCGTCCAGGCGCAGATCCTGGACCTGATCCGCGATCTGCAGAAGGAGTTCGGCTCGGCGGTCATCATCATCACCCACGACCTCGGTGTGGTCGCCGAGCTCGCGGACGATCTGCTGGTGATGTACGGCGGGCGGTGCGTCGAGCGCGGCCCGGCCGACAAGGTCTTCTACCGGCCCCAGCACCCCTACACCTGGGGGCTGCTCGGCTCCATGCCGCGCATCGACCGCGACCAGACCGAGCGGCTGATCCCGGTCAAGGGCTCCCCGCCCAGCCTGATCAACGTCCCGTCCGGCTGTGCCTTCAACCCCCGCTGCCCGTACGCGGATGTGCCCAAGGACAACCTCACCCGTACGGTCCGCCCCGAGCTGCGCGAGGCAGACGGCGGGCACTTCTCCGCCTGCCATATGTCGCAGGAGGAGCGGGAGCGTATCTGGACCGAAGAGATTGCGCCGAAGCTGTGACCGAGACGACTGACGACCAGAACAAGAAGATCCCGCTCCAGAAGGAGGCGGAGTCCGCGGAGACCTCCAAGGGGTCCTCCTCCTCCGACGCCGAGCCGCTGCTCAAGGTCCGCGGTCTGGTCCGGCACTTCCCGATCACCAAGGGCCTGCTCAAGCGGCAGGTCGGGGCGGTGCAGGCGGTCGACGGCATCGACTTCGACGTACGGCCCGGCGAGACGCTCGGTGTCGTCGGCGAGTCCGGCTGCGGCAAGTCGACCATGGGCCGGCTGATCACCCGGCTCGACGAGCCGACCGGCGGCTCCATCGAGTTCCAGGGCCAGGACATCACCCATCTGTCCACCGGGAAGCTGCGGCCGATGCGCCGTGACGTCCAGATGATCTTCCAGGACCCGTACGGTTCGCTGAACCCGCGGCACACCATCGGCGGGATCGTCTCCACCCCCTTCCGGCTCCAGGGCGTCGAGCCCGAGGGCGGCGTGAAGAAGGAGGTGCAGCGGCTGCTGGAGCTGGTGGGCCTGAGCCCGGAGCACTACAACCGCTATCCGCACGAGTTCTCCGGCGGACAGCGGCAGCGCATCGGTATCGCCCGGGCGCTGGCGCTCAAGCCGAAGCTGGTCGTCGCCGACGAGCCGGTCTCGGCCCTCGACGTCTCCATCCAGGCGCAGGTCGTCAACCTCATGGACGACCTCCAGGAGGAGCTGGGCCTGACGTACGTCATCATCGCCCACGACCTCTCGGTCATCCGGCATGTGTCGGACCGGATCGCGGTCATGTACCTCGGCAAGATCGTGGAGTTGAGCGACCGCAAGGGGCTCTACGAGACGCCGATGCACCCGTACACCAAGGCGCTGCTGTCCGCGGTGCCGGTGCCCGACCCCAAGCGGCGCACCCAGCGCGACCGGATCCTGCTCAAGGGCGATGTGCCCTCGCCGATCAACCCGCCCTCCGGCTGCCGGTTCCGTACCCGCTGCTGGAAGGCGACCGAGGTGTGCACCACCACCGAGCCGCCGCTGGTCGCGCTGCGGACGGGCCATCAGGTGGCCTGCCACCACCCGGAGAACGCGCCGGACCAGGCCCCGGCCGCCGCTGCGGCGACCGAAGGTCCGGTCGGTAAGGCAGCAACCGACAAGTAACACCTGAGGAATTGGCAAAGTCCTGGGTAAAGCGGGACGGGAGAGTGCAGAGTCAGCACGGTTGTTCGAACTTTTTTCGACTTTATCCGTGTGTCCGAAGGGATGGCTCATGGCACTCTCCCGTTCTGCGCGTCGCACCTCCCGCTGGCTCGCCCTGGCGACCGCGGTGGCCTCGGCCGCCACCATCGCCGCCGCACCCGGCGCAAGTCCCGGTGCCCCGGGCATCGGCGACTCCTACTTCCCCGACCTGGGCAACGGCGGCTACGACGCCCTGCACTACGACCTCGGCGTCAGCTACCACCCCGACAGCGGCCGCCTCGACGGCCGCACCACCCTCACCGCCAGGGCCACCCAGAACCTCTCCGTCTTCGACCTCGATCTGCAGAAGCTGACGGTCGACTCGGTGAAGGTGAACGGCCGGCGGGCCCACTTCAGCAGGTCGGGCGACGAGATATCCGTACGCCCCGACTCCCGGCTGCGCAGCGGCGGGAAGTTCACCGTCACCGTCACTTACCACGGCGTCCCCAAGCCGCTCGGCGGCCCGATCATCTTCGGCTCCGACTACGGCTGGATGAAGACCAAGGACGGCGTCTTCGTCGCCTGCGAGCCGAACGCCGCCTCGACGTGGTTCCCCTCCAGCGACCACCCCGCCGACAAGGCCACCTACGACATCCGCATCGACGCCCCCAAGGGCCTGACCGGTGTCTCCAACGGCCGGCTCATCAGCTCGGGGGAGGCGCACGGCCGCTCCTACGCCCACTGGCGCGAGAAGCGCCCGATGGCGACGTACCTGGCCACCGCCACCATCGGGAAGTTCGACGTCCGTACGGGCACCACGCCCGGCGGTACGCCCATCTACGTCGCCACCGACCCGACCCTGCCCACCGGCAAGGTCGATGTCTACGGCATCACCTCCGAGGCCACCGACTACTGGTCGAAGGTCTTCGGTCCGTACCCGTTCGAGGAGACCGGCGCGATCGTCGACGACATGCCGCAGGCCGGCTTCTCGTTGGAGGTGCAGTCCAAGCCCGTCTACTCGGCGGTCCGCAGCGAGTCGACGATCGTCCACGAGCTGGCCCACCAGTGGTTCGGCGACTCGGTCTCGGTCAAGCAGTGGAAGAACATCTGGCTCAACGAGGGCTTCGCCACGTACGCGCAGTGGCTGTGGGACGAGCACCGCGGCACCCAGAGCGCCCATGACGCCTTCCGCAAGGCCTACAACGCCATCCCCGCCGACGACGGCTTCTGGAAGCAGAAGATCGCCGATCCGCAGCGGGACACCATGTTCTCCAGGGCGGTCTACCAGCGGGGCGCGATGACGCTCCAGTCGCTGCGCGAGCGGATCGGCGACAAGGCGTTCTTCAAGCTGCTGCCGGCCTGGACCTCCGCGCACCGCTACGGCAACGCGGAGACCTCCCAGTTCATCGCGCTCGCCGAGAAGATCTCCGGACAGCAGCTGGACGATCTCTTCGACTCCTGGCTGAACACGGAGAGCAAGCCGGCGCTGCCGGCGAAGTAGGGCCCCGGCCCGTACGGGTCAAGCATCCCGGCCCGTACGGGTCAGTCGGAGTCCTGCTGTCCGCCGCGGCTGCGCAGCTGCTGCGGCCGCGGCAGATGCAGCCCCAGGTAGACCGCACCCATGCGCAGCGCGAACACCACCCCCGCCGAGACCGCCGCGGCGGGGGTGGCCCCGACGCCGAGGTGGTGCAGCAGCAGATAGCAGCAGCCGCCGGCCAGCGCGGCGATCGCGTACACGTCCTCGCGCAGCAGCAGCGGCGGGAACTCCCCGCACAGCACATCGCGGATGACCTCACCGGCGACACCGGTCAGCACCGCCAGGATGATCACGGCGAGCGGGGTGGCGCCCGCGTCGATGGCCGCGCGGGCGCCGATCACCGTGACGACGGACAGTCCGACCGCATCGACCACCAGCAGTGATTTGCGGGGCAGCGACCAGAACCGCAGATAGATCATGGTGCCGACGCCGACACAGATGATCACGGTGAGCAGTACCCAGTCGTGCGTCCAGTACAGCGGCTGCCGGTCGAGGACGAGATCGCGCAGTGTGCCGCCGGAGATGGAGGCGGCGAAGGCGAGCACCAGTCCGCCGAAGGGGTCCATGTTGGCGCGGTAGGCGGCCAGCACCCCGCTCGCCGCGAAGGCCGCGACGCCGGCCAGGTAGAGGACGTGAAGCATGGCGCCATAATCGCAGGCCCGGAGGGAGGGCTTCCGCGCGAGGCCGTTAAATCTGACACTACCGGTCGGTAACCATCCGGTGTAGCGTGCAACCCATGGCTCTGGTGACCATAGGCAACAGCGAGTTCGACCGCGACACGGCGGTCACCCGTCGCACCCCCGGCGTCTACGACGCCCATCTCTCCGCCGGCTGGACGATCATCCGCGCCGTCAACGGCGGCTACCTCCTCGCCCTGATGGGCCGCGCCCTGGGCGACGCCCTCCCGCACCCCGACCCGCTCTCGGTCACCGCGCACTATCTGACCGCCTCCGTGCCGGGCCCCGCCGTGATCCGCACCGAGGTGGTCCGCACCGGCCGCGCGATGTCCACCGGCACCGCCAGCCTCGTCCAGTTCGCGGACGACGGCAGCGAGGTCGAGCGGCTGCGGGTGCTCGCCACGTACGGCGACCTCGGCGCGCTGCCCGACGACGTCCGCACGACCGCCAAGCCGCCCGCCATCCCGCCGTACGAACTCTGCCTGGGCCCCGACAGCGCCCCCGGCGAGCGCCCCGCCATCCCCGGCAGCACGGCCATCGCCGACCGGCTCAACATCCGGCTGGACCCGGCGACCGCCGGCTGGGCCGTCGGCGCCCCGTCCGGCAAGGGCGAGATGCGCGGCTGGTTCGGCCTCGCCGACGGCCGCGACCCCGACCCGCTCTCCCTCCTGCTGACCGTCGACGCGCTGCCGCCCACCGCCTTCGAAATGGGCCTGTCCGGCTGGGTCCCCACCGTCGAACTGACCACCCACATCCGCCACCGCCCGGCCCCCGGCCCGCTCCGGGTCGCGATCACCACCCGCAACCTGGCGGGCGGCTTCCTGGAGGAGGACGCCGAGGTGTGGGACGCCGAGGACCGTCTGGTCGCCCAGTCACGGCAGTTGGCGCGCGCGGTACAGGCGGGGTAGTCCACCGTCCCCGGCGCCGCTGCCGGTGTCCTTTTCGCAGGTGGTTCCGGGTGCACAAGCGGAGACTGTGACGCGAAACCGCGCGCGGTGGCGGTGCGGCTCGTGTCAGACTGATCGCCATGGGGGACGTGGCACTGAAGTTGGATGACGGGACCGTCGTATGGCTGCGGGCCGAAGAGCCGGTCGCCGACGGGCACTTTGGCGCGGCCCCGGAGCAACCCCCGGCCGCCGACGGCGAACTGGAGCTGCCCGACGCGTTCGGGTCCGCCCAGCCGGTCAGCGTGGAGCGCCGGGCGGCCCGAGCGCTGACCCGCGGCGGGGAGGTCCTGGAGGAAGCCCTGCGTCCGCTCGGCGGCGTACTCGGCCAGATCCACCGCTCGATCTCCAGCGGCAGCCACCGCCCCGACGAGGTCACCGTGGAGTTCGGCGTCACGCTCGGATCCGATCTGCGCCTCGGGGTGTTCTCCGGCAACGGCGAGGCGAGCTTCAAGGTCTCCGCCACCTGGAACCTCGGCAGTGGCGCGGGTGAACCCGGCGGGGCGGCGCCGTGATCGAAGGCGCAGGCCCGGACACCCCGCTCCAACTCTCCTTCGTCTCCGTACGCCACGGCGGGCAGGCCGTCGGCGCGGGCGTGCTGGTCGCCGAGCGGCTCGTCCTGACCTGCGCCCATGTCGTCAACAGCGCGCTGGGCAGGGGACGTTTCACCCAGGACACCCCCGGCCACGACGACACGGTCACGCTCCGGCTGCCCCATGTCGCGGCCGGCCGGGATCTGACCGCGCGGGTGGTGCGCGAGATGTGGGTGCCGCCCAGGGCCAAGGCGACCGGGAGGGATCCGGTCGAGCCCGGACGGGTGCCGTACCACGGTGACCTCGCCGTCCTCGAACTGACCGCCGCCCCGCCCGACGGCGCCGAACCGGCACCCTTCCTCCAGCACAGCTACGCCAACGAAACCATCGCGTTATGGGCCAGCGGCAATCCGCTGCCCACGGTCCGCGCGGTGCCCCGGGTCTCGGCGCCGCCCTGGATCGCGCTGGATGTGCTCGGCGGCGCCCAGGTCACCGAGGGCTTCAGCGGCGGGCCGCTGTGGGACCGCGAGCGGCAGGCCGTGGTCGGCCTGGTCGTGGCCGTGCACCGGGCCCCCGAGCCGGCCGCCCCCGGGGACCGGCCGACGACGATGTACGCCATCAGCGTCCCGGCCGTCGAGGCCGAACTCCCCGGCCTTCCGCCCTCGGCGGTGCCCACCGCCCGGCGCGGGGTGCAGCAGCTGCTCACCGCACTGGAACGCGTACTGAAAGGCCGGGAGGCGGTGCTGGCCTGCGAGCAGCGGCTCGCCGCCCGGCTCGGCAGGCCCTCGGCGGGCCCGGCGGCCGACCTCGAACGGCTCGTCGGCCTGGCGGTCGGCGTCCGCCGCGGTATCCCCGAACTCCTCGACCTGGTACGGGACTACGAGCCACCGGTCCTCGCCGACCCCTACGACCCGCATGCCCGGCCCGGCCTCTACGGAGCCCGCGAGGACTGGGAACGGCTCCGCCGCGCCGCCCGCACGGTCCGCCCCGGCGAGCATCTGACCACCCGCCAACGCCGCGACCTCTCCGGCCTGTTGGCCCACTGCACCCGCACCGACCCCCGCACCCTCCTGGAACGCGTACTGCCGCACGCCCCCGAACTGCCCGCCGTCACCGGCCTGGCCGATGCCATGGACGCCCTGGAGGGCTTCAGCTCCACCACCGGCGCGCCGGTGCCGCCGCTGCTGCAAGGGGTGGTGCGGATCAGCGTCGAGGAGCGGGCGGCCGGTGCCTATCCCGCCGAGGACCTGGATGCCTGGGTCGAGCGGGTGGCTGCCCGGTCGGGTGTCGACGAGGCGGCGGTCAGCCAGTTCCGCGCGGACGTCGAGGCGGCCGCGGCACCGGTGCGCGCCCCCGGCCGGCCGGGCGGCGGACCCGAGGCGCCGGCCACCGCTCCCCGCGTCCAGGTGGAGCTGCTGCCCACCCCCACCGGACGCCGCTTCACCTACCAGATCTGGACCTTCGCCGACCGTCAGTCACACCGCCTCGCGCTGGTCAGGGACGCCGAGGCGGGCAGCGAGCAGGTGGTCGACGACATCCGCCGGGTGCTGCGCACCGAGGTCAGGGAGGACCCGGAGACCGCCCTGGTGGAGTACTTCCTGCCGTCCGCCTGGCTCGGCCTGGACGTGGACTCCTGGGAGTCGCCCGACAGTGACGAGGACGGGCCGTTCGCGCCGGGCATCACCCGCCGGGTGGTGGTGCGCACCACGGAACGCTCCCGGGAGAGCTACGCCGGCTGGAAACAGCGCACCGCGGCCCTGCCGCACGCCAAGCGGCTGGTCCTGGACCACCGGCACACCGACCGCAAGGTCGCCCGCGCGCAGCTGGAAGTGCACCGCGACGCCGGCACGGTGATCGTGTGCTGCGAACCGCACCACCACGGAACGCTGTTGCGGCAGTGCGTCCAGGCGGGCGTGCACACGGTCCTGTGGCACCGCGCCGAACACGGCGAACACATCGCCCAGGACCTGCTGGCCCTGGTGGACGGCACGGACCACGCCGAGGTCCCCGAGGTGGTGCGCCTGGAGCGGGCCAAGGCGATGGCCGAGCCGGAGAGCGACACCCACCACGGCAGGCGGCTGTCCCTGCTGTACGACGCGCCGGACCACCGGCCCCCGCAACTCGCCCCTGATGCCTGGGTGTTGACGCAACCATGAACGCCTGCGTGGGGGACGCAGCAATGAACGAGGAGAACGTGCGGTGACCGGACAGAGCGCAGCAGGCGCACATGACGACCCGGTGGCGGAGCCGGAGGGCTGGTGGGTCTTCCGCGGCCCGTCGGACCTGCCCGCCCCACCGCCCTGGCGACGCTTTCCGGCCACCCGCGGCACGGCGCCCCGCGCGCCGTACCTCCTGGAGCGCAACGAGATCTCCGTCGTCAACGCCGCGCTGCATCTGCACCGCCCGCTGCTGGTCACCGGCCGCCCCGGCGCCGGCAAGAGCTCGCTGGCCCGCGCCGTCGCCGAGGAGCTGGGCCTGGGCGACGTACTGCGCTGGGCGGTCAACAGCCGCTCCACGCTCCAGGACGCCCTCTACCGCTACGACGCCGTGGGCCGGCTGCGGGAGGCCTCGCTGCGCCGCGAGCGCGAGACGGCGCCGCGCGGCTCCGCCCGCCGCCCCAGGGCCCGGCGTACGACGTCGGCCGGTGACATCGGCCAGTACCTGCGCCTGGGCCCGCTCGGCAGCGCACTGGCCGCCGACCGGCCCCGGGTCCTGCTCGTCGACGAACTCGACAAGGCCGATATCGACCTGCCCAACGACCTGCTGGTCGTCCTGGAGGAGGGCGAGTTCGAGATCCCGGAGCTGGCCCGGCTGCCCGAGCACCAGCAGGAGGTCCAGGTGCTGCTGAGCGGAAGCCGGGAGCGGGTGACGGTCCACCGCGGGGTGGTCCGCTGCGCCCACTTCCCGATCGTCGTCATGACCAGCAACGGCGAACGCGACTTCCCGCCCGCGTTCATGCGCCGCTGCGTACGGCTGGATCTGCCGGAGCCGACCGGCGACCGGCTGCGGAAGATCATCGAACACAACCTGGGCGAGCGCGCGGTCGCCGCCGCCGAGGACCTCATCGAGGTCTTCCACCAGCGCTCGAAGACCCAGACGCTCGCCACGGATCAGCTGCTGGCCGCCGTCCATCTGCGGATCAGCGGCGCCGATCTCAGCAAGGAAGAGCTGCTCGCCGCCGTGCTGCACCGCCTCGACGAGCCCATGTCGCCATGATCGAACCACTACGACAGGCGATGTCGGCCGCCGGCTACGACCTCGGGGCCACAGAACTCCTCGATGTGCTGTGGCTGGCGCGGGCGATGGAGGGGCGTGGGGCGCCGGGCGAGCCGCGTGAGACGGGTGAGCCGGGCGGTGCGGCGGAACCGGGGGAGTGTGCGGCCGAGGCGGGCGACGGTGCCGGGTCCGCCGATGCCTCGGCGTCGGCCGGGCGCCCGGACGGTACCGATCCCGCACGCCATACCGATCCCGCTGATCCCGCTGATCCCACCGGGCCCGCTGATCCCACCGGGCCCGACGATCGCTCCGATCGCACGGAGCACGCCGACCCCACCGACCCCACCGACCCCACCGACCCGCAGGATTCCACCCGCCTCACCGATCACCCTGAGCCCGTGACTCCCGCCGGCCCGCCCCGTCGCGCCCTCTACGCGATGGGCAGCCAGGGCGGCGAGGCGGGCGCCGACCGTGTCCGGCCCGCGCGGGTCCCCGGCGGGCGCGCGCTGCCCGACGCCCAGCAG
>NZ_QUAC01000453.1 GCF_003389455.1 Streptomyces inhibens | reverse complement strand
TACGCCGCGGCCTCGGCGGCGGCGCGGCCGAGTGCGGCGTCGGGGCGGGCCCGCCAGTCGCCGCCGCGGCCCAGGTCGAAGAGGGCCGCGGCGGGTACGACCGGTACGACCTGGGAGGGGTCGGGGCCGACGCGGAAGCCGCGCCCGTGGTCCTCCAGCCAGCCGGCGACACCGGACGCGGCGTCAAGACCGAAGGCGCTGCCGCCGGTCAGCACGATCGCCTCGATGCGCTGGACGAGGTTGCGCGGGTCGAGCGCGTCGGTCTCCCGGGTGCCGGGACCGCCACCGCGTACGTCGACGGCCGCGATGGCGCCGCCCTCAGGGGCGAGGACGACGGTGGTGCCGGTCAGATGGCCGTCGCCGATGCGCTGGGCGTGGCCGACCCGGAGGCCGCGGACGTCGGTCAGTGCGTCTCGCGGCCCCTGGGTCGGCGCGCCTGGCCGGTCAGTAATCGGCCGGTCCCATCACGATGACCGGGTGCAGGTCCGGGTCGAGGGTGCGCAGCAGCTGCCGCATCACCTTGGGCTTGAGGCTCACACAGCCCTGGGTGGGGCCGTCGTGGTCGACATGCAGCCAGACGCCGCCGCCCTTGGCGTCGCCCCAGGGGCGGTGCGGGTCCAGGGGGGAGGTGCCCGGATCCCGGTTGTAGTTGATGGCGATGACGTAGTCGAAGGCGCCGGCCAGCGGCTCGCCCTCCACGCCGGTGCCGTCGGCGACAAAGCTGCTGTTGTGGTCGTAGGGGAGCTTGGTGCCGTCGGGGGCGGGCAGCCGGCCGCCGGCGTCGGTGAGCGTGTAGACGCCGATGGGGGAGCGCAGGTCGCCGTAGCGGTGGTCGTCGGTCCAGCCGTGCGCGGCGTTGTGCGCGGACCAGGTGGGGCCCGGCTCCCAGTCGTCCGAACCCTCCTCGCGGGTGTAGAGGACGACCTGGGACTGGAAGGAGTCCATGTCCTTGCCGGTGACGACCAGTACCTGTCGGGAGTTGGCCGGTATGCGCTTCCGGGCGGCGTCGCTGAGGCCTGGGATCGGGCGGCCGGCAGCGGCGTTCCGTGCGGCGTTCGGGGCGGATTTCGGCGCGGCAGCGGGAGTACGTGGCGTGTCCGGGCCGGAAGCCGTCGAGGACGTGGTGCTCTTGGCGTCGGTCCGGCCGTCATGATCGTCGCCCGACGCCGGCCATGCCCACAGGGCGGTGCCGACCAGCGTGGAGAGGGCGAGACCGCTCACGGCCTTGCTGCGCCGGGACAGTCTCGTCCGCGCGCGGGACTGAGCGTGGCGGGCCATGTCTGGCGTCTCCTCAGGTGCGGACGGTGGTCGGCCCCAGGGCTTCCGGGGAGGAAAACCCCTGTCATAAAAAGGGCAATCTGCACCCTACCGCGTCTGCGTCCGCCCGCCTCCGCTGGCTGTGGTGAACAGAGGGGAACAAGAGGGCGAAGGTGCGAGAAGTAAGGGCCATTGGTGGCTAATTGACGGGTAATGGGGTGGCGCGGGGGTGGGGCTGTGCTGGTGAAGAAGGGCCCCCGGGTGGGGGAGCAAGATGGCCGGATCTGATGCGGGATCAGGGCGGCGGACGGTCGGGTACGGCCGTTCGGCACGCTTATGGGGGACGAGGGGAGGGCGTTCGTCGAGACGGGTGACGCAGGCGCCGGTTACTCCGCCGGTGCGGTGCCCTGCCGGCTGGTGAGGGTGACCCCGACCGCGACCGTGGCGGACGCCACCAGGCCGGACGCCAGGACCGCGCCGCGTCCGGCGAAGGTGCACGCCAGGACCAGCAGCGAGGACACCGGCAGCACCAGCTGCTGGGCCAGGCCGCGCTTCTGGTGCCGGGAGTGGATCAGCCAGACGGTGAGCATGAACAGGGCGGCCGGCACCGTGACACACGCGGACGCGCCGAACGTCGACAGCTGGGACTTGCCGACCGACTCCTCCACCGCGACCTCGATGCCCGCGCCGACCGCGGCCGCCGAGCCGAACACGAGGTAGTGGCCGTAGCCCCACAGGAACGACTGCCTGTTCGAGCGCAGGTGGCGGTGGATGGGCACCGCGAAATAGATCCAGTACGCGGCGAAGACCAGCAGCAGCCCGCCGCCCGCGATCGGCAGCAGACTGCTCAGCTCGTCGTTCTCGTCCAGCGCCGACTGCACCGCCACGGTGGCCGCCGCGATCGTCTCGCCCAGCACGATGATGGTGAACAGGCCGTAGCGCTCGGCGATGTGACGCGGATGCCAGCTCGTCTGCCGCTGCCGTTCGGCCAGTGCGGGCACCGCCAGCTCCAGCAGGGCCACGACCACGAACACCCAGCGCACATCCCCCTTGGGCAGAAGCAGCAGGCCCAGCCAGCCGACCTGGCACACCGTCACCCCCAGGGCGTAGCGCAGTGCGGTGCGCCGTTCGGCGCCCCGGCTGCCGAGTGCGGCCCGCAGCCACTGGGTGACCATCGCCAGCCGCATCACCACATAGCCGAACCAGATGACGGTGAAGTCGCTGTGCTCGAAGGCCCGCGGTACGCCGGCGGCCAGGATCAGCACCCCCGCCATCTGGACGAGCGTCACCACGCGATAGAGCGGGTCATCGGTGTCGTACGCCGAGGCGAACCAGCTGAAGTTCATCCAGGCCCACCAGATGGCGAAGAACAGCATCAGATAGCCGGAGATGCCGTGCCCCGGGTGACCCTCGGCCAGCGCATGCGCCAGTTGGCGGCCGGCCTGCGCGACCGCCACGACGAAGCACAGGTCGAAGAAGAGCTCCAGCGGGGTGGAGGCGCGGTGCTCCTCGTCGCGGCGGCGCGCTCGCATGAGGACCGGCACCTCAGCTCCTCTCGTCGGCCGATGAGGCCGTCATCAGTAGAGCGCGGGCGGGCGATGCCGCCAACGAGGGGAGCGGGGTGCGGCGTGTCATGCCTTGAAGGTACCGGGGCTTATTCGGCGACCGCTTCCACGATCGAGGGGAAGGCGGATGTCGACAGCACCCGGGTCAGCCGGAATCCGCCCGCCGACAGCAGCGTCGCGAACTCCTCCGCGGTCCGCTCCTGCCCGTCGACCACCGCCATCATCGCGACATCCATGGTCTTGCCGAAGTGCGGGGCGTTGCCCTGCGGCAGTACGCAGTCGATGACCAGCAGCCGGCTGCCGGTCGCCATCGCCCGGTGGCAGGTGCGCAGAATGCGCCGGCACGCCTCGTCCGGCCAGTCGTGCAGGACGTGCTTGAGGACGTAGACATCACCACCCTCCGGTACGGACACGAAGAAGTCGCCCTCCTGGGTGCGCCAGCGGCCCTTCAACTCGTCGCCGTCCAGGAGGTGATGGGTCAGCGGCGGGGCCTGGTCGAAGAGCACACCGGTCAGCTGGGGGTGGCGGCGCAGCGCCGCGCGCAGCAGTCCGCCGCGGCCGCCGCCGATGTCCACGACCGTGCCGGTCTCGGGGAAGGGGTACGCGGCGGCCACCGCATCGTCCACCGGGGAGGACAGCGAGGACATCCCGTCGTCCAGGAGCTGGCGGGCGACCGGATCCGACTGCAGATGCTCGAAGAAGGGCGCCCCGAAGAGCCGCTCGAAGGACGCGCCGCCGTGCCGTACCGACTCCGGCAGACCGGCCGAGGTCCGCAGGAACAGCTCGTCGGTCATCATCATGACGGCGGTGTGCAGCGAGTCGGGCGCGTCGGTGCGCAGCGGTCTGGCGGCCGGTGTCAGCTGGTAGGCGCCCGCGGCGTCCTCCCGGAAGATGCCACGGGTGGCGAGGTAGCGCAGTACGCGGCGCAGATGCGGGGCGTGGGTGTCGGTGGCGGCGGCCAGCTGCTCGACGGTGCGCGGGCCCTCGGAGAGATGGTCGGCGATGCGGTAGTGGGCCGCGGTGCGTAAGGCGGCGGAGAAGAGATGGCCCATGGCCTGGTCCATCAGGTGGGTGGTGATGTCGTGCGGCTCGCCGGTCGGTCGGTGGGATGAAGTGGCCAACGTCAGCCTCCGGTCGTCGGCTTGGGCCTGCTGGTCCCGGTTGCAGGCTGGGTGATCCACGGTTGCAGCCGGGGGCTTCGGTGTCACGGAAAGCGGGGCGGCCAACCGCTAAGTCCGGCCAGCGGGACGGGGCGCCCGGGGCGGGCCGGCGCTCGATGCCGGGCGGCGGTTCATGGTCGAATGCGCGTATGAGCGACCGTGACAAGACCGGCTCGACCGATCACGCCGCAAAGCCCGCGCCCACCGCCGTCCTGGCCCCGCTCGACGATCGCCTCGCCGACCTCGTGGCCCTCTACGAAGACCTGCACCGGCACCCCGAACTCGGCTTCCAGGAGACCCGCACCGCCGCCGAGGCCGCCCGCCGGCTGACCGGCTGCGGCTACGACGTCACCACCGGCATCGCCGAAACCGGCGTGGTCGGCGTACTGCGCAACGGCCCGGGCCCGGTGGCCTTGCTGCGCGCCGACATGGACGCGCTGCCCGTCACCGAGAACTCCGGCCTGGACTACGCCTCCACGGTCCCCGGCCGGATGCACGCCTGCGGACACGATGTCCATGTGACCTGTCTGCTGGGCGCCGCCGATCTGCTCGCGGCGGGCCGCGCGCACTGGTCCGGCACCCTGATCGTGCTCTTCCAGCCCGCCGAGGAGGTCGGCAGCGGCGCCCGCGCCATGCTCGACGCCGGCCTCTACAGCAAGGGCCTGGTCCCCACCCCCGATGTGGTGCTGGCCCAGCATGTCGCCCCGTTCGGCGCCGGGCTGATCGCGTACTGTCCCGGCGCCTGTATGGCCGCCGCCGACAGTCTGGAGATCACCTTCCACGGCAGCGGCGGCCATGGCTCGCGGCCCGAGACCACCATCGACCCGATCCTGATGGCGGCGTCGTTCGTACAGCGGGTGCAGTCCGTGGTGGCGCGCGAGGTCGCGCCCAAGGACCGGGTGGTGGTCACCGTCGGCTCCTTCCACGCCGGGGACACCGCCAATGTCATCCCCGACCGGGCCGTCGTACGGCTGAGCGTCCGGACCTTCGACGAGACGGTACGCGCCGCCGTGCTGGCCGCCATCGACCGCATCGCGCGCGCCGAGGCCGCCGCCTCCGGCGCGGACCGCGCACCCGGGACCGAGGTCCTGGACTCCTTCCCGGTCACCGTCAACGACTCCACGACCCTGCGGGAGGTCAATGGGCAGTTCACCGAACTCTTCGGTGAGCAGCGGCTGTTCGCCTACGAACCGGCGACCGGCAGCGAGGACGCCGGACTGCTGGCGACCGCCGCCGGGGCGCCGCTCTACTACTGGTGGCTGGGCGGCTGGGACCCGGAGGAGTTCCAGGCGGCGCTGGCGGCCGGGCGACTGGCGCAGGACATCCCCTCCAACCACTCGCCGCGCTTCGTCCCCGTGGTCCGCCCGACCCTCACCATGGGCGTCGAGGCGCTGACCGCCGCGGCCCTGAACCGGCTGGCACCGCCGGCGAAGGACGCCGGACAGGCCCCTCGGGACGGGTCGGCGGCCGCCGTTTGACCTTGTCCTTGGGGGAAGCCCCAGCATCGGTCGGGCCGGGCGAGGCGCCCGGTACGAGGAGGACGGACGGGTGGACAACGGACGGGCGGACACCGGCGTGGGTGCGGCGCGATACGGGAACGGCGAGCTGCTGACCATCGGGGCGTTCGCACGGGCCTCGCGGCTCTCGCCGAAGGCGCTGCGCCTGTACGACGAGCTCGGCCTGCTGACCCCGGCCCGCGTCGACCCGCACAGCGGCTACCGGCACTACGCCCCGGCCCAGCTGGAGCGGGCCCGGCTGGTCGCCTGGCTGCGCCGGCTCGGCATGCCGCTGGCCCGCATCCGCGAGGTGTGCGAGCTGGCGCCGGGCGCGGCGGCCGGGGCGGTCGCCGCGTACTGGGCGCAGGTCGAGGCCGACACCGCCGCCCGCCGGGACCTGGCCGCCTTCCTCGTCGACCAACTGTCCAGGAAGGACACCGTCATGACCGAACCGCGTACCCCTTTGACGATGCGCTACGCCGCCGGTACCGATCGGGGGCTGGTCCGTCCGGCCAACCAGGACGCCGCCTACGCCGGGCCGCGACTGCTGGCCGTGGCCGACGGCTACGGCCCCGGCGGCGGCCCGGCCGCCACCGCCGCGATCGAGGCGCTGACGGAACTGGAGGAACGGGACCTGAACTCGGCGGATCTGCTGGGCGCCCTGGAGGAGGCGGCCCGGCAGGCGCACCGCGCCGCCCCCTCGGCGGACGAACCGACCGGCAGCACGCTCACCGCGCTGCTCCGCTCCGGCGCCCAGCTGGCGCTGCTGCACATCGGGGACTCGCGCGCCTATGTCCTGCGCGACTCCGGTCTCTTCCGGATCACCCACGACCACAGCGTCGTCCAGTCGCTGATCGACGAGGGCCGCCTCACACCCGAGGAGGCACCGACGCACCCGCAGCGCGCCCTGCTGCTGCGGTCCCTCGACGCGGACACCGAGTTCGCCCCCGATCTCCAGCTGCTCGACGCCCGGCCGGGCGAGCGCTACCTGCTGTGCACCGACGGACTGACCGGGGTGGTCCCGGCCGGCACCCTCCAACACGTGCTCACCGCCGCCGACGGCCCCGAGCAGGCGGTGACGGAACTGATCGCGCTCGCCCGGGAGGCGGGGGCGCCGGACAATGTGGGGTGTGTGGTGGCGGAGATGGTGGCTGTGACGGAGGCGTAGGGCCGGTCCGTCACGTCGGGTGCGCCGGGTCCGTTACGTCGGGTCTGTTACATCGGCTCTGTTACGTCGGTTCCGCCGGTGCCTTGTGCGCCGGTCCCGTCGGTCCCGGCGCACCTTTACATCGGTCCCTTACGCCAGTCCTTTGAGCATCCCCTTGAAGTAGAGCTGCGGGAGGCCGTAGCGCTTGAGGAACCACATGTCGGTGCGCTCGCGGGTGGTGTCGATGAAGGGGATCGAGGGGGTGGGCCGCAGGTCGTAGTCGAACTCGGCGAGCAGCATCTTGTGCCGGGCGGTGACCAGGGGGCAGGAGGTGTAGCCGTCGTAGCGGGCGGTGGCGGGGCGGCCGCGCAGTCCGGCGAGGAGGTTGGTGACGACGACCGGGGCCTGCTTGCGGATCGCCGCGCCGGTTTTGGAGGTGGGGAGGTTGGCGACGTCGCCGAGCACGAACACCTCGGGGAAGTCCGGGTGTTGGAGGGCTTCCCGGTCGGTCTTGACGTACCCGTAGGGGGAGTCGGGGTCGGCGAGCGGGCCCTCGGCGAGCCACTCGGGGGCGCGCTGCGGCGGTACGGCGTGCAGCAGGTCGTAGCGGATGGTCTCGGCGGTACCGGTGGCGTGATCGGTGATCACCGCCTTGCGCGCGTCGCCGTCCAGCTGGGTCATCTCGGAGCGCAGCCGCACCTCGATGCCGTACCGCCGGGCCGTCTCCGTCAGCGCTCGGGAGAAGACCGGCACCTTGAACATCGCCGGCTCGGGGAGCACGAGGATGGTGCGGATCGCGCCCAGTACGCCGCGCTTGCGCCAGTGGTCGGCCGCCAGGTACGCGATCTTCTGCGGGGCACCGCCGCACTTCACCGGACCGGACGGCATGGTGAACACGGCCGTGCCGCTGCGCATCCGGCGGATCAATTCCCAGGTGAGCGGGGCGAGATCGGGCCGGTAGTTGCTGCTCACACCGCCGTGGCCGACGGCGCCGGCCAGGCCGGGCACGCCGTCCCAGTCGAGCTGAAGTCCGGGGGCGAGGACCAGCCGCCCGTAGGAGAGGACCCGGCCGGAGGCGGTGGTTACCGTACGGGCGGCCGGATCGACGGCGGTGGCGCGCTCGCGCAGCCAGCGCACGCCGGGCGGTATGACGTCGGCCTCGGTGCGCAGTGAGGCGCGCAGCGGGGCCTGGCCGCCGCCGACCAGCGTCCACAGCGGCTGGTACCAGTGGGTTTCGGAGGGCTCCAGCAGCGCGATGTCCCGGACGCCGGCACGGCGTAACCGGGCGGCGACGGTGATGCCCGCGGTGCCGCCGCCGACGATGAGGACCTGGTGGTGGGACGGGGCGGCGCTTGCGGGGGTCATGGGCTTCCTCCTGGTAGGCGGTGGGGAGTTGTGGTGGCTTACGGGCTACGGGCTACGGGCTGTGGGCTACGGGCTGTGGGCTACGGGGCCACGGGTTACGGGGACCAGAGGTGCGGGAGGGCGGCGGCCGCCATGGTGACCGCGAGGATGGTGACGAGGGAGGCGAACGCCGTGGTCAGGACCTGGGGGCGCAGGCGGGTGGTGAGGCGGTTGCCGAGGTGGCTGCCGAGCGCCGCGGCGGCGGCGAAGCCGGCCAGCAGCGGCCAGTCCAGATTGCTGGTGCCGGCCCGGGTGCCCAGCGCCGTAAGGGAGTTGATGAGGATGACGAGGAGTGAGGTGCCGATGGCGACCGGCATCTCCAGGCCCAGGATGAGGGTGAGGGCCGGTACGACGACGAAGCCGCCGCCGACCCCGAAGAAGCCGGTGAGCAGCCCGACGACGAAGGCGGTCGCGATGATGCGGGCGGGGTGGGGGATGGGCCGCATGGGATCCCGTAGGCGGTCCGTGCCTGTGTCATCCCGTGAGGAGTCTGCTCCTGCGTGATCCCGTGAGGAGTCTGCTCCTGCGTGATCCGGTGAAGGGGCGGCTTCTCTGTGGTCCGGTGTGGGGGCGGTCCCTGCGTGGTCCGGTGTGGGGGCGGCTCCTGCGTGGTCCGGTAAGGGCTCGGTGCCTGCGTGGTCCGGTACGGGGTCGGCTTCTGGGTGATCCCGTAAGGGGTCGGCTTCGCTGCGGTCCCGTAAGGGTTCGGTCTCTGTGGGATCCCGTAAGGGTGCGGTCTCCGTGGGATCCCGTAAGGGCCGAACGGTTCCCGTCGACCGCCGCTCGCGCAGCCCCCGTAACAGCAGCATCGCCGCCACCACGAGCATCAGCCCGGCGAACGCCGCCATCAGCACCGTGGGGTCCAGTGTCGCGCTCCACCGGGAGCCGAGGTAGCTGCCGGCCGTACCCAGTGCCCCGAAGACCGAACCGGCCGCCCAACGGACCCGGCCCGCGCGGGCATGGCAGACCAGCCCGGTCACCGCGCCGACCGTGACGACGACCAGCGCGCCCGCGGTCGCCTCGTGCGGCGACTGCCCCAGCAGATACACCAGCGCGGGCACGGCCAGCACCGAACCGCCACCGCCGAGCGCACCCAGCAGCAGCCCGATCAGCAGCCCGCACGGCAGCGCCGTCGCGGCTATGAGGACGGACACGCTACGAGGACGGACACGACGCCCGCGGCGCGAGAGCGACCGCCCGGCTGTCGTCCGACCACTCCGCGACGAAGGTGAACCGGTCGCCGCGTACCACCGTCTCGCGCCACTCCACCGGCCGCTCCCCGGCCATGGCCAGCCGCTCGATGGCGAACGCCGCCTCGCGGTCGGCCAGCCCCAGCAGCCACGCCTGCCGGATGTCCGGCAGGAACGGCTGGATCCGCTCCCGGCCACCGGTGACCTTCACCCCGCAGCGGCGCGAGAGCTCGCCGTAGAGCGAGGTGTGCCCGAAGTCGGTGTCCAGCAGCGGCTCGGCGACCTCGGCGGGCAGATACGCGGTGTCGTGGGCGAGCGGTTCGCCGTCCGCGAGCCGCAGCCGCTCCAGCACGATCAGCGGCGCGTCCGGGATCAGCCCCAGCTGCCCGGCGATCGTCCCGTCCGCGGTCCGCTCCAGCCGCAGCACCTCGCTGCGCTGCTCCACGCCCTGGCCCTCCAGCTCGCGGAAGAGGCTGTAGAGCGAGCCCAGCGGCTGCTGTATGCGGCGGGTGTCCAGCCGGCTGGCGCGGCCGCGTTCGGCGATCACCAGTCCGTCCGCGCGCAGCTTGCGCAGCGCCTCGCGGACGGTGTGCCGGCTGACCTCGTACTCGTCGGTGAGCCGGTGCTCGGCCGGGAACTCCTCGGTGAACGCGCCGGCTTCCATCCGTCGGCGCAGATCGGCGAAGAGCTGCGCCCACAGGGGGAGCGGCGAGCGCCGGTCCAGGGGGCGGGGGCCGTGCGCGCCGTCCGGCGGCTCGGTCGTCATGGTCGATTCCTCCGCGGACGTACGGGGCGGGTGTTGCGGGTGTGGCGCGCGCTGCCGGTGTTGTCGACGCTGCCGGTTGCGGGTGTTGCGGGTGTTGCGGGTGTTGCGGGTGTTGCGGGTGTTGCGGGTGTTGCAAGGGTTGCCGAGGTTGTCGGTCTTGGAGTGGCGGCAGGTGATGTGACGTCAGGGTCGTTGCAGGGAGCGGCCCCAGCTTGTCGACCGTCACGCGGCTACCTAATGTACGTACATCCGTTCATCCGCACAACGCGCCCTGTCCGGGCGGCCCCGAGCCGCCGCGTACGGGCACCGCGAATCCCCCTGGAGGCCGACCGTGCACTTCGCGCAGTACTACCTCGACTGCCTCTCCCAGGCGTCGTACCTGATCGGCGACAAGACCACCGGACGCGCCGTCCTCGTCGACCCGCGCCGCGACATCGACGACTATCTGCACGACGCGGACGCGGCCGGCCTGCGCATCGAACTCGTCATCGAGACGCACATTCACGCCGACTTCCTCTCCGGCCACCTCGAAATCGCGCGCGCCACCGGCGCCACCATCGCCTTCGGTGAGGCCGCCGAAACCGGCTTCCCCATACGGCGGTTACGGGACGGCGAACGCATCTCGCTCGGCCGCGAGGACGGGGCGGGGGTCACCCTCACCGTTCTCACCACCCCCGGCCACACCCTCGAATCCATCTGCCTGGTCATCCACGAACACCCCGACGACGCCGTACCGTTCGGCGTGCTCACCGGTGACACCCTCTTCGTCGGCGATGTCGGCCGCCCCGACCTGCTCTCCGCCGCCGGGCACTCCCCGCACGAGATGGCCGTACGCCTGCACCACTCCCTGCACAGCAAACTCATGGTGCTCCCGGACGCGACCCGGGTCTTTCCCGCACACGGCGCGGGCTCGGCCTGCGGACGCAGCCTCTCCACCGAGACCAGCTCCACCATCGGCGACCAGCGCCGCCTCAACTACGCTCTGCAGCCCATGCCGCAGACCGAATTCGTCCGGCTGGTCACCGCGGACCAGCCCGCCACCCCCGGCTACTTCGCGCACGACGCGGCCCTCAACCGCGACGGCCACCCCCTCCTGGACGCCGCCCCGCCGGCCGCGCTCACCCTGGAGGAGGCGCTCGCGGCCCGCGACCGGCAGGGCGCCGTCCTCCTCGACTGCCGCCCGCTGGCCGCCTACACCCGCGCGCACCTGACCGGGTCGCTCCACACGAGCCTGGACACCCGGTTCGCGGAGTACGCCGGCAGCGTCGTCGCCCCGGGCACCCCGATCGTGCTGGTCGCCGAGCCCGGCACGGAGCGGGAGGCCCGCCTCCGCCTCGCCCGCATCGGCTACGACCGCGTACTCGGCCATCTGCCCGATCCGGCCGCCGTCCTGGACCGTGCGCCCGCGCTCACCCGCCGCAGCCATCGCATCCGGTACGAGGAACTCAGCCCGGAACAGGCGGAGTTGAGCGGTTCCCATGCCCCTCCTCAGGTCGATTCCCAGTGGGCCGACGCGCAGCTGATCGATGTCCGTAATCCGGCCGAGTACGCGGCGGGCGCCTTCCCCGGCGCCCGCAACATCCCGCTGGCGACTCTCTCCGGCCGCCTCGCCGAACTGGACCCGGGCCGCCCGGTCGTCCTCTACTGCCGCAGCGGAAACCGGTCGGTGATCGCGGCGGCGCTGCTGGAAGCGCGCGGCTTCGCGGATGTGTGCGATGTGGTGGGGGGCTATGAGGCGGCGGGGGCGGGGGAGGGGTGAGTACACGGGGTGGTTGAGTGGAGCGACCCGTTCCGGCAGGCCCGGGCGTCGCCTGCCTCACCTGCGTCGCCTGCGTCATCCGCGGCACCCGCGCCTTCCGGGGCACTCGCGTCACTCACCTCCCCCACGTCGGCCCTCCCGTCGGAGTACGCGTACGAGCGCCGGCGCCAGCGCCCCCGCGGTGGCCAGACAAGCGGCCGCCGGGAGCGCCAGAGACGGCCGGGTGCCGCTGCCCGTACCGGCGTCGGCCCCGCCGTTACTCAGCGCCGGCCCGAGCCCGGCCGTCACCGTCATCACCGCCGCGGCCCCGGTCGAGGCCGCCAGCAGGGTGGGCGTGTCCGTGGCGCGGCCGGTGGCCCAGAGAGCGGCCGCGGCGGCGGCCGCGGCGAGCGCCACCGTCAGCCAGAAGACGGCCCGTCAGGAGACGGACTGGGCGAGCGCGCCGCCGAGGAACGGGCCGCAGACGGTGGCCGGTCCGGCCAGGCCCAGTGCGCGGCCGATCGCCCGGCGTCCGTGCCCCGGTGGGCAGGCGTTGGTCAGCAGGGCCGGCCCGGCGGGCATGATCAGCGCGCCGCCCGCGCCTTGCAGCAGCCGCGCCGCCACCAGGAGAGGCAGCGACGGCGCGAGCGCGCACAGAGTGGCGGCGGTGCCGAAGAGCGCCAGCCCGAGGGCCGGCATCCGGCGCCGCCCGTAGAGGTCGCCGAGCCGGCCGGCGACCGGCATCAGGGAGCCGGCGGCCAGGAGATAGCCGCTGACGGTCCAGGCGGCGGCGGTCGCGGGACCGTGCAGGCCGTCGCGGATGGCGGGCAGCGCCAGGTTCAGCGCGAAGGAGTCCAGCTGGACGCAGAAGGCGCCGGTGGCGACGGCGGCAAGCGCCCAACGGGCCTGCGCGTGTGGGTGCGGTGCGGTTTTCGGCATGACGGGCACGGGGCCGCCTCTCCCGGGTCTGCCTCTCGCGCATGCGGAGGAGAACGGGAAACAGAAACAGGGGAGGAGGGGGGATGGAGTGCATCGGAACTGGGCAGTACGCCAGGTGCGGGTCGCGGGCGTGGCCGGAGGGGCCTGGAGCGACGGTCCGGAGGGGTCCGGAGAGATCCGGCGGTGTGCTGCCGCGCGGGTGCGAGAAGGGGCGGGCGCCGGCCCCGTACAGCGGACGTTCAGCGATCGTTGATCGGTGATCACGATGCTGATCCGCATGTTGCGCCGTGTGACCTCAGAGCATGTACATGTAGATGACGCCCGGGAAGTTCAAGAGCCGGAGGCGTCGCGGATCGCCCTCACCTGGACCGGGGAGCCAGGACGCCAGGAGGAGCTGACGCACGGCATGCTCCTCGACCAGGCCGCTCGGGCCGCGGCCGCGCTCACCCAGCTCGGGGTGCGGGCCGGCGACCGGGTCGCGGTGCATCTGCCGCTGGTGCCGGAGTCGGTGATCGCCACGCTCGCCTGCGGCCGGCTGGATGCGATACGTACCACGCTGCCGGTCTCGCTGACGGTGCCCGAACTGGTCGCGCGCACCCGGGAGTCGGATGCCCGGGTGCTGATCACGGCGGATGCGGCGTTCTGGGACGGGGCGGTACGGCCGGTGAAGGCGCTGCTCGACCATGCGCTGGCGAGGGGCGCCGCCGCGGGCGGCGTACCGGAGCGGCGGGTGCTGGTGGTGAACCGGTGCTCGCGGCCGGTGTCCTGGAAGCCGGGGCGTGATCTGTGGTGGCACGAGGCGCTGAACGGTTCGGCCGGCACCCGCTGAAGGGCGGGAGTGCAGGGCCGGCGGCCCTCACCCACTGAGCGGTCCTTTCCCGCCAGGCGGTCCTCACCCGCTGAGCGGTCCTTTCCCGCCAAGCGGCCCTCACCCACTGAGCGGTCCTCTCCCGCCAAACGGTCCTCACCCGCTGAGCGCTCCCCTATGCGTCCCTCACCCATAAGGCGACATAACGGGCCATACGCCTCATGAGCGCCTACCGTGGGGCCCGTGCCACAGTCATCAGACGCCCCAGCTGCCCCGGCCGCGGAGCCGGAGGCAACAGCGGCGGCGCCCCGGCCGAGGCCGCCGGCCGTCCGCGCGACGCTGGTGGCCTCGGCCGTCGCGCTCCTCCTGATCGTCGCCATCATCCTGGGCAGCCGCATGCTGCGGAACTTCGACTCCGCACTGCTCCCCTACGCCGTGGCCACCGTCTTCCTCGCCTTCGGCGTCACCTACCGCTACACCGTCTGGGTCAGCGAACCGGCCGCCCGCCGACTGTTACGGCAGGGCTGGCGCACCCTGTTCTCCAGGGAGAACTTCCGCAAGGCGCCCACCGCGCTGCCCCGGATGATCGCCACCTACCTCGGCTTCCAGAAATTCCTCGGCGCCCGCTCGACCGCCCGCTGGGCCGCCCACCAACTCCTCTTCTGGGGCTGCATTCTCGCCGCGGTCATCACCTTCCCGCTCACCTGGGGATGGTTCACCTTCACCTCGGCAACCGGCCCCGGGCCCAGCTATGAAATGCGGATCTGGGGCTTCAAAATCATCGGCTTCAACTCCGCCGATGTCATCGGCTGGGCCTTGTTCCACGGCCTCGACCTCGCCGCCGTCCTCGTCATCGCGGGCGCCGGCTACTTTCTGTGGCGGCGCCTGCGGGACCGCACGGCCACCACCGGACAGCGCTTCGGCTATGACCTCGTCCCGCTGCTCGCGCTCATCGTCATCTCCGTCACCGGACTCCTGCTGACCTTCTCAGCGGTCTTTCTGCACGGCGGCGGCTATGAATTCCTGGCGCTGCTGCACATGGTGTCCGTCGTCTTCACCCTCATCTACCTCCCCTTCGGGAAGTTCTTCCACATCGTGCAGCGGCCCGCCGCGGTCGGTATGCAGCTGTTCAAATACAGCGCCCGGCAGGACGAGAAGCTCTTCACCTGCCGCCGCTGCGGCGAACTCGTCGACACCGCCCCGTACGTCGAGAATCTGCGCGGCACCATGCGCGATCTCCGCCTGGACTTCGACGAATGGGCCGAATACTGCCCGCGCTGCAAACGGGTGCTGCGCGGCAGCGCCTATCTCACCCGTGTGAAGCGGGGCTTCAAGTGACCGCACCGTTCATGGCCGCGCCCGGGCCGTGGCCCATGGAGCCCGCCAGGGGACATCTGTGACGCTGCCCGTCGACCCCACCATCGCCCCGCCCGGCACCCGCACCTTCCACGACGCCGGCGGCATCCCCGCGGACCGATGGCATGCCGACCAGACCGGCGAAACCCTCGTCCCCACCCATTGCTGTTTCTGCGGTGTGCAATGCGGCATGTATCTCCGCGTCAACCAGGCCGGAAAGGTCTTCGGCGTCGAACCCCGCAACCACGACATCAACCGGATGCGGCTGTGCCCCAAAGGCATCAACGCCTATCAGCAGGTCAACCACCCCGACCGGCTCACCGCCCCGCTGATCCGGCGCTACCGCGACAAACCCTTCCAGGAATGCACCTGGGACGAGGCCCTCGACTTCACCGTCGCCGAAATCCGCCGCATTCAAGAGGTCTACGGGGCGGACGCCTTCGGCATGCTCGGCGGCGCCTCCCTCTCCACCGAGAAGACCTATCTCGTCGGCAAATTCGCCCGGGTCGCCCTCCGGACCAGGCACATCGACTACAACGGCCGGCTGTGCATGGTCAGCGCGGCCGGCGCCAACAAACTCGCCTTCGGCATCGACCGCGCCGGCAACCCCTTCTCCGACATCCTGCTCAGCGACTGCGTACTGATCGCCGGATCCAATGTCGGCGAATGCTTCCCGGTCATGACGCAGTACATCTGGGGAGCCCGCGACCGCGGCGCAAAACTCATCGTCGTCGACCCCCGCGAAACCCCCGTCGCACGCACCGCCGACCTGCACGTACCACTGAAGCCCGGCACCGATTCGGCCTTCTTCAACGCCGTACTCCACGTCATCGTCCGCGACGGGCTCACCGACGAGAAATACCTCGCCGACCACACCACCGGCTGGGACGCCGTCAAAGCCGCCGTAGAGAATTATCCGCCGGACCGCGCCGCCGGCATCTGCGGCGTCGGCGTCGAACAGATCGAGCAGGTCGCCCACTGGTTCGCCGGCGCCGAACGCGCCATGGCCTGGCACGCACGCGGCGTGGAACACCACAGCCAAGGCGTCGAGAACTGCCTGTCGATCATCAATCTGTGCGTCGCCACCGGCAATATCGGCCGCCCCGGGGCCGGTTACGGCACCCTCACCGGCCAGGGCAATGGACAAGGCGGCCGCGAACACGGCCAGAAATCCGATCTGCTGCCCGGCGGCCGCTCCATCACCGACCCGGAACACCGCCGCGAGATCTGCCACATCTGGGGCATCCCGGAGGACGAACTCCCGCTCGCCGGGACCTCCATGATGGAGATGGTCCATCAAATGCGACGCCGTGAAATCCGCGGCCTCATCGCCACCTGCAACAACCCCTTCGTCTCCCTCCCCAACCACCATGTGGTCAAAGAGGGCTACGACACCCTTGAATTCCACGTCCAGCTCGACTTCTTCCTCTCCGAAACCGCCGCCAACGCCCATGTCGTCCTCCCCGTCACGGTCTGGGCCGAGGACGAAGGCGTCATGGCCAATGCCGAGGCCCGCGTCGTCAAACACAACAAGGCCCAGGACCCGCCGCCCGGCGTCCGCACCGACACCTGGATCCTGTGCGAACTCGCCCGCCGCCTCGGCACCGGCGACAAATTCGCCTTCAGCACCTCCCGCGACGTATTCGAAGAACTCCGCATCGCCTCCGCGGGCACCGTCAACGACTACTACGGCATCACCTACGAACGCCTTGAGGAAACCGGCGGTATCGCCTGGCCCTGCCCCACCACCGAACACCCCGGCACACCAAGGCTTTTCGAGGACGGCAGGACCTACCACCCGGACGGGAAGATCCACCTCCAGGCCGTCGCATGGCACCCGCCCATCGACCCCTACGACGAGACCTATCCGCTCTCCCTGACCACCGGCCGCACCGTCGCCCACTACCTCTCCGGCAACCAGACCCGCCGCCTGGGCGCCCTCGTCGAACAGACCCCCCGGCCCTGGGTCGAGGTGCACCCCTCCCACGGCTTCAGCAACGGCCAGCCCGTACGGGTCGTCACCCGCCGCGGCAGCGCCGTCTACCCCGCGCTCGTCCTGGAGTCCATCCGCCCCGACACCGTCTTCGTGCCCTACCACTGGCCGTCCCCCACCGCGGCCAACATCCTCACCATCGACGCCCTCGATCCCCGCTCGAAGATCCCCGAGTACAAGGTCTGCGCCGCCCGGATCGAGGCCGCCACCACCCTCGACGAGGTCCCCGCACCGCCCACCGGACCCGGCCGCGTGGCATACCCCGAAACGCAGGTCTCCCGCACCGACCCACGGCCACCGACCGCACCCCAGGGCCTCGGCACCGCGGAAAGGGACTGGTCACCGCCATGATGGGCAGAACGATCTTCATCGACCCGGGGCGCTGTATCGGCTGCCAGGCGTGTGTCTCGGCCTGCCGCGAATGCGACTCGCACCGCGGCAAGTCGATGATCCACCTCGACTACCCCGACGAAGGCCGCTCCGTCGCCTCCCTCCCCACCGTCTGTATGCACTGCTCCGACCCCGTCGCCCCCTGCGCCGAGGTCTGCCCCGCCGACGCGATCCAGGTCACCCCCGACGGCGTGGTGCAGCAGGCCGACACCACCCGCTGCATCGGCTGCGCCAACTGCGTCAACGCCTGCCCCTTCGGCGTACCGAAGATCGACCTGGCGGCGAAGCTGCAGATGAAGTGCGACCTCTGCTACGACCGCACCTCCCACGGCCTCGCGCCCATGTGCGCCACCGTCTGCCCGACCGGCGCCCTCTTCTACGGAACCCTCGAAGAACTCCGGACCGAACGCCCCGGCGTCGAGGTCGCCGACTCCTTCACCTTCGGCGACACCGTCGTCCACACCGGCGTCGCCATGGTCGTCCCCGCCGACAAGGTCCGCTGGCCGGTACCGGGCGGGCTCCCGGTGATCGAGGTCAACGGGGTGGATGTCCGATGAGCACGGCACACCGCCGGCCGGAGTCGGGCCACGACGAGGGGGGCGGGGCCCCGGAGCCGGCCCACGACCGCCTGAGCGCCGACTCCCTCACCACCCGCCGCGACTATCTGCGGATCGTCGCCACCGTCTCGGGCGGCCTCGCCCTCGGAGGGCTGGCGGTCGCCGCGGGAGCGCTGCCCCGCCACGGCGACGACGCCGGCGACCTCAAACTCGTCGCCGACAGCATCCCCCGCGGTGAATCCGTCGCCTTCCGCTACCCCGGCGACGAGGACCGCGCGGTGGCCATCCGCCTCTCCGACGGCTCCCTCGTCGGCTACTCCGCCGTCTGCACCCACCTCGCCTGCGCCGTCCTGTGGAGCAAGGACCGAGGCGAGAAGGGTGAGCTGTACTGCCCCTGCCATGAAGGCTCCTTCGACCCCCGCACCGGCGACGTCACCGCCGGACCACCGCCCCGCGCGCTGCCCAAGGTCGTCCTGTACGAACGTGAGGACGGCACCGTCTGGGCCATCGGCACCGCCCGCTCCGGCGAAAGCATCGAACAGGGCCTGTGCCGCGAACTCAACGAAAAACAACCGGACTTCGCCGCCCAACTCGGCTGCCCGGGCACACGCGGCGACGGGATGACGGCCGAGGTCACCCACCCCACGGGCGGCCCTCGATGACCAACTCCCCACCGCCACCTCCGGAGCCGCCCCCTCCCGGGCCTCCCTCTCCTGGGCCGCCCCCTCCCGGGCCTCCCTCTCCTGGGCCGCCCCCTCCCGGGCCTCCCT
>NZ_QUAC01000459.1 GCF_003389455.1 Streptomyces inhibens | reverse complement strand
CGCCCGGTGTACGCACCGGGCGGGCCCTCCTCGTGTGTCCGCCGCGCCGCTCAGCCCTCGAAGCTGGCGAAGTACGCCGCCGTGCCGTCCTCTTCGCCGTGGCCCTGCTCCTCGGCCCGGCGGAAGCGCTCCGCGGCCGCCGGCACCAGATCCAGCCGTACGCCGGCGCCGCGGGCGGCCTCGGTGATGAGCCGGGCGTCCTTGCGGGCCGCCGACACCGTGAAGCTCGCCGGGTAGTCCTCGGACAGGATCAGCTCGGACTTCATCCGCAGATACGGCATGTCGAGCGCCCCGCCGGCGATCGCGGCAAGGAAGTCGCGCGGGTCCACACCGAGCCCCTTGGCGAGCGCGAACGCCTCACCCGTACCGTTGATGAGGGTCAGCACCCAGCTGTTGACGACGAGCTTGAGACGGCTGGCGGCCCCGCTCGCACCGTCCTCGCCGACCCACCGGGTGATGCTCCCGACGATGTCGAAAACCTGCCCGGCGCGCTCCCGCACGTCCTCGGGGCCGGCCGCCAGAACCGTCAACTCACCCTTCTCGGCAGGCGCCTTGGTGCCCAGGACGGGGGCGTCCACGAAGCGCAGGGCGTGCTCGTCGGCGAACCGGGCGAGGGGGACGAGGCCTTCGGCCCCCACCGTGCTCATCTGGAGCCATACGGCACCGGTCGGCAGCGCCGGGGCGGCCTGCCGCAGCGCGTCGAGGACGGCGTCGCCGTCGAGCAGCATGGTGAGGACCACATCGGCGCCGTCCACCGCCTCGGCGGGGGTGTCGGTGACACGGGCCCCGTCGGCGGCCAGCGGCTCCGCTCTGGCGCGCGTACGGTTCCAGACGCGGACGTCCAGACCGGCCCTGGCGAGGTTGCGGGCCATCGCCGCGCCCATGATTCCGGTGCCCAGCACCGCTACTGAGAGGGTGTCGGAAGAGTTGTTGTCAGCCATGGGCGGCACGCTAGGCCGTGGAGTGGACTCCAAGGCAACAGCTGCCGCGTGTCGGGGACGGCGGGTGCCCCCTGGGGGCCTGCCTAGACGACCTGGTGGAGCCAGCGGACCGGGGCGCCCTCGCCCGCGTACCGGAACGGCTCCAGTTCGTCGTCCCAGGGCTTGCCGAGGAGCTTGGCGACCTCGGCGGCAAGCTCGGTCTCGCCGCGCGCCGAGCGGGCGACCGCGGCGCGCAGCCGGTCCTCGGGGATCAGGATGTCGCCGTGGATGCCGGTGACGGCGTGGAAGATGCCCAGGTCGGGGGTGGAGCTGTAGCGCTCGCCCTCGGCGGTGGAGCAGGGCTCCGCGGTCACCTCGAAGCGCAGCAGATGCCAGCCGCGCAGCGCGGAGGCCAGCTTGGAGGCCGTGCCGGCCTCGCCCTGCCAGGAGAACTCGGCTCTCCAGGTGCCCGGGGACGCCGGCTGGCGGATCCAGTCGAGATTGACGCGCACGCCGAGGACGCCCGCCACGGCCCATTCGACGTGCGGGCACAGCGCGCGCGGAGCGGAGTGGACGTACAGAACTCCACGTGTCGTCACCGGGACCTCCAGTGCGGTTCGAGGTTCGCCTTCCCCAGCGGCCTCGTGCCCGTTCCGGTTGCGGCCGGGACAGTTGCCATTCTGCCCCAGTGATCACTTCGGCACCAGCTTGCGAGGTGACCTACAGTAAACACCATTGGGCGGAATTTGCCGCAAATGGGACAGGAAATGACGTGATGTAATTTGTCTGTGCCGACTGCACTTGCCACTTTGGGTCACCGCCCGGCAGGCACGGGGCAAAGCTACCGCGCAGTGCCGGTCGAGGGGGTGACGTACCGTCGGTACCCGAAGAGATATCACTCGCACGCCGGAGGGGACAGGGGATGACGCGGATCGATCGGCCCTTTCGCCCCTGGCGCAGCCGTTTCGGGCTCCGTTCCGTACGCACCGTGGCGACCGCTTGCGCGCTGTTGACCGCCCTCACCGCCTGTAGTGCCGACGGTGGTTCAGCGTCACGGTCCGGCGCGTCGGCGAAGCGTCCGGCCAAACGGGCGCCCGTCTGGCGCACCGACCCCGGTTCGATCGCGGCGCTCGGCGACTCCATCACCGTCGGCTTCGACGCCTGTACGGTGCTCTCCGACTGCCCCGAGGTCTCCTGGGCCACCGGCACCGATCCCAAGGTGGACAGCCTCGCCCGACGGCTGGTCGCCCACCCCGCCACGCACAGCTGGAACTTCGCGAAGACCGGCGCGCTGATGAGCGATCTGCCGGATCAGATCGCGGCGGCCGCCGACCGGAAGCCCGAGCTGGTGACGATCCTGATCGGCGCCAACGACGCGTGCCGTCACGACGTGGGGACGATGACCCCCAAGGCCGCCTTCCGGACCGACTTCGCGCGGTCGATGACGTATCTGCGGCGCGCCCTGCCGCACACCCAGGTGTATGTCGCGGCGGTGCCGGATCTGCTGCGGCTGTGGTCCGAGGGGCGCAAGAACCCGCTCGGCAAGCAGGTGTGGAAGCTGGGGATCTGCGGGTCGATGCTGCGCGATCCGGACGATCTGACGAAGGCAGCGCAGGACCGGCGCGCGAAGGTACGGGACCGGGTGCAGGCGTACAACGCGGCGCTGGCGGAGGTGTGTGGCAAGGATCCGCTGTGCCGGTTCGACGGGTCGGTCTTCGACTACCGCTTCACCGGCCGGCAGTTGAGCACCTGGGACTGGTTCCACCCGGGCGCCGGTGGCCAGAAGGAGCTGGCGGAGCTGGCGTTCCGCGCGATCACCCGCCCGCAGCGATAGCACCGGGACGCGTTCCCCGGGCGGTGGCCGCCGGTTTGCGGGCATAGGCTCGCGCTCATGAACACGCAGGTCAGCAGGGAACCCTTCGGCACACTGGACGACGGCACCGGTGTCGACCGCTGGACCCTGGAGGCGGGCTCGGGCGGGCTGCGGGTCCGGGTCCTGACGTACGGCGGGATCGTCCAGAGCATCGAGGCCCCGGACCGGGACGGACAAAGGGGCCGGCTGGCGCTGGGCTTCGCCGACCTCGCGTCGTATGTCATGCACGGCGGGTCGCACTTCGGCGCGCTGGTCGGGCGCTACGCAAACCGGATCGCGGGGGCGTCGTTCACGCTCGACGGCCGTGCGTACCCGCTGACGCCGAACGACGGGCGCAACAGCCTGCACGGCGGGCCGCGGAACTTCTCCCGGGTGGTGTGGGAGGCCCGGCCGGTCGAGGGCGGGGTGCAGCTGCGCCGGGTCAGCCCGGATGGCGAGGAGGGGTTCCCCGGCGCCCTGGATGTGCGCGTGACGTACACCCTCTCCACGGGTCCCGACGGTGACGCGCTGTGTATCGCCTATCGCGCGCAAACCGACGCACCGACCGTCGTCAACCTCACCAACCACACGTATCTCAACTTGGGCGGTGACGGCAGCGGCAGCGCCATCGGGCATCAACTGCGGCTGGCGGCGTCCCGCTACACGCGCGTCGACGGCAGCGGCATCCCGGTGCCCGGCGCGCCCGCCGATGTCACCGGTACCCGCTTCGACTTCCGGGCGGCGCGCGCGGTGGCCGGCGCGTACGACCACAACTTCGTGCTCGACGGCGGTGTGACCGGGGCCCCGCGCACGGTCGCGGAGCTGTATGACCCGCGCTCGGGCCGCGCCCTGGAGCTGGCCACCACCGAACCCGGACTTCAGCTCTACACCGCAGACCACCTCGACGGATCCCTGACGGGGACCTCGGGCATCCCCTACGGACCGGCGGCCGGCCTCGCCCTGGAGACCCAGCACTTCCCGAACTCCCCCAACCGGCCGGACTTCCCCGGCACGGTCCTGCGGCCCGGCGAGATCCATCGCTCGGAGACCGTGTACGGGTTCTCGGCGCGGCCGCGGAGTGCGGGGAACCCCTAAGGGCGTGGGAGGGGGAGGTTCATACCGTGCGGTGACGCCGCGGGGAGGCGGAACAGGAACCATGAGTGGTGAGCGGTTCCACTGCGTTCCGTTCCGAGCTGTTCCGTTCTGATCCGTTCCGCTTCGTTGCCTGCTACGGGAGACCTCTTCACCATGGCCCGCCTTCGCGCTCCTCATCTCGTTCTGTCCTGTGCGGCGTTGACCGTGTTGGTGACCGGCTGCTCGCTGTCGGGTTTCGGCCCGACGAAGGAGGCGAAGCGCACGTACACGGTGCAGGGCAAGGTCACCACGCTGTCGGCGACGACACACGGCGGGGACATAGAGATCGTGCCGATCGACGCCGGCGGGTCGATCAAGGTGACGGAGAAGTACCGCTACAACGACCAGAAGCCGAAGTCCGAGCACGGGGTCAAGGACGGCCGGCTGACGCTGGAGGCCGAGGACTGCGGTATGGGGCGCCGGTGCGAGGTGGGGTACCGCGTGCTGCTGCCGCGTAACGCCTCGGTCGATCTGCACACCAGCGGCGGCGACATCACCGTCCGTGGCACCGCGGGCGCGATCACCGCGGAGACCAGCGGTGGCGACATCACCGTCGCGGACTCCACGGCCCGGAAGATGAAAGTGAGGACCAGCGGCGGGAATGTGGAGGCCACGCTGTCCTCCGCGCCCGACGACGTCTCGGCGCGGACCAGCGGAGGCGATGTCACCGTCCGTCTCCCGAAGGGCTCGTACGCGGTGGACGCCTCGACGAGCGGTGGCACCAGAAAGGTCTCCGTCCCGACGGACGAGAGCTCCGCGCACAAGGTGACGGCACGGACGAGCGGCGGTGATGTCTCGGTGGTGACCTCGTGATGCCGGCGGTGCTCTCATGAGGGGTGGCCGGGGGCGCCTCTGGGGAGGAGCGCCCCCGCCCCGGTCCGCCTCAGCCGACGGTGACCTCCGCCGTCAGCCGGCGGTCGTCGACACTGTGCGCCGCCTCGACGGTGTAGACGCCCTTGACCCGGCGCCAGCCGTCCTCCTGCCCGCTCCGCCTCCGCTCGCCGCCGAGCCTTCGAAAGCGGACCCCCAGACCGCGAAGGCGCGGTCCGGCAGCGGGATCTCGGCCTCGGCGCTCTCACCGGGGCCGGCCTCGACGACGGCGAATCCGGCCAGCCAGCGCCCCGGGCGCTCCGGTGCGTCCGGGGCGGCGTCCGAGGTCGGCGCCAGATAGATCTGGACGACCTCGCGGCCGGGACGGTCGCCCGCGTTGCGCACCCGCACCCGCACCGAGTCCGGGGTGGTGTCCAGCGACTCGTACTCCCAGTCGGTGTAGCCCAGACCGTGGCCGAAGGGGTACGCCGGGGCAGTGGCGGGGACGGGAGCGGACCGCTGCCAGGCCCGGTATCCGATGAACACGCCCTCCGAGTACGGGAGTTGGCCGTCCGTCGGGGTGACGGTGGTGACCGGGGCGTCGTCGAGGCGGGCCGGCCAAGTGGTGGGGAGCCGGCCGCCCGGTTCGTCCGCGCCGAGCAGGACATCGGCCAGCGCCGCACCGGCCTCCTGGCCGGGGAACCAGCTCAGCAGCACGGCGGGCACCTGCTCGCGCCACGGCAGCTCCACCGGCGAACCGGAGTTGACGACCACGACGGTGTACGGATTGGCGGCGGCGACCCGGGTGACCAGCTCGTCCTGGCGGCCGGGCAGCCGCAGATCGCGGCGGTCGAAGCCCTCGGACTCGACCTCCTCGGTGGTGGCGACGACGACGATCGCGACATCGGCGGCGGTCGCGGCGCGGACCGCCTCCTGGATCTCGGCGTCGGCGTCGAGCTGCGGTTCGCTGTGGCCGAGGGTGAAGTTCAGCCCGCCCAGGCCCTCGCCCGGGCCCAGGCCGAGCGGGACGAACCGCAGCGTGACATCGACGCTCTCACCAGCTGTCAGCTCCGCCGTCACCCGCCGCTCGACGGGGTTCATGAACGCCTCGAAGGGGTCGTTGCCCTCCGGTGCGCAGCGGCCGTCGAAGAGGACCGAGCCGCCGACGGTCAGCCGCAGCTCACCGGTGCCGGCCACGGCGAGGGTGTGGCCGCCGCTGGTCTGCGGGGTGTAGCTGCCGGTCAGCTCGACGGCGCTCAGGTTCTGCCGGGTCACGCCCTCGGGAAAGCGGCCCATCACCTGCACCTTGCCGTCGAACTGCGGTGTCTCGGCGAGCAGTCGGCCGTCCGCTGCGAGGTAGCGGGCGCGCAGGGTGAAGCCCTCCCGGGCGTGCGGGACGCGGGTGCGCGGGTCGGCGCCGACCGCGAAGCCGACCTCGACCTCGTCGGGCAGCGCGGCGCGCAGCCCCTCCAGCGGAGAGACGATCGCCTCGGGGAAGACGGTCGCGGACCCGCCGCCGAGCACCCGGGCGTCGCGCGCGGCCGCCCCGATGACGGCGATCTTGCGGACCGCGGCGGCGTCCACCGGCAGCGCCCGCCGCGCGCCGCCCACCGGCTCGTTCCGCAGCAGGACGAACGCCCGCCGGGCGACCTCACGGGCCACCGCCCGGCCGTCGATCCCCCGGGGGACATCGGCCGGGGAGACCGCCGCCGGCACGCCCGCGAGGCATCCCGTACGGGCCGCGAGCAGCAGCACCCGGCGCACCGCGTCGTCCACCTGTGCCTCGGCGACCGCACCGGCGCGGACGGCCTCGGCGAGCGACGCGCCGTAGACCGTACGGGGCCCCGGCATCGCCACGTCCAGGCCGCCGCGCAGCGCGCGTACGGTGTCGCGGGCCGCCGTCCAGTCGGAGACATTGCAGCCGTCGAAGCCCCATTCGCCGCGCAGGACCTCGTTGACGAGAGGGTGGTGCTCGGTCATCGTCGAGCCGTTGACCTGGTTGTAGGCGGTCATGATGCCCCAGGGGCGGGCGTTTTTGACGATGTGCTCGAAGGGAGCGAGATAGAGCTCGCGCAGCGGGCGCGGGGCGATGCGGTTGTCGACGGTGAGCCGGTCGGTCTCGGCGTCATTGCCGACGAAGTGCTTGACCGTCGTCCCGACACCGCCCTCCTGGACGCCGCGCACATAACCGGCACCGATCGCGCCGGTGAGCAGCGGATCTTCCGAATAGCACTCGAAGTGGCGGCCGCCCAGCGGTGAGCGGTGCAGATTGACGGTGGGCGCCAGGAGGACATGCACGCCCTTGCGGCGGGCTTCCTGGGCGAGCAGATGGCCGACCCGGCGGGCCAGGCCGGGGTCCCAGGTGGCGGCCAGCGCGGTGGGACCGGGCAGTGCGACCGAGGGGTCCTCGGCGCTCCACTCCTGGCCCCGTACACCGATCGGGCCGTCCGACATCACCAGTGAACGCAGCCCGATCGCGGGGACGGCCGGCAGCGTCCACATGTCCTGGCCGGACAGTAGCCGGACCTTGGTGTCAAGGTCGAGTGCGGCGAGCGCCCGCTCCACGGCCGCGGTGCAGTCGTACGCAAGGCCGCGATCAGGGTGCCGGGCGTCGTCGTGGGCGGGGTCGTGGGCGGGGTCGTGGGGCTGGTCGTCGGTCATGCGGCTCTCCGGTGCTCCCTCGGCGGATGTGCGGGCCCGCTGTCCGGATTCTTACCCTCACGCCTTCTGGTCGGTAAGTGTCGTCACCCTTCCGTTACCCCAGTCGTACGGGATCTCCACGCGGGAGTTACTCTCGGCCGGTGACTGCACGAGACCAGGACGCACCCCGCGGCGGCCGGCCCGGACCGCGGCGGCGCGGCGGCGGGCGGGAGACCCTGCGCGCGGAGCGGCGCGAGGCCATCCTGCAGGCCGCCATGGAGCTGATCTCCGAGCGCGGCTACCGCCGCACCTCGCTCGCCGCCGTCGCCGAGCGCGCCGGGCTCACCCAGCCGGGGCTGCTGCACCACTTCCCCACCAAGGAGCTGCTGCTGGTCGGCGTCCTGGAGGCGCGCGACCGCTGGGATCTGGCCTCGGCGGCCGCGGCGTCCGACAGCTGGCGCACCGACACCCTCGCCCAGCTCGTCGACTACAACGCCACCCGCCCCGGTATCGTGCAGACCTACACCGTGCTGTCGGCGGACAGCGTCACCGAGGACCACCCCGCCCGCGCCTTCTTCGAGACCCGCTTCCGCACCGTACGCGCCTCCATGGCCAACGTGCTGCGGGCCGAATTCGGCGACACCCTGCCCGGTGGCCTGACCCCGGAGCAGGCGGCGCCGCTGCTGGTCGCCGTGATGGACGGCCTGCAGCTGCAGTGGCTGCTGGACCCGGAGGAGGTGGACATGCCGGCGGCGTTCCGGGACTTCGTGGCGTTGCTGGGAGGCGGGAGCGGGCGGGCCGAGGAGCCCGGCGAGGGCTGATCCGGGCGGTACCGAAGGACACGCCCTAACGGGCAGGCGCGAGGCAGGAAATCGTCATCTTGTCCGGGCTGTACTTGGGGTCGGCGAGCAGTTCACCGCCCGCGCAGGTGTCCTTCGAGGTGTCGAGCCTGCGGGTCACCAGGTACTCCGCCTCGGCCGACCCGCATTCCACGACTTCCAGGTCCTGGTCGTGCCAGTCGCCGTCGTTGCGGACGCAGTTACCGACCGCGAGGGTCGGCGCCTTCCCGATGCCCGCTCCCTCGACGAACGCGCCGAGTACGAACAGGGTGGGTATCGCCAGGACCACGAGCGCCATCGGCACCAGGAACAGCAGCGCCTCGGGCCGGCGCAGCAGCGACTTGCCCGGATCGAGCGAGGGCCGGAAGCCGCCCACGGGGGCGGCCAGTTTGCGGAAGCGGGCCCGCGGACCGAGATTCACCAGCAGGGTGATCGGCGTGATGGCCACGGACAGCGGGCTCCACCAGCCCTGCCACAGGGTCTTCGCGGACATCTCGCGGTAGGTGGCCAGCCCGCAGGAGCGGCAGAACACCGCGCTCCGGCTGAGGAACCGCATCAGGAAGAGGATGCCCTGATGCCCGCGCACGGTGGCCTGTACGGCGGGCTGGGCACCGCAGAGCTCGCAGCCGGGGGCGGTGGCGTAGGGCGCAGGGTGCGGCTGCTGGGCGTAGGGGTACGGGCCTGGGGCCCGGTGCCCCTGTGGTGGGGCGTACGGGCCCGTGGGCTGCGGCGGGTAGGGGCCCGCGGGCTGTTGCGCGTACGGGTAAGGGCCTTGCGGTGGTGGCGGTGTGGCCACGAAGATTCCCCCTGGGTTTCGCGGTATGTGCCGGGCGCGTGGGCGGACCGGACCAGAAACCCTAGCCGCGGGCCGATTCAAGCCACCCCGCGCCCTCTACCGCCGCACCGCGCACCCCGTTTTACTCGCCCCATGAGACGCATACGCACCAAGCCGGTCGCACTCGGTATCGCACTGCTCGCCGCCCTCCCGCTGTCCCTGACGGCTCCGGCCACCGCGGCCACCAGGGCGCACGCAACAGCGGATGCCACGGTGGAGGAGGGCCGGCTGACACAGACCGCGCCGCAGGAGATCCTGCGGCGCAGCGGATTCGAGGCCTGGGAGCGGGAGTTCGGGCGCGGGCTGGCACGGGTGACGACGTATCCGGAAGCCGGACGGTATGTCAGGGGCGAGGGGCGTGCGCTGTGGCGGCGGGCGGTGGACCGGGCCCAGGGGCGCGGGCCCGCGGGCGGCGATCTGAGCCGGGACGACGACCGGCCGCTGTACTGGGCGCGGCTGGGGATGACCAAGGAGCTGCGTCAGTGGCAGCCGGACTTCGGGCTGACCGCCTCCCAACGCGACGCCCTGCTCGGGTCGTTGGAGCGCAGCTCACGCGGCCAGGACTCGATCGAGCTGCCCGCCGGGAAGCATGTCCTGCACATCGTCGTGACCGGGTTCGACCCGTTCCAGCTGGACGCCGATGCGCGGCGGAGCAATCCGTCGGGGGCGGCGGCGCTCGCGCTGGACGGGACGACGGTGCGTACCGCCTCGGGGCGGCCGGCCCGGATCGAGACCGCGGTCTTCCCCGTGCGCTGGGCCGACTTCGCCGAGGGGACGGTGGAACGCACGCTGCTGCCGCACTTCCGGGGCGGGGCGCGGCAGGCGGATCTGTTCACGACGATCAGCCAGGGGCGGCCGGGGCGCTTCGATGTCGAGCGGACCAACGGGGCCTGGCGGGGCGGCTATCCGGACAACGCACGGGAGTCCCGCACCGAGACCGTGCCGATTCCGGCGGGGGTGCCGACCGTGCGGCCGCAGCCGCAATGGACGGCCACCAGCCTGCCGTACGCGCAGATCGTGGCGGCCGGCACCGGGCCGTACCCGGTGGTCGACCACACCGCCGTCACGGAGATCCCGGCGGGCGGCACCGAGCCGGTGGAGCGGCCGGACGGCCCGACTCCGGGGTCCACGGCCCGTGCCGGGGGCGGCGGGGACTATCTGTCCAATGAGATCGCCTACCGGGCGACGCTGCTGCGGGACGCGGTGCGGCCGGCTCTCCCGGGCGGGCATCTGCACACGCCGGTCCTGGAGTTCGGCGCCGGCAACACGGACCCGTCGAGCGGCCGGGTCACCGACCCGGACTTCGTACGCAACCGGGTCGCGATCACCGATCAGGTGCGGGCGATCGTCACGGTGGCGGCGTCCGAGGTCGCGCGGGATTAGCGGGGTCGCCCTAGGTCAGGGGCCGGTCCGCTACTGCGGTGTCGCGCGGCAGGGCGGTTATCCACAGGGCCGTCCGCGTCGGGTGTGCGCCAGGCATCATGGGCGAATGCTCATTGCTGCCGCACAGTTCACGTCCGTACCGGGCGATATCGAAGCCAACGCCGCGCGGATGGCCGCACTCCTCACCGAGGCCGCCGGGCATGGCGCCGGTCTGGTGGTGTTCTCCGAACTCGCCCTGACGCAATACGACCTGCGTCTGATAACCGCCGATCCGGCGGGGCTGCTGGTCCTGCCCGACGATGCCCGGCTGGCCCCCGTACGGGAGGCGTGCCGGGCGAGTGGGGTCGCGGCGGTCGTGAACGCCGCGGGCCGGGCCCCCGAGGCCGGGGCCCGGCCGACCATCGCCTCGTTCGTCTACGGGCCGGACGGCGCGCTGCTCACCCGCTACGACAAGATGCACCTGACCGATCAGGAGAGCGAAATCTTCGCGCCGGGCGCCACCGACGGCCGCTTCACCCTGGGCGGCATCCGGTTCGCGCTCGCCACCTGCTACGACAACAGCTTCCCCGACGTGCCGGCGCGGGCCGCGGCGGACGGCTGCCGGGTGTATCTCGCCAGCTCCTTCCATGACTCGGCCAAGGGCGTGGCGCGATATGCCGGGCTGGCGCGGGACAACGGACTGCAGGTGCTGCTCGCCAATGGCACGGAGGTCGGCAGCCCCGGCCCGGCCTGCGGCCTCAGCGGCGTCTGGCTGCCGTCCGGCGAGCGGGTGGCGTCGGCCGCCGAGTGGACGGAGCCGGTGCCGGGCGACGGGGCGGAGCTGGTGCTGAGCGATGCCCGGGACCGGATCACGCTGATGTCGGATCCGGCGGTGGCGGCGATCCCCGTCAAGGAGTGTGGTGAGCCGCTGGTGGACGTACGGACCGCGGCGCCCGCGCTCCTGGTGGCCGCGGACCGGCACGACGAGCAGGGCGCGTTCGCGTATCTGCGCGAGGGGGTGCTGCGGCGGCTGCTGGCGGCTCAGGAGGCACTGCCGGACGGACTGCGGCTGCAGTTCGTCGAGGGCTACCGCCCGCCGGGGCTGCAGCGCCGCTACTTCGAGGAGTATGCGGACGAGCTGCGCGCCGGGTTCCCCGAGTGGGACGGGGCGCGTATCCATCAGGCCGCCAGCCGTTATGTCTCGCCGCCGGAGATCGCACCGCACAGTGCGGGTGGCGCGGTGGATCTCACGCTCGTCACCGCGGACGGCGCAGATGTCGACATGGGGACACCGATCAATGCCTCTCCGGAGGAAAGTGACGGCGCCTGCTATACGAGCGCCCCGGGGCTGACGCCCGCCGCCCGCGCCAACCGGCGGGTGCTGGCCGCCGCACTGACCGCGGCCGGCCTGGTCAACTACCCGACGGAGTGGTGGCACTGGTCCTACGGCGACCGCTACTGGGCGCTGGCGACCGGCGCGGACCATGCGCTGTACGCCCCGAAGGAGCTGGCCGAGCAGTGACGACCCGCGTGCCGCCGCACACCCCGTCCCCGTCTCCCGTACTGCTCGGCGATGCCGAGGTCGGCGAGCGGCTCGATCCGGCGACGGCGGTGGCGGCGGTGGCGGACCGGGATGTGGTGATCGTCGCGACCAACAGCCCAACGCCCGTAGTGGAGGCGAACTGGATCGCCCCGAGCACCCAGCTGAGCACCCTGGGCCCCAAGTCCACCACCCATTACGAGATACCGCCCGAGCCGGCCGCGCGGGCGGCCGTCCTCGTCACCGGCTCCCCCGCCCGGGCGGGCAGTTGGATCTCAGCCCTCAGCCCTGCTCGGGCGCCAGCGCCTCCAGTTCGGCCCGGGTCGGGTAGGACGGCTGGGCGCCCGGCTTGGTGACGGCCGCCGCGCCGACCCGTACGGCGAAGCGCGCCGCCTCGGGGAGCGCATCGCCGCGGGCCAGGCGGGTGGCGAGGGCTCCGGTGAAGGCATCGCCGGCGCCGGTGGTGTCCACGGCCTTGACGCGTACGCCGGGGACCTCGCTCACCCCGGAGGCGTCCAGGACCAGCGCGCCGTCCCCGCCGAGGGTGACCACGACCGAGCGGGCACCCTGGTCACGCAGGGCCTGCGCCCACTCGGCGGGGGTGCCGTCGGCGCGGCCGGAGAGCTCCCGGGCCTCGTGCTCGTTGACCACCAACGGGTCGGCCACGGCGAGGAGTTCGGGCGCCAGGGCCGCCTCGGGGGCCGGCGAGGGGTTGAGCACGACGCGGGTCCCGGCCTGCTCGGCGGCCGCGGCGGCGGCCCGTACGGACTCCATGGGGATCTCCAGCTGGAGGGAGACCACCGAGGAGGCGGCGATGACGTCCTTCGCCGCGGCCACATCCTGCGGGGTAAGGGCGGCATTGGCACCGGGCGAGACCACGATGCTGTTGTCGCCGTCCGGGTCGACGATGATCATCGCGGTGCCGGTGCGGGCCGCCCCGTCCACGATGACGGGTGTGACATCGGTGCCCGCCTCGCGCTGGGCGCCCAGCAGCAGTTCGCCGTACGCATCGCCGCCGACCCGTGCCAGCAGCGCGGTGCGCCCGCCGATCCGGGCCGCGGCGGCCGCCTGGTTGGCGCCCTTACCACCGGCCGATTCGACCAGGTCCGTGCCGCGCACGGTCTCGCCCGCGCCGGGCCGCCGTTCGACCCGTACCGTCAGATCCGCGTTGGCCGAGCCGACCACCAGGACGTCATACATGCACCGCTCTCCCACTTCTTCTCATCTGTCATTGCCCCGCGGCCCGGCTCCAGGGCCGGGCCGCGCGCTCAGTCGTCGAACTTCGCGGCGTTCTCCGCCGTCACCAGCACCACCGGCACCTTGACCGACTGCGGAAGCTTCTCACCGCGAGCGGCCTTCAGCGCCCAGTCCACGGCCTGCTTGCCGAGGAGTTTCGGCTGCTGGGCGACGGTGGCGGTGAGGGTTTTGTTGCGGACCGCCTTGACGCCGTCCGGTGTGCCGTCGAACCCCACCACCTTGACGTCCTTGCCGGAGCGGGCGCCCAGCGCCTTGGACGCGCCGAGCGCCATCTCGTCGTTGGCGGCGAACACCCCGGCGATATCGCGGTGCGCCTGCAGCATGTTGGACATCACATCCATGCCCTTGGTGCGGTCGAAGTCCGCGGGCTGGCGGGCGACGACCTGGATACCGGGGTACTTCTTGATGCCCTCTTCGAAACCCTTGCCGCGTTCACGGGCGGCGGAGGTGCCGGGCTGGCCCTCCAGGAAGGCCACCTTGCCCTTGCCGCCGAGCGATTCGGCCAGCGTCTTGGCGGCGAGCCGGCCGCCGGCGACATTGTCGGAGGCGATGGTCGAGCCGACCTTCCCGCCGTTGACGCCGCGGTCGATGGAGATGACCGGCACCTTCGCCCGGTTGGCGACACCGACGGCCGGGACGGCGGCGTCGGAGTCGACCGGGTTGATGATGGCCGCCTTGACGTTCTGGCTGGTGAACGTCTCCATCTGGTTGATCTGCTGGGTGGGGTCGTTCTGCGCGTCGGTGATGTTGATGTGCAGACCGCGGGCGTCCGCCTCGGCCTGGGCGCCTTCCTTGATGCCGACGAAGAACGGATTGTTCATCGTGGACAGCGCGAGCCCCAGGTCGGTGTTGCCGCCGCGGTCGCAGCCGGCCAGACCGAGGGCGACGGTCGCGGCCAGCCCGGCCACCAGCGACACCTTGATCCGGGCGGTCCTCCGGGCGCTCCTCAAGACGTTCCCCCGCGCATTCCTCCGAGCGTTGCCCCAGACCTTCCCCCGCGCACTCCTCCAGGCATTCCCCCGGACGTTCCCCCGGACGTTCCCCCGGGCCTTCATCGCGCGCTCCGGCGGCGCAGCGTGTCCAGGAGCACCGCCAGCGCGATGACCAGTCCGGTGGCCACCTGCTGCCAGAACGCCGAGACGCTCAGCAGGTTCAGGCCGTTGCGCAGTACGGCGAGGATCAGCGCGCCGATGAGGGTGCCGGACGCCTTGCCGGAGCCGCCGGAGAGGCTGGCCCCGCCGATGACGACGGCGGCGATGGCGTCCAGCTCGTAGCCACTGGCGGCCTGCGGCTGGGCGGAGGTGAGCCGGGCCGCGAGGACGATACCGGCGACCGCGGCGAACAGACCGGACAGCGCGTAGATGACCAGCTTGCGGCGCCGCACGTTGATGCCGGAGAGCCGGGCCGCCTCCTCGTTGCCGCCGATCGCGAACATCGCGCGTCCGGCATACGTACGGGCCAGGATCAGCGCGGCGATCAGCCCCATCGCGATCATGACGAGGACGGGCACCGGCAGCCAGCCGCCGAGGGTGTCACCGAGACTGCTGACCGAGCCCGGGAAGGCGATCGGCGAGCCGCCGGAGATGACCAGGGCCAGGCCGCGGCCTATCGACAGCATCGCCAACGTGGCAATGAAGGCGGGCAGTCTGCCGTAGGCGACCAGGGCGCCTGAGACCAGTCCGGCCGCCACACCGACCGCGAGGCCGAGCAGCACCGCGATCCAGACGGGCAGGCCCTCGGCGGTGGCCGCCCAGGCGACGACGGTGGCGGAGAGCGCGGCGACCGAGCCGACCGACAGATCGATACCGGCCGAGACGATCACGAAGGTGACGCCGAAGGCGAGGATCGCGGTGACCGACGCCTGGACGCCGACATTGAGAAGGTTCTGGCCGTTGAGGAAGTCCTTGGAGAGCACCGCCATCACCACGACCAGGGCGATCAGGCCGCCCAGCGGGCCGTTCTTGAGGACCGCCCGGGAGAACCACGGCCCGAGGCCGTCCCGGTCCGGGGCCTGTCCCACCGCCTCGGCGGCGGCTCCCGTCTTCACCTCAGTGGACATCGGAGCCCTCCATCGCGCTCTCGTTCTTGTTCTTCGGGCCCTCGGCGGCGCCGTTCGGGGACTGGAGCGCGAGCTCCATCACGGCGTCCTGGGTGGCCTCTTCGGCCGACAGCTCACCGGCCAGCCGGCCCTGCGACATCACCAGCACCCGGTCGCTCATACCGAGCACCTCGGGCAGATCGCTGGAGATCATCAGGACCGCCCGGCCCGACGCCGTCAGTTCGTTGATCAGCTGGTAGATCTCGACCTTCGCGCCGACGTCGATTCCGCGCGTCGGCTCGTCGAGGATCAGCAGCTTGGTGTCCGCCAGCAGCCACTTGCCGATGACGATCTTCTGCTGATTGCCGCCGGAGAGCGTACGGGCGGGCTGCGCAAGGCCGCTCATCCGCACCTTCAACTGCCCGGCGACGGCGGCCGCTTCGCGCCGCTGGGCGCCCCGGTCCACCAGCCCGCCCCGGGTGTCGCGGTCGAGACGGGCGAGGGTGAGGTTGTCCTGGAGGGACGCGTCCAGGACCAGGCCCTGGCCCTTGCGGTCCTCCGGTACGAGGCCCAGCCCGGCCCGCATGGCGGCGCGGACATCGCCGCGCGCCAGCCGGGTGCCGTCGATCTCGACCGTGCCGGCGTCATAGCGGTCCACGCCGAAGATGGCCCGGACGACCTCGGTACGGCCCGCGCCGACCAGTCCGGCCAGGCCCACGACCTCACCGGCCCGCACCTCGAAGTCGATGCCCTCGAAGACCGGCCCGGCCTTCGTACCGTTGCGGGTCAGACCGCGGACGCGCAGCAGGGGCGCGCCCGGCTCGTCGGGGCGCTGCCGCGGGTACTGCTCGGCGATGTCCCGGCCCACCATGAGGCGGATCAGCTCGTCCTCGTCCGTCGAGGCCGGCACCTCCTGGACGGAGCGGCCGTCGCGCAGCACGGTGACCCGGTCGCCGAGCGCGCCGATCTCGTCCAGGTGGTGGGTGATGAAGATGATGCCGACGCCGGTGTCGCGCAGCTCGCGGACGATCCCGAAGAGGGTCTCGACCTCCTCGGAGGTGAGGACCGCGGTCGGCTCGTCCATGATCAGGACGCGCGCACCCAGGCTGAGCGCCTTGGCGATCTCGACCATCTGGAGGCGGGCGATGCCCAGTTCGGCAACCGGGGTGTTCGGGGACACGTCCAGGCGTACGCGCCGGAGCAGTTCGGCGGCCCGGGCCCGCATCGCCTTCTTGTCGATCAGGCCGAGTGCGGTGCGCGGCTGCCGGCCGAGGAAGATGTTCTCGGCCACGGTGAGCCCGGGGACGAGGTTGAACTCCTGGTAGATGGTGGCGATGCCGAGCCGCTCGGCGTCCTGCGCCGAGCGGATGTGCACCTCGCGCGGGCCGTCGTGCGCGCCGTCCGGTCCGCCGGCGACGAGGATGCGGCCGTCGTCGGGGCGGTGGGCGCCGGAGAGCATCTTGATGAGGGTGCTCTTGCCCGCGCCGTTCTCGCCGAGCAGGACGTGCACCTCGCCGGTGCGCAGGGTCAGGTCCACGCCGTCCAGGGCTCGGACGCCCGGGAACGACTTTGTCACCCCCTCCACGCGCAGCAGTTCGCGGCCGCCCGGTACGTCGTCGTTGACGCCGGTCATGCGCTGCCCCTCTCTTCGTCGGGTGACTTCCTGTGGTGGCTGTCTTGGGGTGGCTGGTTGGTGGCTGTCTTGGGTGAGGGTCGTGGGGTGCTGTCTTGGGGTGACGGCCTTGGGGTGACGGCCTTGGGGTGACGGCCTGGGTCGCTGTCGTGGGTCGCTGTCGTGGGTGAAGGTCTTCAGTGACGGTCGCCGCCGGTGGCCTGATCCGATGGCTTGCCCGGGTGGTGGCCCGGCCGGGACTGCCGGGCCGGGCCGGGCCGCCGGGACGGCTCGTTCAGCCGATGGGCGGTTCGCCGCAGGAGCGGCGGGTGACGAGCCGGGCCGGCAGCAGCACCGGGTCGGCGGGCCGGCCCTCGATCCGTGCCAGCAGGGTGTGTACGGCGGCCCGGCCCAGTTCGCGGGTGGGCTGGGCGATGGCGGTCAGCGGTGGATCGGTGTGCGTGAACCACGGCACGTCGTCGTAGACCACCAGCGCCATGTCGTCGGGGACCCGCAGCCCGCGCGCACGGAGTTCGTCCATCGCGCCCAGCGCCATCAGGTTGTCGGTGGCCAGCACTGCGTCCGGCGGCTCGGCGAGGTCGAGGAAGTCGCTCATCACCCGTCGGCCGCCGGTGTGCTGGAGGTCGGGGGTGGCGCCGACCCGCTCGTCGGGCAGCGCGATGCCGTGTGCGGCCAGCGCCGTACGGAAGAGGTCGAGGCGCTCGTCGCCGGTGGGGGTGCCGGCCGGGGCGACGATGATCGCGGGCCGGCGGCGGCCGAGGGCGGCGAGATGGGCGGCGAGCTCGGTGAGCGCGGCGCGGCCGTCGGCGCGTACGCAGGGAGCGTCGACGCCGGGCACGGTGCGGTCCAGCAGGACCAGCGGGGTGCCGGAGGCGACGACCTCGCTGAGCATCGCCGAGCCGGTGCCGGCCGAGCTGACCAGTAGGCCGTCGATCCGGCGGTCGAGCAGGGTGCGGATGTAGTCGTCCTGCTGCGCGGGGCGCTCGCCGGCGTTGCCGATGACCAGGCTGTAGCCGAGGCTGCGGGCCTCGTCCTCGACGGCGTCGGCCAGTTCGGTGAAGAAGGGGTTGGTGAGATCGCTGATGATCAGGCCGAGCGCACCGGTCCGTGCGGTGCGCAGCGCGCGGGCGACGTTGTTGGGGCGGTAGCCCAGCTCCCGTACGGCGGCGAGCACCCGGTCGCGGGTCTCGGCGACCGGGCTGTGGCCGTTGAGGACCCGGGAGACCGTGGCGACGGACACCCCTGCCCGCTCTGCCACATCCTTGATGTTCGCCATGGCGCCGTTGCCGTCCTGTCCGTGCGATGCGATCGCTCACCGTGCCTGGGACCGGCTTCGCATGATCGACGTGTAATCGATTTCGTGGGGAATTCGTGGGGGCTACGAAATCGATTACACGGGTGGTGCGTCAAGGTGCCGTGAATGTTGCCTGTGTCACACCGGGCCGGTTCGGCTCCGCTGGCCGGCCCTCCGGTGGCCATCCGGCACACAACGGCCGAGGGCCGCACCCCGGTGGGGTGCGGCCCTCGGCTTGGGCTGTGCGGTCGGCCGCGCGTCTCAGGCGACGT
>NZ_QUAC01000451.1 GCF_003389455.1 Streptomyces inhibens | reverse complement strand
GGCGCGGCCGGCGGGGTTCCCGGCGGCGTCGAGCACGGTGGCGGGGGACGGCGCGGCGGCGTCGAAGCCGGCCGGGGCCTGCGGTGCGGGTGCCGAGGTGGCGTCGTCGGCGATCGGGCTGAGCGCGTCCAGCAGCTCGGCGGGGCGTGGCCGGACCGCCGGGTCCCGGGACAGACAGCCCGTGATGACGGTCCGCAAGGCGGGCGGCAGCTCTTCCCGCTCCGGCACGGTGTGGCCGGTGGCGGCGTAGGCGAGCGTCGCGCCGAGCGCGTAGACATCGCCCATCGGGTGCGGCCGCCCGCCGTTCGCCTGCTCCGGCGGCAGGCTCCCCGACTCCAGGCCCGGCAGCCCGGAGCGCGGTGTGCCGTCCTCGGCCGCGGCCCGTACCGCCCCGAAGCAGGTGAGCCGGGGCCCGTCCGCGGCCAGCAGCACGGCCGCGGGGGACACGCCGGCGTGGGTCAGGTTCTGCCCGTGCCCGATGATCAGGGTCTCCACGAGGGCCGCGCCGAGCGCCCGTACGGTGCGTTCGGGCAGCGGCCCGCCGTACAGGGCGAGCGCGGTGGGCAACGGGACCGCGGGGAGGTACGGGCGGGCGTACCAGGCGGCGTCGCCGGGCGCCGCGAGCTCGGTGGCCGGTGAGGACCACGGACCGAGCAGATAGCGCGAGGCCTCCGCCTCGGCCAGGAACCGCCCGGGGTCGGCCCCCGGCAGCGGGACGCTGATCAGCACCGTACGGTCGCCGTCCGTGCTCCGCCCGATGAACCGCTGCTCCGGTACGGGTATGCCGGACGTCTCGTCGTCCAGCCCGCGGAGCACCGCGTACGGGCCGATCGGGCCGATCGACGCGCTTCGCGCCCGGCCTCCCGTACCCGCAACTGGCGCATGCATGCGCACCATCCCCCGTCCGACGACACAGCGCGATGAGCCTACCCGGGCGTGTCGCGCGGTCCCGGGCGGAGTCGAATCCGCCCGGGAGCGGGTGGAGTTCCGGCCGGGCCGGCAGGAGGCGGGCCCGGCGGAATCCGGGGGCGGGTCAGGCGGAGGTGGGGGCCGCCGGGGCGGGGCCGTTCGGGGCGGCGCTCACCGTGCGGTCCGCGCCCTCGTCACCCGTACGGCCCGCTCCGTAGGCCACCAGTGTCAGCACCAGCAGCCCCAGCACGACCATCATCGCGAGGAACGCGACCCAGCCGACCAGGCCGACGGCGAAGGCGCCCAGGAGGCCGTGCACCACCGCGCAGCTGATGAGGGCGATACGGGTGAAGCCGCCGGGGGCGCGGTCGCGCAGGGCGGTGCGGAGCAGGACGACGGCGCAGAAGAGGAGGTAGAGGCCGAAGAGGCCGCCGCCGACCCAGGAGCCGGTGGACATCGCGCGGGGCTGCAGCCCGGCCAGGGACATCTGCTGCCGGTCCACCACGATGCTCAGGATCCAGTTGAGCAGCACGATCCCGAACGCCTCCAGGATCAGTACCACCGCCGCGGCCAAGGCCACCGGTCGTCGCGCCATCACCCCGTCCACCCACTTCCACCGTTTGCCGAGCACGATGCGCCATGAGGACGCCGGTTGCCGCTCTTACCGTTGGTCACGCGAGTACAGCTGTTACCTCAAGCACAAGAGGGCATCGCGCACGCTACTAACGGGTAATAGCTGGGGCAAGGGTTCTGCACCAGTGGGTGCGGATGAGTGCGATCAAGCGGCCGGCGGCGCGCCGACGGACGGAGCCGGACGCAAAGTTTCCTTCGCCCATTCGTAGGGACTCCACAAAGAATTGACGATTCGCAGGACGCTCAAAGTTCGAGACCTAGGCCACACGGGGGCGCGGGTCGGAGCCCAGGAATCCGGGCCTACCCTGGGATACCAGGGGGCTTAGGTCCCTCACTGGCGCCCCGAACACACTCCGTGTGGGCAAGCTCACCCCAGGGAACGGGTCGGCACGCGGTGTCGCCAGTCCCTAAAATCGCCGCATCCATTAGTTGCGGCGAAGCGCCAAGGAAGGACCCCCATCGTGCGCAAGGTGCTCATCGCCAACCGTGGCGAAATCGCTGTTCGCGTTGCCCGTGCTTGCCGGGACGCGGGGATCGGCAGCGTAGCCGTCTACGCCGACCCCGACCGGGACGCGCTGCACGTACGCGCGGCGGACGAGGCATACGCCTTGGGCGGTGACACACCTGCCACCAGTTACCTGGACATTGCCAAGGTCCTGGCCGCCGCCGCCGATTCGGGCGCGGACGCCATCCACCCCGGTTACGGCTTCCTCTCCGAGAACGCCGAGTTCGCGCAGGCCGTCCTCGACGCGGGGCTGACCTGGATCGGCCCGCCCCCGCAGGCCATCCGCGACCTCGGCGACAAGGTCGCGGCGCGGCATATCGCCCAGCGCGCCGGCGCGCCGCTGGTCGCCGGCACCCCCGACCCGGTTTCCGGTGCCGAGGAGGTCGTCGCCTTCGCCAAGGAGCACGGCCTGCCGATCGCGATCAAGGCGGCCTTCGGCGGCGGCGGCCGCGGTCTGAAGGTCGCCCGTACGCTCGAAGAGGTCCCGGAGCTGTATGACTCCGCGGTGCGCGAGGCGGTCGCCGCCTTCGGCCGCGGCGAGTGCTTCGTCGAGCGCTACCTGGACCGCCCGCGGCACGTCGAGACCCAGTGTCTGGCCGACAAGCACGGCAACGTGGTCGTCGTCTCGACCCGTGACTGCTCGCTCCAGCGCCGCCACCAGAAGCTCGTCGAGGAGGCCCCGGCCCCGTTCCTGACGGACGAGCAGAACGACGAGCTGTACCGCGCGTCCAAGGCCATCCTCAAGGAGGCCGGTTACGAGGGCGCCGGCACCTGCGAATTCCTCGTCGGCCAGGACGGCACCATCTCCTTCCTGGAGGTCAACACCCGCCTCCAGGTCGAGCACCCGGTCACCGAAGAGGTCACCGGCCTCGACCTGGTCCGCGAGATGTTCCGGATCGCCGACGGCGAGGCGCTGGGTTACGACGACCCGGCGGTGCGCGGCCACTCCTTCGAGTTCCGCATCAACGGTGAGGACCCGGGCCGCAACTTCCTTCCGGCGCCCGGCACGGTCACCAAGTTCGACGGACCGGCCGGCCCCGGCGTGCGCCTGGACGCCGGCGTGGAGTCCGGTTCGGTCATCGGCCCGGCCTGGGACTCCCTGCTGGCCAAGCTGATCGTCACCGGCGCCACCCGCGAGCAGGCGCTGCAGCGCGCCGCCCGCGCGCTGTCGGAGTTCCATGTGGAGGGGATGGCCACCGCCATTCCGTTCCACCGCGCGGTGGTCAAGGACCCGGCGTTCGCGCCCGAACTCACCGGCTCCGCCGGCCCGTTCACGGTCCACACCCGCTGGATCGAGACCGAGTTCGTCAACGAGATCACGCCGTTCGCCGCGCCCGGCGCGGACGAGGCCGAGGCCGACACCCGTGAGACGGTCGTCGTCGAGGTCGGCGGCAAGCGCCTGGAGGTCTCGCTGCCGTCCTCGCTCGGGATGCCGCTGGCCCGCGCCGCGGTCGCCGGTGGCGCCAAGCCCAAGCGCAAGGCCACCAAGAAGGCCGGCAGCGCCGCCTCCGGCGATGCGCTCGCCTCCCCGATGCAGGGCACCATCGTCAAGGTCGCCGTCGAGGAGGGCCAGCAGGTCGCCGAGGGCGAGCTGGTGGTCGTCCTGGAGGCGATGAAGATGGAGCAGCCGCTGAACGCGCACCGCTCCGGCACCATCAAGGGCCTGACCGCCGAGGTCGGCGCGGCGCTCACCTCCGGCGCGGTGATCTGCGAGATCAAGGACTGACGCGGTAGCGCTTCGGACGACGTGCGGGGCTCCCGGCAACCGACTGCCGGGAGCCCCGCACGTCTGTCCGCGCAGGTCTAGGGCATGTCCGACCCTGACCCATCGGACAGGCCCTAGGAGTTGCCCACCACGTCCTCCGGGAACGTCAGCTGCTTATCCATCCACTGGAGCGCGGCGGGCAGTTCGCGCCGCCAGGTGGCGAAGTTGTGGCTGCCGTGGTCGAGGACGATCGAGTCGGCCTTCATCGGCGGTTTGACCGCGGCCAGGAAGGCCTGGGCGGCCGGATAGTTCTTCTCGCCCGTACGGCTGGTGCCCACCAGGACGCTCACCTGCGGGGCGGGCAGATGCCGCAGTCGCCACATCAGATCGTGCCCCTGGCGGCGGCGCACCCGGTCCTGGCCGTCGCCGAAGAGGTCGCCGGTCGTGGGGTCGTTGCTGACCTTGTAGTCGGGCGAGAGGGCGGCCGCGGCGGTGTAGGTACGGTCGTGCCGCATGGTCAGCTGGAGGGCGCAGCTGCCGCCCGAGGAGTAGCCCAGGACGCCCCAGCCGCCGGGGTCGTGGCCGACGCGGTAGTGCGACCTCAGCGCGTCCGGCACATCGCGCGCGAAGAACGTCTCGGCCTGCGGGCCGCCCGGTACGTCGACGCACTGGGTGTCGCGCGGCGGCGCGATGGTGGGCCGCAGCATCACGATCACGGTCGGCTGCATCTTGCCGGCGCGGATCAGCCCGGCGGCGGTCTGCGGCAGCCGCAGATGCTGGCCCAGCAGGAAGGTGCCGCCCGGGTAGCCGCTGAGCGCGACGATGACGGGGAACCGCTGGCGGGCGTACTGCGGCTGGAAGTACTGCGGCGGCAGATAGACGTACGCCGGGTCCACGGCCCGGGTCCGCTTGCCGACGATCCGTACGGACTCGACCTTGCCCGACTGCTCCGGCGGGCCCTTCGGCAGGCCGTGCACCTTGTCCAGCCCGTCCGGGCCCGATGTCTGGACGAGGCCCTTCGACGGGTCCCCGGCGGGCCCGGCGGTGCCGCCGTTACCCCATTTGCCGTGGGCGGCGGGCGCGTCGTCGTACAGGCCGAGCAGCTCGTGCCAGGAGGCGTAGAACTGGAAGTTGGCGTTCACCGCGAGGCCGAGCGCCGCCACGATGGTCAGCTGGGTCGCGGCGATCGAGCCGAGCCGCCCCAGCAGCGCCCGCGGTCCGCGCCCGGCGAACCGCGGCCACAGCCAGAGCGTGAGTCCTACGCAGACCACGGCGACCGCGGCCACGGCGTACAACAGCGATCGGCTGGTCAGTCCCATGACGTTTTCCCCAGATGTTCCGCGCCGTCGCCCGCTCCCCCGGCGGTCCGCCACGGCGTATTCCAGGGCCTCCGGGAGAGCCCGGAAGACCTCATTGCGCCAGGTTTGATGTCTCTTGGCGGCGTGACGTTGCGACGCCGCCGAGGTGTTCGGCCGCGCGACCACCGGGGTATGCCGGGACTTCATGCCCGGTCCGCCGGCCGTCCACCCCAGGGGGCGGCGGGACCCGCCCGGACCCGGCGGAGGATGCCCCCGACACATCGTCGCGTACGGCACCGGGGCCCCCTCCGATGGGGCAATGGCATGCTGGAGCCACCGGACCGCAACCGGCCGGGTCGAGGGAGGACGGCGATGGCGACCGAGACGGCAGGGCAGCGGCAGGCGACGCGAGGTGCGGTGGCGACCGTACCTGCGCGCACGCATGACGTACGCCCGATGCGGGCCGATGCGCGCCGCAACTACGAGCGGCTGCTGACCGAGGCCCGTACGGCCTTCACCGAACACGGCACGGACACCTCGCTGGAGGACATCGCACGCCGCGCCGGCGTCGGCATCGGCACCCTCTACCGGCACTTCCCCAACCGCACCGCCCTGATGGGCGCGGTCTTCCAGGGCGAGGTGGACGCCCTGCTGACCTACGCCAGGGAGCTGGCCGATGCGCCGCAGCCGTGCGCCGCACTGGTCGAATGGCTGCGCGCGATCATCACGCACGCCAGCACCTACCGCGGTCTGTCGCGCGCGCTGATGACGGCGTCGGCGGACGACAGCTCGGGGATGGCGCGGTGCAGCGTGCCGATGCGCGAGGCCGGTGACGCGCTGCTGACCCGCGCCCAGCGGGCCGGGGCGGTACGCCCCGATGTGAGCATCAGCGATCTGATGCAGCTCACCAACGGCATCGCGCTGGCCGTCGAGGAGTCCCCGGACGATCCGAAGCTCGCCGACCGGCTGCTGACGCTCACCCTGAGCGGGCTGAAGGCGGAGAGCTAGCGCCTTCCGGCGCATCACGGCCGGGAGCTCTCCGAAGCGCCTTCGGGCTCCGAGGTGGCGCGCCCGTTGCCCGGCGCGCCCCCGGCTCCTTGACTCAGCGGCGTCGTGGGGCCAGATCGGCGACCCGGCCGCCCGATGCCTCGGTCAGTGGCGTGGCCGAGCGCAGCTGTGGCGCGCCGCCTTGGCCGCCCGGCGGGTGGCTGCGCCGCTGGCCCGGCAGCGGGACGTCCCGCCGTGGGCCCCTGCGCTCCCCCGCGCCGCCGTCCAGGCCGGGCTGGCCCGGCCCGTGGCCCGCGCCCGAACCGCTGGCGACGGCGATCTGTACACCCTGGTCGGCCAGCGCCTGAAGCTCCGTGGCGGCGCGGTCGTCGTGGCCCGGTGGCTCGTCCGTGACCAGGCGGGTGATCACATCCGTCGGCACGGTCTGGAACATCGTGTCGGAGCCGAGCTTGGTGTGGTCGGCGAGCACCACCACCTCCCCCGCCGCCTGGACGAGCGCCCGGTCGACGCTGGCGGAGAGCATGTTGGAGGTGGACAGGCCGCGCTCGGCGGTCAGCCCGCTGCCCGACAGGAAGGCGCGGGACACCCGCAGGCCCTGGAGGGACTGTTCGGCACCGCTGCCGACCAGCGCGTAGTTGGAACCGCGCAGGGTGCCGCCGGTCATCACGACCTCGACCCGGTTGGCATGGGCCAACGCCTGGGCGACGAGGAGGGAGTTGGTGACGACGGTCAGTCCGGGGACACGGGCGAGCCGGCGGGCCAGCTCCTGGGTCGTGGTTCCCGCACCGACGACAATGGCCTCGCCCTCTTCGACGAAGCCCGCCGCGAGATCGGCGATGGCCGTTTTCTCCGCGGTCGCTAGATGGGATTTCTGTGGAAAACCGGATTCGCGGGTAAAACCTCCCGGCAGGACCGCACCGCCGTGCCGGCGGTCGAGCAGTCCCTCTGCCTCCAGCGCCCGCACGTCCCGCCGTACGGTTACTTCGGAGGTCTGGACGACGCGGGCGAGCTCCCGGAGCGATACCGCTCCGTTGGCGCGCACCATTTCAAGGATCAATTGGCGACGTTCTGCAGCGAACACGAAACTGACAGTAACGCCAACGACCGTCTGTTTTCAGCAGGTTGCACCAATTAACGGAAGTTGTTCACACCGCGGAGCGTGACGTGGTATGCGGTGTGCATATGTCGGGCGAATGTCGAACTGCCGGGCGGTGCGACCTGCTTGCTACCTGGTCAGCACCCTTGGCGGAGCTCACCGCGGCAGACCCCCAGGATGACCCGGTCGCCACCCCCGCAGGGACGTTTCATCCCAAGTGCTCAGTGGGGGCACAAAGATTTCAATCGCCCATTGCCGTCCGCCCGGCAACTCTTTGTGGGCTGTTCGCGGGACGTTCGCGGCTACTCGCCGGCCGTCTTGCGGCTGTGCAGCTGACGGGCGACCTCGGCGATCGAACCGGACAGCGACGGGTAGACCGTGAAGGCGCTGGCGATCTGCTCGACTGTCAGATTGTTGTCGACCGCGATCGAAATCGGGTGGATCAGCTCGCTGGCGCGCGGGGAGACGACCACACCGCCGACGACGATGCCGGTGCCGGGGCGGCAGAAGAGCTTCACGAAGCCGTCGCGGATGCCCTGCATCTTGGCGCGCGGGTTGCGCAGCAGCGGGAGCTTCACGACCCGGGCGTCGATCTTGCCGCTGTCGACGTCGGCCTGGGAGTAGCCGACGGTGGCGATCTCCGGGTCGGTGAAGACGTTCGCGGAGACGGTCTTGAGGTTCAGCGGGGTGACCGCGTCGCCGAGGAAGTGGTACATCGCGATCCGGCCCTGCATCGCGGCGACGGACGCCAGCGCGAAGACGCCGGTGCAGTCGCCGGCCGCGTACACACCGGGGGCGGTGGTGCGCGAGACCTTGTCGGTCCAGACGTGACCGGAGTCCTTGAGCTTGACGCCGGCCGCTTCGAGGCCGATGCCCTCGGTGTTGGGGATCGAGCCGACCGCCATCAGACAGTGCGTACCGGAGATGGTCCGGCCGTCGGCGAGGGTGACCTCGACGCGGTCGCCGACCCGTTTGGCGGACTGGGCCCGGGAACGCGCCATGACGTTCATACCGCGGCGGCGGAAGACGTCTTCCAGGACGGCGGCGGCGTCCGGGTCCTCGCCCGGCAGCACGCGGTCACGGGAGGAGACGAGGGTGACGCGGGAGCCGAGCGCCTGGTAGGCGCCGGCGAACTCGGCACCGGTGACACCGGAGCCCACCACGATGAGCTCCTCGGGCAGCTCGTCGAGGTCGTAGACCTGCGTCCAGTTCAGGATCCGCTCGCCGTCGGGCAGGGCGTCCGGGATCTCGCGGGGGTGCGCGCCGGTGGCGATCAGCACCGCGTCCGCGATCAGCCCCTCCGAGGTGCCGTCGGCGGCGGTGACCGTCACCTTGCGCGAACCGTCCGGCGCCTGACCCGGCTCCAGACGGCCGCGACCGCGCATGACCCGGCCGCCGGCGCGGGTCACGGAGGCGGTGATGTCATGCGACTGGGCGAGTGCGAGGCGTTTGACTCGTCGGTTGACCTTGCCGAGGTCGACGCCGACGACCCGGGCCGGCCGGTCGATGTGCGGAGTGTCGTCCTCGACGATGATGCCGAGCTCCTCGTACGAGGAGTCGAAGGTCGTCATCACCTCGGCCGTAGCGATAAGAGTCTTCGACGGCACGCAGTCGGTGAGCACCGACGCCCCGCCCAGACCGTCGCAGTCGACGACGGTCACCTCCGCGCCGAGAGAGGCGGCCACCAGGGCCGCTTCGTATCCGCCGGGTCCGCCACCGATGATCACGATCCGAGTCACGTACTCCATTGTCCCGCACGCCCGAACCTTGCTCTCGCCCGGGGGCGGTGTGCGCGCCTTGCGGGCCCCGGGGTGTGCTCCGCACCGCCGTGTTGTGCGAACCCCCGGTACCACGAGCCCGAGGGGCAACCTCCCGTACCCTCGGAACCATGTCGCTCTACGCCGCGTACGCCGGCAACCTCGACGCGCGGCTGATGTCCCGCCGCGCACCGCACTCGCCGCTGCGCGGCACCGGCTGGCTCAACGGCTGGCGGCTCACCTTCGGCGGCGAGCAGATGGGCTGGGAGGGTGCACTGGCGACGGTCGTCGAGGACCCGGACTCCCAGCTCTTCGTCGCCCTCTATGACATCGCTCCCATGGACGAGGAGTCCATGGACCGCTGGGAGGGCGTCGGCCTGGAGATCTACCGCCGGATGCGGGTGCGGGTGCACACCCTCGAAGGCGACGAGACGGCGTGGATCTATGTCCTCAACGGTTACGAGGGCGGTCTGCCGTCCGCCCGCTATCTGGGCGAGATCGCGGATGCCGCGGAGTCGGCGGGCGCACCGCACGACTATGTGATGGAGCTGCGGAAGCGGCCCTGCTGAGGGACCGGCCGTAATACGGGGGACGGCCAGGAACCCGCGAGGCCGCCGCCGTACGGGCGCCGCCGCGCACCCGGGCCGGCTTTTGGCGGATGCCACAAGACAACGATCCGAGTACCGTGAGCAGCGACATCTACGCGCGTAGGGGATTACCGGCTACCCTCGTCCGCGTGAACGCATCTGTTACCCCGGACATCGCGCGCGACCCTCAGGGCGCCGCCGCCGACGCCGCCGCCCGCCTGCGCGAGCTGACCGGCGCCGAGACCCACGACGTCGCCCTGGTGATGGGCTCCGGCTGGGCCCCGGCCGCCGAGGCCCTGGGCGCGCCCGAGTACGAATTCCCCGTCACCGAGCTGCCCGGCTTCCCGCCGCCCGCGGTCGCAGGACACGGCGGCAAGATCCGCTCGTACCAGGTCGGCGCGAAGCGTGCGCTGGTCTTCCTGGGCCGTACCCACTACTACGAGGGCCGCGGTGTCGCCGCCGTGGCGCACGGCGTCCGTACCGCCGTCGCGGCCGGCTGCAAGACCGTCGTCCTCACCAACGGGTGCGGCGGTCTGCGCGAGGGCATGCGCCCCGGGCAGCCGGTCCTCATCAGCGACCATCTCAACCTCACCGCCACCTCCCCGATCGTCGGCGCGAACTTCGTCGACCTGACCGACCTGTACTCGCCGCGGCTGCGCGCGCTGTGCAAGGAGGTCGACGCGAGCCTGGAGGAAGGGGTCTACGCCCAGTTCCCCGGCCCGCACTACGAGACCCCCGCCGAGATCAAGATGATCCGGACCCTGGGCGCCGACCTGGTCGGTATGTCCACGGTCCTGGAGGCCATCGCGGCCCGCGAGGCCGGCGCCGAGGTGCTCGGTCTGTCCCTGGTGACGAACCTCGCCGCCGGTATGACGGGCGAGCCGCTCAACCACGAAGAGGTGCTCCAGGCCGGCCGCGACTCCGCGACCCGGATGGGCAGCCTGCTCGCCCAGGTGCTCGAAAAACTCTGAGCCACCAGGGCAGGACGGCCGACGGCCGGCGGGTGCGCACACAGCGGCGCAGGCTGATCCATGAAGATCAGCCGGCACGCCACCCGCCGGGCCGGCCCGCCGCCCGCCGCACGCTGTCATCGAGCGGCAGCGACCGGCGTTGACCGGCATTGGCCGGATTGGCCGGTTCCGCGGCTCGATCCTCGCGCGTACGGGGTAAACGTGACGAGCCGGACGAGCCTGCCTCATCGGCACTCCTCAGCGCGCCCCCCAACCCGTATCCACCGTCAGGAGCATCACGTGGCTACCGATCCCGCGGAGCTGATCACCCGGGCCAAGGCATGGCTGGCCGAGGACCCCGACCCGGAGACCCGGGACGAGCTGTCCAAGCTCATCGAAGCCGCCGACGACGCCCAGATCGCCGACGAACTGGCCGCCCGCTTCGCCGGCACCCTGCAGTTCGGCACCGCCGGGCTCCGCGGTGAGCTGGGCGCGGGTCCGATGCGGATGAACCGTTCGGTGGTCATCCGCGCCGCGGCCGGCCTCGCCGCGTACCTCAAGGCACAGGGCGACGGCTCGGGACTCGTCGTCATCGGCTACGACGCGCGCCACAAGAGCGCCGACTTCGCCCGCGACACGGCGGCCGTGATGGTCGGCGCGGGCCTGCGCGCCGCGCTGCTGCCGCGCCCGCTGCCCACGCCCGTCCTGGCCTTCGCGATAAGGCACCTGGGCGCGGTGGCCGGCGTCGAGGTGACCGCCAGCCACAACCCGCCGCGCGACAACGGCTACAAGGTCTACCTGGGCGACGGCTCGCAGATCGTGCCGCCCGCGGACGGCGAGATCGCCGCCGAGATCGCGGCGGTCCGCTCGCTGGCCGACGTCCCGCGGCCCGGGTCCGGCTGGGAAACCCTCGACGACGCGGTGCTGACCGCCTACCTGGCCCGTACGGACGCGGTGCTGACGCCCGGCTCCCCCCGGGACACCAAGGTCGTCTACACGCCCCTGCACGGCGTCGGCCGGGACACCCTCGTCGCCGCCTTCGCCCGGGCCGGCTTCCCGGCGCCGACGGTCGTCGCGGAGCAGGCCGAGCCGGACCCGGACTTCCCGACGGTCGCCTTCCCCAACCCGGAGGAGCCCGGCGCGATGGATCTCGCGTTCGCCACCGCGCGCTCCCTGGGCGCCGGCGACGTGGACATCGTGATCGCCAACGACCCGGACGCGGACCGCTGCGCCGTCGCCGTCCCGGCCCCCGGCACGCCGGACGGCTGGCGGATGCTGCGCGGCGACGAGGTCGGCGCGCTGCTCGCCGCGCATCTGGTGAGCAAGCGGGCGTCCGGCACCTTCGCGACCACGATCGTCTCCTCCCAGCTGCTGTCCCGGATCGCGGCCGCCGCGGCGCTCCCGTACGAGGAGACCCTGACCGGCTTCAAGTGGCTGGCCCGGGTGGACGGCCTGCGGTACGCCTACGAGGAGGCGCTGGGCTACTGCGTCGACCCCGAGGGCGTACGCGACAAGGACGGCATCACCGCCGCCCTGCTGGTCACCGAGCTGGCGGCGGAGCTGAAGCAGACCGGCCGCACGCTCGGCGACCTGCTCGACGACCTCGCGGTGGAATTCGGGCTGCACGCCACCGACCAGCTCTCGGTCCGCGTCGAGGACCTGTCGCTGATCGCCGACGCCATGCGGCGGCTGCGCGACCAGCCGCCGGCCGCGCTGGCGGGCCTGACGGTGTCACGGGCCGACGACCTGAACCAGGGCACCGAGTCGCTGCCGCCGACCGACGGTCTGCGCTACTACCTGTCCGGTTCGCCGGCGGCCGGTATCGAGGCCGCCCGCGTCGTGGTCCGCCCCAGCGGCACCGAGCCCAAGCTCAAGTGCTACCTGGAGGTCGTGGTCCCGGTGGCCTCGGCCCAGGCCCTGCCCGAGGCCCGCACACAGGCTGCTGCGGCACTGGCCGCGATCAAGCGGGACGTGTCGGCGGCGGCCGGCATCTGACGCGCGCTCCGCCCGGTCGGGCAAGCGGCGATGTCGTGGATCGGGCCCGCCTCTCGTACGAGGGGCGGGCCCGCATCTGTTACGACCTACTCGGGCGCGTGGACGGCGCTGGTGTACGGCGGCGCGCCATGAGCACGGCGTTCGCGAGGACCGCGCTCAGAGCGCGATCATCACGGCCAGCCCCACCGCACCCACCACGGCCGGTGCGATGACCGCGTAGGACCAGCGCACCACCGGCTCGCCCTGGGCGCTCTCGCGGTCCGCGGCGCGCTCCTTGATCTCGCGCAGTTCGTCGAGGGCCTGGTCGGCCATGGCGCGCGGCACCGGGCCGCCGGCGTCGGCGTTCGGCCCGAAGCGGGGCCGGGACGTGTCGGCGCCGCGCATCGCCTGCCGGCTGACCTTCTTGCGCTGCCGCAGCGAGACCGGGATGGCCCACAGCTGGTACTTGCCGCCTGCGGTGGACACCTCGGTGGAGAACGACGCCCGCAGATCCTGGACGGCGCCCCACGGCAGCGTGATCGTACGGAACGGGTTACGCACCGTCAGCCGGTCCTCGCCCGCCCTGACCAGCGGGCGCACGGTGTAGGCGACGACCAGCGGCGCGCCGAGCAGCAGCGCGAACAGCGCCATGAGCTTGGTGTCGGTGGCGCCCCGCAGCAGCGCGTCGCCGCCGAGCCAGAGTCCGAGCAGGAGCAGCAGGACGCCGCCGACGAGGGCCGCGGGCGAGCGGTAGCTGCGCTCGGCGTACTGCTGCTGAGGCGGGGTGGACCGTTCCTGGCGCGTCATGCCGCCGATTCTGCCTGACCGTCCGGATGCCGGACATTGCGTTACGGCATCATTCGGGCGGTGGCGGCGGACGCGCCCCGGCGCCCGTCACGGTCCTGCGCGGTGCCTGTGACCGGGCATGTTCCCGCGCCGGCGGGCTCCCGTACCGTCCGGATTCGGACCTCCGAGGGGGATGACATGGCGCTACGCGCGTAGATATGCTCCCCTCGTGACCATGCCCATCACTGTTCCCGCATACGGCAAGGAAGCCGCGGGGCGTCTGGCGTCAATGGCGGACGTGACCGCCGACGACGGTGCGCTGCGCCGCTTCCTCCACGGCCTCCCGGGGGTCGACGCGGTCGGCCTTGAGGCCCGCGCCGCCACCCTCGGCACCCGCTCGATCAAGACCACGGCGAAGGCGTACGCCATCGATCTCGCCATCTCGATGATCGACCTGACGACCCTCGAAGGCGCGGACACCCCGGGCAAGGTCCGGGCGCTGTGCGCCAAGGGCATCCACCCCGATCCCACCGACCGCACCTCCCCCAAGGTCGCGGCGATCTGCGTCTACCCCGACATGGTCGCGACGGCCAAGGAGGCGCTGGGCGACTCCGGCGTCCATGTCGCGTCCGTCGCCACCGCCTTCCCGGCGGGCCGCGCCGCCCTGCCGGTCAAGCTGGCCGACACCCGTGACGCGGTCGCGGCCGGCGCCGACGAGATCGACATGGTGATCGACCGGGGTGCCTTCCTCTCCGGCCGCTACATGGAGGTCTTCGAGGAGATCAAGGCCGTCAAGGAGGCCTGCGCCCGTCCTGGGGGCACCTCCCAGACGGAGTCTGGGGGAGGGAGCGCGGCCCACCTCAAGGTCATCTTCGAGACCGGCGAGCTCCAGACGTACGACAATGTCCGCAGGGTCTCCTGGCTCGCGATGCTCGCGGGCGCCGACTTCATCAAGACCTCGACCGGCAAGGTCGCCGTCAACGCCACCCCGCCGGTCACCCTCCTCATGCTGGAGGCGGTTCGCGACTTCCACGCCGCGACCGGCGTCCAGGTCGGGGTGAAGCCGGCCGGCGGCATCCGTACCACCAAGGACGCCATCAAGTACCTGGTGATGGTCAACGAGACGCTCGGCGAGCGCTGGCTGACCGCCGACTGGTTCCGCTTCGGCGCCTCCAGCCTCCTGAACGACCTGCTGATGCAGCGCCAGAAGCTCAGCACCGGCCGCTACTCCGGCCCCGACTACGTCACGGTGGACTGAGGCACCCATGACCTTCGATTACGCACCCGCACCCGAGTCCCGCGCGGTCGTCGACATCGCGCCGTCCTACGGCCTGTTCATCGACGGCGAGTTCGCCCCGGCCTGTGACGGCAAGGTCTTCAAGACCGTCTCCCCGTCGTCCGAGGAGGTCCTCTCCGAGGTCGCCCAGGCCCACGCCGACGACGTCGACCGCGCCGTGAAGGCCGCCCGCAAGGCCTTCGAGAAGTGGTCCGCGCTGCCCGGCGCCGAGCGCGCCAAGTACCTCTTCCGGATCGCCCGGATCATCCAGGAGCGCTCGCGCGAGCTGGCCGTCCTGGAGTCGCTGGACAACGGCAAGCCGATCCGCGAATCCCGCGACGCCGATCTGCCGCTGGTCGCCGCGCACTTCTTCTACTACGCGGGCTGGGCCGACAAGCTCGACCACGCGGGCTACGGCCAAAACCCGCGCCCCCTGGGCGTCGCGGGCCAGGTCATCCCCTGGAACTTCCCGCTCCTCATGCTGGCGTGGAAGATCGCCCCGGCGCTGGCGACCGGCAACACGGTCGTCCTGAAGCCGGCCGAGACCACCCCGCTGTCCGCGCTGTTCTTCGCGGACATCTGCCGCCAGGCGGGCCTGCCCAAGGGCGTCGTCAACATCATCACGGGCGACGGCTCCACGGGCGCCGCGCTGGTCGCGCACCCCGACATCAACAAGGTCGCCTTCACCGGCTCCACCGAGGTCGGCAAGGCCATCGCCCGTACCGTCGCCGGTACGGACAAGAAGCTGACCCTGGAACTGGGCGGCAAGGCGGCGAACATCGTCTTCGACGACGCCCCCATCGACCAGGCCGTCGAGGGCATCGTCAACGGCATCTTCTTCAACCAGGGCCACGTCTGCTGCGCGGGCTCCCGCCTCCTCGTCCAGGAATCGGTCCAGGACGAGCTGCTGGACGCCCTCAAGCGCCGGATGCAGACCCTGCGCGTCGGCGACCCGCTCGACAAGAACACCGACATCGGCGCCATCAACTCCGCCGAGCAGCTGGCCCGTATCACCGCGCTGGTGGACGCGGGCGAGGCCGAGGGCGCCGAGCGCTGGGCCCCGGCCTGCGAACTCCCCGGCTCCGGCTACTGGTTCGCGCCGACCCTCTTCACGGGCGTCACCCAGGCGCACCGCATCGCCCGCGAGGAGATCTTCGGCCCGGTGCTGTCCGTGCTGACCTTCCGCACCCCGGCCGAGGCCGTGGAGAAGGCCAACAACACCCCGTACGGCCTCTCCGCCGGCATCTGGACGGAGAAGGGCTCGCGGATGCTGTGGATGGCGAGCAAGCTGCGCGCGGGCGTCATCTGGTCCAACACGTTCAACAAGTTCGACCCGGCCTCGCCCTTCGGCGGCTACAAGGAGTCGGGCTTCGGCCGCGAGGGCGGCCGCCACGGTCTGGAGGCGTACCTCAATGTCTGACCGACTCTCCGTCTTCAAGACCTACAAGCTGTACGTCGGGGGGAAGTTCCCCCGGTCCGAGAGCGGGCGGGTGTACGAGGTGACCGACTCGAAGGGCACATGGCTCGCCAATGCGCCGCTGGCCTCCCGCAAGGACGCCCGGGACGCGGTGGTCGCCGCCCGTAAGGCGTTCGGCGGCTGGTCGGGCGCCACGGCCTACAACCGCGGCCAGATCCTCTACCGCATCGCCGAGATGCTGGAGGGCCGCCGCGACCAGTTCATCGCCGAGGTCGCGGATGCCGAGGGGCTGTCCAAGTCCAAGGCCACCGCCCAGGTGGACGCGGCGATCGACCGCTGGGTCTGGTACGCGGGCTGGTCCGACAAGGTCGCCCAGATCGCCGGCGGCGCCAACCCGGTCGCCGGCCCGTACTTCAACCTCTCCTCCCCCGAGCCCACCGGTGTGGTCGCCGTCCTGGCCCCCCAGGAGTCGTCCTTCCTCGGCCTGGTCTCGGTGATCGCCCCGGCGATCGTCACCGGCAACACGGTGATCGCGGTGGCCTCCGAGGACTCCCCGCTGCCCGCCCTCTCCCTGGCCGAGGTGCTCGCCACCTCCGATCTCCCCGGCGGCGTGGTCAACATCCTCTCCGGGCGTACGGCGGAGATCGCTGCCCCGCTCGCCGCCCACCAGGACGTCAACGCGATCGATCTCGCGGGCGCCGACGCCGGATCGGCCAAGGACCTGGAGACGGCCGCGGCCGACAACCTCAAGCGGGTGCTGCGCCCGGGCACGACGGACTGGACCGCGGACCCCGGCACCGACCGCCTCCTGGCCTTCCTGGAGACGAAGACGGTGTGGCATCCGATGGGCGTCTAGCGCCAGGTTTGTCGCCCTTGTGACGACTGCGAAATCGACTGTGCGGGGCCCCGGCCGAACGGCTGGGGCCCCGCACTGCCGTCCGCCCTCTTCACTAAGATGATCTTGACCGCGCCATGGACGCCCCCTCGTCGCGAGAGGCTCCCCGACCTCCCGCTCGTTCCCGCCCATCTGAGGGCCCCCCGGAACCAGCCGTCGGGCGAGAAGCGGATCCGGGGCACGCTGAGCAGTGCCCTCGACAAGGCGTCGCGGCCGCTCGGCCGGGCGGCCACCAGCCGGCCGGTCGACAACCGGCTGGTCAACAACCCGCTGTCGCGCGCGGTCGGGAACATCGCGGAACTGCGGCCCAGGCCGCGCACCACGTTCCCCCGTGGCCGCTTCGATCCGGTCTTCGTCGACGGCTCGTGGCTGGCGCTCGGCTGTTCGTTCAGGGACGACATGGAAGCGCTGATCGCGGCCTTCCACTACGGGCGCTGACCCGCGGACCGGCCGCGGCCTCCGCCGGCCGGCGCCCGGACCTCACCCCGGCAGGATCTTCATCACGTGCTTCACCAGCGGTACGTCCCTGATGGCGGCGCCGCGGGAGAGGTTGCCGGTCAGCAGGGAGGTGCTCAGCGGCTTGAAGTCGGCGACCTGGGTACTGACGGCGTTGGCGAGCGGGTCGACGGGGGTGTTGGCGAGCGGGTCCACCTGGATGTTCTTGAGCGGGCCGACGCCGCCGGCCGCGGAGTGCAGCAGCGCGCCGGTCAGCGCCGAGGCCGTCGCGCCGGTGTCGGTGCTGCGCGCCGGGGCGGGCGC
>NZ_QUAC01000449.1 GCF_003389455.1 Streptomyces inhibens | reverse complement strand
GGGGTGGGGCGGGGGGGGCGGGGCAGGCCCCCCCGGGGAGAGCAGGGCGGACGTACGGGAAAGAGCGGGCTCCCCAGCAGGCCCGCGGTAGCCGTTTCCGGAGGGCCGGGAATGGTCGGGGCCCGGTGTGCGTTGTGTTGCTTGGTCGCGCCGAGTACGGCGGCGGGCGGTATGTGATCAAGACTTATCGAAGGAGCGCGGGACGCATGGCGGGCACTGTGACGATGTACAGCACGACCTGGTGCGGCTACTGCCGTCGGCTGAAGAGCCAGATGGAGCGCGAGGGCATCGCGTACACCGAGATCAACATCGAGCAGGACCCGGAGTCGGCGGCGTTCGTGGAGAAGGCGAACGGCGGCAACCAGACGGTGCCGACCGTGCTCTTCCCCGATGGTTCGACGCTGACCAACCCGTCCCTGGCGCAGGTCAAGCAGAAGGTCGGGGCCTGATTCCGAGGGCCCGGACGAGCTGACGGACGGGCGGGCGGGTCCGTTCGCCGTGAGCGGTTTCACAGGGCCGTCGGCCGGTCCATGGGAGGGATCCGGTCGGCGGCCCTGTGTGTGCGTGCGGCGTCAGGTGTGCGCGGGGGCGGGCGCCGCGGCGCCGTTCACGGCTTGGGCAGCGGCTTGCCGTACCAGAGCTCGATGAGGCGGGCGGCGATGGAGATGCCGTACGGCGGGAGCACCTCGCCGGATTCGAAGGCGGCTCGCAGGTCCTCGCGGGAGAACCAGCGGGCCTCTTCGATCTCCTCGCCGTCCACCTGGATCTCGGAGGACGTGGCGCGAGCCATGAAGCCCAGCATCAGGCTGGAGGGGAAGGGCCAGGGCTGGCTGGCGACGTACTCGACCTCGCCGACGACGACGCCGGCCTCCTCGAAGACCTCGCGCGCCACCGACTGCTCGATGGACTCGCCCGGCTCGACGAAGCCGGCGAGGGTGGAGAAGCGGCCTTCGGGCCAGTGGACCTGGCGGCCCAGGAGCGCGCGGTCCTCCTCGTCGGTGACGAGCATGATCACGGCCGGGTCGGTGCGCGGGTAGTGCTCGGCGCCGCAGGCCGGGCAGCGGCGGATGTGGCCCGCGGCGGCGATGACGGTGCGTTCGCCGCAGCGTGAGCAGAAGCGGTGCAGCCGCTGCCAGTTCTCCAGGGCGACGGCGTGGACGAGCAGGCCGGCGTCCCGGGGGGAGAGCAGCAGGCCCGCCTCGCGCAGCCCGGCCGGGCGCGCGGACTGGTCCATGCGGCCGGGCAGTGCGTCCTTCTGGAGGGCGAAGTAGCTGACGCCCTCGTCGTCGGTGCCGAGGTAGTAGCGGTGGGCTTCGGTCAGTGGCGCCTCGAAGGTCGGCGTCATGATCAGTTCGGTGCGGCCGTCGGGGGTGTCGTCGATCAGGGCCTGGCCGCCGGACACCACGAAGACGCGCGTCGTCGGGTGGCTCCAGGCCGCCGCCAGCCAGGCCTCGTCGAGACGGTGATGGGCGGAGCGGTCAATTCCGCTCGGCGCGCTGAAAGTGAGCGGCCGGTCGGCGGTGTGGTCGGTCCAGGTGGTCACTGCTGTTTCCAACTCCCCCTGTGGCGTGGGTGATTACTGCGTACGGGCGCGGAACGGTGCGGCGATGGGGCACTCCCCCGGCTACCGCTGGGGGCACCCCCACCCGTGCCTTTGAGGCTACGGGCGAGAGCGCGGTCAAGCCGTGCGCCAGGTCTCCGCCAGGTCGCCCCACAGGTGGGCGGCGGTCTCGACGCCCTTCATCAGCAGGTCGAGCTCGACCTTTTCGTTCGGTGCGTGCCAGCCGTCGGAGGGGACGGAGATGCCGAGGAAGAGGACCGGGACGCCAAGGACGTCCTGGAGGTCGGCCGCCGGCCCTGAGCCGCCCTCGCGGGTGAAGCGGATCTTCTGGCCGAAGGCGCGTCCCATGGCGCGGACGACGGACTGGAGCGCGGGGTGGTCGAGCGGGGTGAGGCAGGGGCGGGTGGCGCCCCAGAAGGTGATCTTGTGGCGGATGCCGGCGGGGAGGCTCGCGGCGACCCAGTCGCGTACGGACTGCTGGACGGCGGCCGCGTCCTGGCCCGCGACCAGCCGGAAGGAGAGCTTCAGCTGGGCGGTGGACGGGACGATGGTCTTGCCGCCGGGGCCTTGGTAGCCGCCGCTGATGCCGTTGACCTCGGCGGTGGGGCGGGCCCAGATGCGCTCCAGGGTGGTGCTGCCGGCCTCGCCGAGGGGGGCGTGGGAGTGCGCGGTGCGCAGCCACTCGTCCTCGTCGAAGGGCAGCTCGGCGAAGAGCTCCCGCTCGCGGTCGGTGAGCTCGATCACGCCGTCGTAGAAGCCGGGGACGGCGACGCGGCGGTCGGTGTCGTGCAGCGCGGCGACCAGCCGGGCCGCCTCGGTGGCGGGGTTGGGTACGGCGCCGCCGAACGAGCCGGAGTGGATGTCCTGGTCGGGGCCGTAGAGGTCGATCTGGCAGTCCGTCAGGCCGCGCATGCCGGTGCAGACGGTGGGGGTGTCCTTGGACCACATGCCGGTGTCGGAGACGATCACGGCGTCGCAGGCGAGGCGGTCGGCGTGCTTCTCGATCAGGGCCGGGAAGTTCGGTGAGCCGGACTCCTCCTCACCCTCGATGAGCAGCTTGAGGTTGACGGCGGGGGCGGTGCGGCCGGTCGCGGCGAGGTGCGCGCGTACGCCGAGGGTGTGGAAGAACACCTGTCCCTTGTCGTCGGCGGCGCCGCGGGCGTAGAGCTTGCCGTCGACGGTCTGCGGCACGAAGGGGTCGGTGTGCCAGCCGTCCTCGCGGGCGGCGGGCTGTACGTCGTGGTGGCCGTAGACGAGCACGGTCGGCGCGGACGGGTCCCCGGAGGGCCATTCGGCGAAGACGGCGGGCAGGCCGTCGGTTTCCCAGATCTCGGTGGTCGCAAAGCCGGTGTCGGTGAGCTTTGCGGCGAGCCATTCGGCGCTGCGGCGCACATCGGCGGCGCGTTCCGGGTCGGCGGACACGGAGGGGATGCGCAGCCAGTCGGCGAGGTCGTCGAGGAAGGCTTCGCGGTGGCCTGCGATGTACGCGCGGACGGCGCTGTCCGGGGTTGTGCTCATACGACCGAGCCTATCGGCCTTCCGGGGGAGGCCGGTCGGCGGTCTCGCCGAGGAGGATGCGTTCGAGTCCGGCCCGGCCGGGCAGTCGTGTGGGTCTGACGACTTCGCCGGTGCGGACGTAGAGGAAGGCGGCGTCGACGGCGGACGGCGGCAGGCCGTGGCGCTCGGCCCAGGCGAGGCGGTAGACGGCCAGCTGGAGGGGGTCGGCGGTGTGGGCCCGGCCGGTCTTCCAGTCGACGATCTCGAAGCGGTCGCCGTCGGGGCCGCGCTCCTTGTAGACGGCGTCGATGCGGCCGCGGATCACTCGTCCGGCGAGTGTCAGTTGGAAGGGGGCCTCGATGCGGTGGGGGGTGCGGTGGGCGTAGGGGGTGCGGGCGAAGGCTTCCTTGAGGCTTTCGAGGTCGTGTTCGTCGGCGATGTCGGGTTCGTCGCCCGGGTCGGCGCCAGGTAGTTCGTCGGGGCCGAGGAGCGGCAGGGTCAGTTCTTCGAAGCGGGATTCGACCCAGGCGTGGAAGCGGGTGCCGCGGCGGGCGCCGGGCTGGGGCGGGCGCGGCATGGGGCGGGCCAGTTCGCGGGCGAAGCCGTCGGGGTCGGCGGCGAGGCGGAGGAGCTGGGTGGCGCTGAGCGCGGCGGGGAGGGGGACGTCGCGGACGGTGGCGCGGGAGCGGCGCAGCTCGGCGGCGAGGGCGTCCAGATCGCGGTCCCAGGATCCGACGATGCGGCGCTCCTCGGGGAGGAGGGCGTGTGGGGTGGTGTCGCCGGGGTGTGCGGTGCCGGGGCCGGGGGGTTCGGTGAGGTCGGGCTCGGCGGTGCGCTGGGCGATGATGCGGGGCCCGGTGGCCCGGGTGGGCCCGGCGTCGGGGGTGGTGGCGTGCGGCGGAGCCTCGTCGAAGGGGTCGGCTTCGGGGAGGTCGTCGGAGGGCGGTGCGGCGTCCGGCGGGGTGTCGTCGAACGGGCCGGCTTCCGCGATGTCGTACGGATCGCCGTCCCACTCGTCGTACGGGTCGCCCGCCCACTCCTCGTCCGCCGGGGGCGGCGGCCATTCCGGATCGTGCGCGAACAGCGGTGCGGGGGCTGCGGCGGGAGCGGGGTCGGCGGCGGCCTGTCGGCGGGCCAGATGGGCGCGGACAGTGGCCGCGGCGGCGCGGCGGCGGGCGGTGGCCGTGGGGTCGAGGGGCAGCGGCCAGGCCTGTTCGGTGGCGGCTTCGGCGAGGGCGGGGTTCTCGGCGCCGTCCTCGGGGGGCTCGGCCCAGGCTTCGATCTCGCCGTGTCCGGCTTCGCAGTGCTCGCGGAGTGCGTCGAGGAAGGCGGAGGGGCCGCGGGGTCGTTTCTGGTTGGGGCCCCACCAGTGGCCGGAGCCGAGGAGCAGGGACCGCGGGCGGGTGAAGGTGACATAGCCGAGGCGGAGTTCCTCGGTTTCCTGGTGGTGCTTCATCGCCTCCTTGAAGGTCTTGAGGCCGCGGGCGTCCCACTTCTCGATGTCGGGGAGAGTGGCGGCGTCGCCGCGCAGGGCGTGCGGCAGGACCTTGGGGCGGCTGATCCAGGACTCGCGGGCCTGTTCGCTGGGGAATTGCTTGCCGACCAGGCCGGGTACGGCGACGACGTCCCATTCCAGGCCCTTGGATTTGTGGGCGGTGAGCACCTTGACGGTGTTGTCGCCGCCGGGGAGGGAGCTGTCGAGGCCCTTCTCGTACTGGACGGCGGTGCGCAGGAAGCCGAGGAAGGCGAGGAGGGTGGCTTCGCCGTCGAGGGATTCGCCGCCCTGTTTGGCGGCGAATCCGGCGGCGATGTCAAGGAAGGTGCCGAGGGTTTCGCGGCGGCGGGCGGCGAGGGCGTGGGGTGAGGCGGACAGCTCGACCTCCAGGCCGGTGGCGGCGAGCACCCGGTGGAGGACGTCCATGAGGGGGTCGCCCAGGGAGCGCCGCAGGTCGCGCAGCTCGGTGGCGAGGTAGGCGAAGCGGATCCGTGCCTCGGGGGAGAAGGGCAGGCCGTCGTCGGGTCCTTCGGCTTCCAGGAAGGTGTCGAGGGCGTCGGCGAGGGAGATGGTTTCGGCCGGGTCGACGCCTTCGACGGCTTCGGCGAGGCGTTGTTCGGGGTCGTCGGACGGGCTGCTGTGGTGGACGAGGGTGCGGGCGCGGCGGCCGAGGAGGGCCAGGTCGCGGGGGCCGATCCGCCAGCGCGGGCCGATCAGCAGGCGGACCAGGGAGGCGTTGGCGGTGGGGTCCTGGAGGACTTCGCAGACGGCGACGAGGTCGGCGATCTCGGGCAGATGCAGCAGGCCGGAGAGGCCGACGACCTCTACGGGGATGTCCCGGGCGACGAGTTCGCCCTGGATGCGGGCGAAGTCGCCGGCGGTGCGGCAGAGCACCGCGATCTCGCCGGGTGGGGTGCCGGTGCGGACGAGGTGGGCGAGGGAGTCGGCGAGCCAGGTGAGCTCTTCGGCGTGGGTGGGCAGCAGGGCGCAGCGGACCGTGCCGTCGCGCTCGGCGCCGGGGGCGGGGCGTAGGGCTTCGACGCCCTCGTGCATCTGGCGGAGGGGGGCGGCGAGGCCGTTGGCGAGGTCGAGGAGGCGGCCGCCGCTGCGGCGGTTCTCGCTGAGGGCGTAGCGGCGGGCGGGGGTGCCGTCGGCGAAGGGGAAGTGGGCGGGGAAGTCGTCGAGGTTGGCGACGGAGGCGCCGCGCCAGCCGTAGATGGCCTGGCAGGGGTCGCCGACGGCGGTGACGGCGTGCCCGGTGCCTGCGTGCCCGGTGCCGGCGCCGAAGAGGCCGGACAGCAGCAGCCGTTGGGCGACGGAGGTGTCCTGGTATTCGTCGAGGAGGACGACGCGGTATTCGTCGCGCAGGATGCGGCCGACGTCGGGGCGGGTGGTGGCGAGGGTCGCGGAGTGGGCGATCTGGTCGCCGAAGTCGAGGAGGTCGCGGCGGCGTTTTTCGCTGCGGTAGGCGGTGACGAGGTCGAGCAGTTCGAGGCGGCCGCGGGCGGTTTCGGGGATCTTGCGCAGGTCGGCGTTGGTGAGTTTCACGCCGTCGAGGGCGGCGAGGAGTTCGTTGTCGTACGTGCGGAGCCGGGCGGGGTCCACGAGGTGTTCGGCGAGTTCGGCGTCGAGGGCGAGGAGGTCCTCCACGAGGGAGGGCAGGGAGGTGGTGAGCGCCGGGTAGGGGCCGGGGGCGGCGCGCAGGGTCCGGGCGGCGAGCTGGAAGCGGGTGGCGTCGGCGAGCAGCCGGGCGCTGGGTTCCAGGCCGATGCGCAGGCCGTGGTCCTTGAGGAGCTGCCCGGCGAAGGCGTGGTAGGTGGAGATCCGTGGCTCGCCGGGGGGCTGGTCGGTGTCGGGGCCGTGGCCGGCGGGTGGGAGCGCGTCGGGGTCGGTGACGCCGGCGGCGAGGAGGGCGGCTCTCACACGTTCGGAGAGTTCGCCGGCCGCTTTGTTGGTGAAGGTCAGTCCGAGGACCTGCTCGGGGGCGACCTGGCCGGTGCCGACCAGCCACACGACGCGGGCGGCCATGACCGTGGTCTTGCCCGAGCCGGCTCCGGCCACGATGACCTGCGGGGCGGGCGGGGCGGTGATGCACTCCGTCTGCTCCGGTGTGAACGGGATGCCGAGGAGCTCTTTGAGCTGCTCGGGGTCGGTGATGCGGGCTGACACAGCAAAAACCGTAACGGGCGCCACTGACAATCGCCGCCGCCCCCGACGTCTTCGCTGGTCACAGCCTTGATCGCGCCGTGCTCACCTCCCCGCGCACGATCCCTGCCGGGCTCCCGACGTGATCGTTTCGCGCTCACTCGACGATGTGCCGGCCCTCCGGCTGGGCGCTGCACGAGGCGCGGAAGGTGCAGTGGGTGCAGTGGGTCCCGGTGGTGGGGCTGAAGCGCTCCTCCAGGACGCGGCCGGCGGCGGTGGCGAGGAGTTCGCCGACCCACTCCCCCTCCAGCGGCTGCTGTGCCTGTACGGCGGGCAGCGCGTCGCCGCCCTCCTTCACGGGCGCGCCGAGTCGCAGATGGACCAGCTCGGCGCCGCCGGCGTCCGGTGTCCGGCCGTCGAAGGCGTCGTCGACGGCGCCTTCGCGTACGGCGAGCTGGTAGACGGCGAGCTGGGGGTGGCGGGCGACTTCGGGTCCGGTGGGTTTTTGTTTGCCGGTTTTGAAGTCGACGACGTAGGCGCGGCCCTGGGTGTCCTGGGAGACATGGTCCATGCTGCCGCGGATGCGGACGTCGTAGGCGCCTGCCTGGAGGGTGACGTCGAAACCGTGCTCGGTGGCGACGGTCTCGCGGCCGTGGGTTTCGCGCTCCATGACGTGCCAGCGCAGAAAGCGTTCCAGGGCGGCGCGCGCGTGGTCCTTTTCCTGGCGGGACTTCCAGGGGGCGTCGAAGGCGAGCGCGTCCCATACGGAGTCCAGGCGCTCCATCAGGACGGTCAGGTCCGCGGGGGTGCGGCCGGAGGCGACCTCGTCGGCGAGGACGTGGACGACGTTGCCGAAGCCCTGGGCGGCGGTGGCGGGGGTGTCGGCCTTGACCTCGCGGCCCAGGAACCACTGGAGGGAACAGGTGTTGGCGAGCTGGTCGAGGGCGCTGCCGGAGAGGACCACGGGCCGGTCGCGGTCGCGCAGCGGGACGCTGGAGTGGGTGGGTTCGAGAAGGCCCCACCAGTTGTCGGGGTGTGCGGCCGGTACCAGGGGGTGGTGGTCGTCGTCGTGCAGCGCGGCGAGTGTGGCGAGGCGCTGGGCGGCGGCCTCGCGCAGTGCGGGGGTGGCCGCGGGGTCGACGGTGGTGGCGCGCAGCTCGGCGACGAGTGCGGCCATCGCGAGGGGGCGGCGGGGGCGGCCGGTGATGTCCTGGGGGGTGGTGCCGAGTTCGGTGAGGAAGCGGGAGGGCTGGTCGCCGTCGTCGGCGGCGGCCTTCACGGCGGTGACGACGAGGCGTTCGCGGGCGCGGGTCGCGGCGACGTAGAACAGCCGGCGTTCCTCGGCGAGGAGTGCGCCGGGGGTGAGCGGTGCGGCGAGGCCGTCGCGGCCGATCCGGTCGGCTTCCAGGAGCGAGCCGCGTCGGCGCAGGTCGGGCCAGAGGCCTTCCTGGACGCCGGCGATGACGACGAGCCGCCATTCCAGGCCCTTGGAGCGGTGGGCGGTCATCAGCCGTACGGCGTCGGGGCGCACGGTGCGGCAGGTGAGGGTGTCGGCGGCGATGTCCTGGGCGTCGAGTTCTTCGAGGAAGTTGAGGGCGCCGCGGCCGCCGGTGCGTTCCTCGGCGCGGGCCGCGGTCTCGAACAGGGCGACCACCGCGTCCAGGTCCCGGTCGGCGTTGCGGCCGGCGGCGCCGCCGCGCCGGGCGGCGCGCTCCAGGCGCTGCGGCCAGGGGGTGCCGTCCCACAGCTGCCACAGGGCCTGTTCGGCGGTGCCGCCGCCGGCCAGGAGTTCGCGGGCCTTGCGCAGCAGCAGGCCGAGCCGCTGGGCGCCGCGGGCGTAGGCGGGGTCGTGTGCGACCAGGCGCTGGGGTTCGGCGAGCGCCCGGGCGATCAGTTCGTCGGACGGGCGGGGCAGTGGCTGGCCGGCGGCGCGTTCCTCCTCGCGCAGTGCGCGGCCCAGGCGGCGCAGGTCGGCGGAGTCCATGCCGCCCAGGGGGGAGGTCAGCAGGTCCAGGGCGGTTTCGGCGTCGAGCCATTGGGGGGTGGCTTCGTCGGGGGTGGCGGGCTCCGGTGCGAGGGCGGCGCGCGCGGCGGCCCGGAGTGCGGTCAGCAGGGGGGCGACTGCCGGTTCATGTCGCAGGGGCAGGTCGTCGCCGTCGATGTCGAGCGGTACGCCGGCGGAGGTGAGCGCGCGGCGCACGGCGGGGATCGAGCGTCCGCCGGCGCGGACGAGGACGGCCATGTCGTGCCAGGGCACGCCGTCCTCCAGGTGGGCGCGGCGCAGGATGTCGGCGATGTTGTCGAGTTCGGCGCCGGGTGTCGGGTAGGTGTACACCTCGACGCGGCCGCCGTCCCGTACGGGCGTGGGTTCGCGGTGGGCGCGGACCTTACGGGCCGGGAGGCGGGTGAGCGGCATCCGGCGGGTCAGCAGCCGGGTGGCGGCGAGCAGGGTGGCGCCGGAGCGGCGGTTGGTGTCGAGGACGGCCACCGGGGCGGGGGTGTTGTCGCCGCGCCGGAAGGTCTCGGGGAAGTCGAGGATGCCGTTGATGTCGGCGCCGCGGAAGGCGTAGATCGACTGGTCGGGGTCGCCGAAGGCGACGAGGGTGCGTCCCGGGGAGCCGGGTGCGCCGGGCGCTCCGTGGTTGCCGGCGAGTGCGCGCAGCAGCCGTACCTGGGCGGCGTCGGTGTCCTGGTACTCGTCGACGTAGACCGCGTCGTAGCGGGCGGCCAGCTCCGCCGCGACGTCGGTGCGCTCGGCGAGCAGCACCGCGCGGTGCACCAGTTCGGCGTAGTCGAGTACGCCCTGGCCGTCGAGGACGTCGAGGTATTCGGCGAGGAAGGCGGCCGCGGCGCTCCAGTCGGGGCGGCCGGTGCGCCGGGCGAAGGCGCCGAGGGCGTCGGGGCCCAGGCCCAGTTCGCGGCTGCGGGCGAGCACGGCGCGGACTTCGTCGGCGAAGCCTCGGGTGGTCAGGCAGGCCCGCAGTTCGTCGGGCCAGTGGACCTGGGCGCGGCCGGCGTCGGCCAGCTCCGCCTGTCCTTCGAGGAGCTCACGGACGACGAGGTCCTGTTCGGGTCCGGACAGCAGCCGTAGGGGGTCGGCGAAGAGTTCGGCGTCCTGGTGGGCGCGGATCAGGGCGTAGCAGAAGGAGTGGAAGGTCGTCGCCTGCGGGACGAAGCTGGTGCGCAGGCGGGCCGCGAGCCGGTCCCGTAGTTCGACGGCGGCCTTGCGGCTGAAGGTGAGGACGAGGATCCGCTCGGGGTCGCCGCCGGCCCGCACCCGGCGTGCCACCGACTCCACGAGGGTGGTGGTCTTGCCGGTGCCCGGTCCGGCCAGCACCAGCAGCGGCCCGTGCCGGTGGTCAACCACAGCGCGCTGGGCTGCGTCCAAGGGAGGAGGATCCACCCGCCCCGGCGGGGTACGCACCAGTCGGTACGCGCCGGAGGCATCCCGTCGGGCGGCCCGTCGGGGCTGCGTCGGCGGGATGGCCGAGAAGGAGGAACTCACGTGGATCGCCGGTCCTGAGGAGGGTGCTGGTCGTGGTGCGTATGCGGTGCGGGGCGGGCCGTGGTGCGGGGAACCGGCCGGGCTGCCGGCCGGCGGTGCGCCGCGGGATGGGGCCGTCGTCGTGACGGCAGTGCCCGACGCTACGCCAGGCGGCGCCGCGGCCGCACCGCGTCCCACCGCCGCCGGAGGCGCGCTGCCCTCCGCGCCGCGCTCCGCACTAGGGTGCCCCGCCGGTGTCCTGGCGCCCGTCCCACCGGGCCCGCCGCATGTCCAGCCGCGGTATGTGGTCTTCGGCACCCGACCGGGCCTCGCGCAGGGGCGTGCCCTCGTCGCGGTAGTGCGCCAGCGCGCGCAGTTCGCTGCCGGGCAGCAGCCGGCCGTCCGCGCGCACCACCCGCCACCAGGGCACGGCGCCGCCGTAGAGCGCCATCGCCCGCCCCACCTGCCGCGGGCCGCCGCCCGTAGCCGGAAGCCCTTCGGGCTGTTCCTCTCCTTCGAGCCACTCCGCGACATCGCCGTACGTCATCACCCGGCCCGCCGGGATCAGCTCGGCGACGGCGAGGACCCGCTCCGCGTACTCGGGGTACTCGGGCGGTTCACCTGCCGCCGTATCTGCGGTCCCACTCATTCGGTCCATCCTGCCGTACGGCACCGACAATGGGATCGGACACACGGTCCTGCACCACCAGGGAGGTCGGCGGCAAGGCGCCGTCAGCCGTGGTGCGGGGGCGGACGTTCCGCTTCCCGTACCCCCGAAATGCACCCTGATGCCCCCCTCCACCGGTCGGCCGTGCCACCATCTTCCGGACGGTGACTGGTGATACGAGATCAAGAAGAGACGGCCGAGCAGCAGGGTGCAGCGCCTCCACGGGAGGCGGGCGCCCCTGACGCGCTGACCGTCGACGCCTCCGACGCCGCGCCTTACCCGGCCGCGCCGACCGAACGACCGGAGCGGCAGCACGTGGCGCAACAGGGGAAGCACCAACGGGAGCCGGCCACGGCTTCCGCTACCGAAAAGGCGAGCACGATCGAGAAGGCCGAACGACCCGGGGCGTCCGAGAGGCCGAATGGGCCCGAGGAGCCCGAGCCACCCAAGGGGCACGAGGAGGAGCGGGACGACACGCAGCAGACCGAGCAGGGGCAGGACGAGCAGGTCGAGCACGACAAGGGCGAGGAGCCGGCGTCCGGCGCGGCGCGGGGCAAGGCCCGGACGGGCTCGCACCGTGTCGACCTGAGCGCCGACGAGCACGGCGAGTTCCATGTCGACCGGGTCTCCGGCGACGAGCCGCTGCTGCCCGCCCGCGTGCACCGGCCCGCCGACCTCCTGCGGCTGCTGCTCGGCATGGCCGGGATCGCGCTCGTCCTCGGGCTCGCCACGTTCGCGCACGGCACCACCCAGGGTCTGGCGAGGGACATCGGCACCGGCGCGAAGGCGGCGCCCCCGCTGCTGATCAACCTGGCGGGGCTGGCCTCCAGCGTCCTGGTGCTGATCGTGCCGGTGGCGTTCGCCGTCGAGCGGCTGATCAAGCGGGACGGGCTGCGGATCGCGGACGGTGTGCTGGCCGCGGTGCTCGCCCACGGGGTGTCGCTGGCGACCGATCTGTGGGTGGCCGAGGCCGCGCCCGCCTCCATCCGGGTCGCGCTGACCCAGCCGTTGGCGAACGGTTCCCTCTCCGCGCCGGTGCACAGTTATCTGGCGCCGGTGATCGCCTATATGACGGCGGTGGGGATGTCCCGGCGACCACGCTGGCGGGTCGCGATGTGGTTCGTGGTGCTGCTGGACGTCGTCGCGGTGCTGGTCGGGCGGTACACCACACCGTTCGCGATCATCACGACGGTGCTGATCGGCTGGACCGTCGCCTACGGGACCCTCTACGCCGTCGGCTCCCCCAATGTCCGCCCCACCGGCCAGAACCTCCTCGCGGGGCTGCGCCGGGTCGGCTTCCATCCGGTCAGCGCGATGCGCGCGGAGGACGCCACCAACTCCGAGCAGGCCGACCGCGGCCGCCGCTACCTCGTCACGCTGGAGGACGGCCCGCCGATCGATGTCACCGTCGTCGACCGTGAGCAGCAGGCGCAGGGCTTCTTCTACCGGGTGTGGCGGCGGCTGTCGCTGCGCGGCATCAATCAGCGCCGCAGCCTGCAGTCGCTGCGCCAGGCGCTGGAGCAGGAGGCGCTGCTCGCGTATGCGGCCATCGCGGCCGGCGCCAACGCGCCCAAGCTGATCGCCACCTCCGAGCTCGGCCCGGACGCGGTGATGCTGGTCTACGAGCACATCGGCGGCCGCAGCTTCGACGCGCTGGCCGACGAGGAGATCACCGACGCGCTGATGCACAGCGCGTGGCGGCAGGTCGCGGCGTTGCAGTCGCGGCGGATCGCGCACCGGCGGCTGGTGGGTGAGGCGCTGCTGGTGGATCGTTCCGGCAATATCGTCCTGACCGAGCTGCGCGGCGGTGAGATCGCGGCCGGTGATCTCGTTCTGCGGATGGACATCGCCCAGCTGCTGACCACCTGCGGGCTGCGGGTGGGCGCCGAGCGCGCGGTGGCCGCGGCCGTCGAGGTGCTCGGCCCGGACGCGGTCGCCGACAGCCTCCCCCTGCTGCAGCCGATCGCGCTCAGCCGCACCACCCGTGCGACGCTGCGCCATCTGGCGCGCGAGCGTTCCAAGCGGGAGCGGGAGGCGGTGCTGGCCGCCTCGCAGGCCGCCAAGGAGGCGCGCGAGGCGCGTGACGCGGCGGGGCCGAAGGACCGCAAGACGATACGGGCCGAGCGGCACGCGGAGAAGAACGCCGAGAAGCGGGCCCTGGACGAGGCGTCGGAGGAGGCCCGCGAGGAGGATCTGCTGGCCCAGATCCGCCGGCAGGTGCTGTTGATCCGTCCGACAGCGGTGATCGAACCGGCGAAGCTGGAGCGGCTCAGCCCGCGGATCCTGATCAGCTGGATCGCCGGGGCGTTCGCCGCGTATCTGCTGCTGTCGCAGCTGACGCACTTCAACCTCGACGATGTGTTCAGCAAGGCCCAGTGGGTGTGGGTGCTGGTGGCGATGTTCTTCTCGGCGCTGACGTACATCGCGGCGGCGATGAGCCTTCTGGGGTTCGTCACGGAGAAGGTGGCCTTCGTCAAAACCGTCGTCGCCCAGATCGCGGGCAACTTCGTGAAGCTGGTGGCGCCCGCGGCGATCGGCGGGGTGGCGCTCAACACCCGCTTCCTGCAGCGCGCCGGCGTCCGGCCCGGCCTTGCGGTGGCGAGTGTCGGCGCGTCCCAGCTGTTCGGTCTGGGCAGCCACATCCTGCTGCTGCTGACCTTCGGCTATCTGACCGGCATGCAGAGCAGACAGGACCAGTTGTCGCCGTCCCGTACGGTCATCGCCGGGCTGCTGACGGTGGCGGTGCTGGTGCTGGTGGTGACGGCGGTGCCGGTGCTGCGGAAGTTCGTGGTGACGCGGCTGCGGTCGCTGTTTGCCGGTGTGGTGCCGCGGATGCTGGACATCCTGCAGCGGCCCCGGAAGCTGGTCACCGGGATCGGCGGGATGCTGCTGCTGACCGCGGCGAACGTGATGTGCCTGGACGCCTCGATCCGCGCGTTCGGCGGCGGTGAGCAGCTCAGTTACGCGAGCATCGCGGTGGCCTTCCTCGCCGGCAACGCGCTGGGGTCGGCGGCGCCGACGCCGGGCGGTGTGGGCGCGGTCGAGGGCGCGCTGATCACCGCGCTGACGTTCGCCGGGCTCGCCGGCGCCATCGCTTTCCCCGCGGTGCTGCTGTTCCGGCTGATGACGTTCTGGCTGCCGGTGCTGCCGGGCTGGCTGGCCTTCACGCACCTGACGCGCAAGGGCGAGATCTGAGCGGCGGCCCCGACCCGGCCGTCGGCAGCCGCAAGCGGCGAGACGCACAGGGCGCCGGTCCGCACAGTGCGGACCGGCGCCCTACGCGTGGACGCTGCGGTCAGTAGACCGGCTTCTCCGGCTCGACGGTGTTGACCCAGCCGATGACGCCGCCGCCGACATGCACGGCGTCGGCGAAGCCCGCGGACTTCAGTACGGCCAGTACCTCGGCCGAGCGGACGCCCGTCTTGCAGTGCAGGACGATCTTCCTGTCCTGCGGGAGGTCCTGGAGGGCGGCGCCCATCAGGAACTCGTTCTTGGGGATCAGCTTGGCGCCGGGGATCGAGACGATCTCGAACTCGTTGGGCTCGCGGACGTCGATGATCTCGATCTTCTCGTCGGCGTCGATCCACTCCTTGAGCTGCTTGGGAGTGATCGTCGAGCCGGCCGCCGCCTCCTGGGCCTCCTCGGACACGACGCCGCAGAAGGCCTCGTAGTCGATGAGCTCGGTGACGGTCGGGTTCTCGCTGCAGACCGCGCAGTTCGGGTCCTTGCGGACCTTGACCTGACGGTAGGTCATCTCCAGCGCGTCGTAGATCATCAGGCGGCCGACGAGCGGGTCGCCGATGCCGGCGAGCAGCTTGATGGCCTCGTTGACCTGGATGGAGCCGATGGAGGCGCACAGCACACCGAGGACGCCGCCCTCGGCGCAGGAGGGCACCATGCCCGGCGGCGGGGGCTCCGGGTACAGGCAGCGGTAGCAGGGGCCGTGCTCGGACCAGAAGACGGAGGCCTGGCCGTCGAAGCGGTAGATCGAACCCCAGACGTACGGCTTGTTCAGCAGTACGCAGGCGTCGTTGACCAGGTAGCGGGTGGCGAAGTTGTCCGTGCCGTCCACGATCAGGTCGTACTGGGCGAAGAGCTCCATGACGTTCGTGGAGTCGAGGCGCTCTTCGTGCAGGTTGACCGTGACGTACGGGTTGATGCCCAGCACCGTGTCCTTGGCCGACGCGGCCTTGGAGCGGCCGATGTCCGCCTGGCTGTGGATGATCTGGCGCTGCAGATTCGACTCGTCGACCTCGTCGAACTCCACGATGCCGAGCGTGCCGACGCCGGCCGCGGCCAGATACATCAGCGCGGGCGAGCCCAGGCCGCCGGCGCCGACACACAGCACCTTGGCGTTCTTCAGCCGCTTCTGCCCGTCCATCCCGACGTCGGGAATGATCAGGTGGCGGGAGTACCTGCGGACCTCGTCGACGGTGAGCTCCGAAGCGGGCTCGACCAGGGGTGGCAGCGACACGGATGACCTCAACAAGGGGGTTGGTCGGTATCTCAGGACTAATTGTCTTCCCGTAACACTGCCACGCCCTTCTTCATTCCGAGACACCTGGTCCGATGTGCGAGACGAAATCGTCCCAGTAACCGGGCAGCGGCTCCCAGGCGTCTCCGCCGGCACCTGCCGCCCCGGTGGCCCGGCGGTCGGTGCGGGAGCCGTCGGTCTTGTCCCACTCCCGGTAGCGGTGCGCGTCGGAGATCGGCTCGTGGAAGGGGCGCGCGCCCTGACCCCTGTCCAGGTGTCCCAGTAATCGGACACCCGTCTCACAAAGCCGTGCGGTGGTCAGATACGACATGCGGCCTCCATCCAGATGTCGGCGAGGGATTCCTCCAGGACGATCCGGGGGCGCCAGCCGAGCCGGTCGCGGGCGGTGCGCACATCGGCCTGCTGCCAGGTGCCGCAGCCGTCCGGGTAGGGGTAGGTGGCGGGCGGCGAGCCGACGGGGTGCTCGGTGGACGGGCCGGGGATGACCAGGCGGGCCGGCGGGGAGTCGAGTTCGTGGAGCGCGCCGCCGAAGCCGGCGACCCGGGCGAGCACGGACGCGGCCTCGCGCAGCCGTACGGCGCGGCCGGTCCCGATGTTGACGACGCCCTGTGCGGCGGACAGCGAGGCGGCGTGCACGGCGCGGGCGACATCGCGGACATCGACGAAGTCGCGTTGCACCCCGAGCCCGCCGAGCTTGAGTTCGCTGTCGCCGGACTGCATGGCGCGGCGCATCGCCTCGGCGAGCCGGCCGAGCGGCGATCCGGCCGGGGTGCCGGGGCCGACCGGTGAGAAGATCCGCAGCACGACGGCGTCGAGCCCGGAGCCGAGGACGAGTTCGGTGGCGGCGAGTTTGCTCACGCCGTACGGGCCGCCGGGGCGCGGCACCGCGTCCTCGGCGGTGGAGGAGCCGGGCTGGGAGGGCCCGTACTCGGAGGCGCAGCCGAGGTGGACGAGCCGGGCGCCGCAGCCGCTGCGCCGCAGCGATTCGCAGATGGTGGCGACCGCGACGGTGTTGTGCCGGGTCAGGTCGCGGGCGCCGCCGCGGGTGGCGCCGGCGCAGTTGACGACCACGCCGGGGTGTACCGCGTCCAGGAAGCGGGTGAGCGCGCCGGGGCTGCCGGTGGCCAGGTCGAAGCGGACGTCGGCGTCGTCGCCCCGCCCGAGGGCGGTGAGCTGGACGGCGGGGTCGGCGAGCAGGCGGTCGGCGACGTAGCGGCCGAGGTAGCCGTTGGCGCCGATGAGCAGCACCCTCATCGTGCGACCCCCCGGTCCGCGTGGCGTGTGGTCGGCTGGACGTTCATGTGTCGTGCTCCTAAGGCGGATGGTGGGAAGTACGTCGGCTTCGGTCGCGGGGCCGGGGGCGGGGGCCACGTGGGGGGTGTGGTCCGCGGCGACGTGGTCAACGGGGTCGAAGGGGCCGTTTCGGGGTGCCTCTTCGGGGGTGGTGCGTGGTGGGGGTGCCCGTGTGGGGGTGCGGGGCGGTGCGGGCCGGGGGGTGTCCGGTGGGTCACGGCCGGTGCGCCTCCGCCGGTTCGGAGGGTGAGTGCGCGCAGGCGCCGGTGAGCGCCCGCAGGCCGTGGACAAGCAGGCCGAGGGCGGCGGCGGTGCAGGCCACGGCGGGTACGGCGGCCGGTCCCGCGATGGTGGTCAGGGCCTCGACCGGCATGTCGAGCGGGGGCAGGCCGGGGAGCCGGGCGATCAGTACGAGGGACAGGGCCAGGGCTTCGAGGGCGGCGGCCGAGGCCAGTCCCGCGGCGGCGGCCTCGGGGAAGCCGTGTACGGCGAGCAGCCGGGCGAGGAAGAGCAGCACTCCGAGCGCGGCCGCCGCCGCCACCGCCACCGCGCCGTCGCTCCCGAGGGCGGCTCCCGCGCCGAGGAGCAGCGCCATCAGCGCGCCGAGGAAGAGCAGGGTGGCGGTGAGCAGCAACGGGCGGGTGCGGGCGGCGAGTTCCCCGAGGCCGCGGCTGGCGGCCAGGCCGCGCCGCCCGCGGACCGCGAACCAGCGGGCGCAGCCGGCCGCGGGGGCGAGG